>NZ_JALHLX010000018.1:25481-44290 GCF_022844385.1 Hydrogenophaga sp. | reverse complement strand
CACGAGTTTTTTCAGCATGTCTTGTCTCCGTCGGGTTGTTGTGCGCCCGATGGTAAGCATGCACACGCCATGCCTGGCAGATCGATAACCCTAGTGGGCCATTCGTGTTCAGGTGTCCACGATCAGGCCGGCGCGCAGCTCGCGGATGCGCTGGTCGATGTAGTAGCCGCCGTACTCTGTGTAGCGGAGAAACGGAAAGCCGCAGGCCTTGCAGGCCCAGACCTCGCAGCGGTTGTAAGGGTGGTGGGCCAGCGAAATGGGGGCGTCGGCCGACCACGCATCCACGCCAACCGGGCGGTGCTCTTCCAGCGTGGGCTCGTCGTCGCCGGGCAGCCAGAGCGCGCCCAGCCGCTGCAGTGCGGCGCCGTCCTGCGAGGCGGGGAACGACTCCCAGCCCGGGCTGGCGCAAGGCCGGCAAGTGGGGCAGGGGGTGGGTGCGGTGTGCGTCTGCGCGATGGCGGTCACCGCCGCTGGACTCAGGCGTTCAAGGTCGGGTGGGGTGGGCATGTCGGGATGCTACTGGAGTAGCGTTCTGTGTTCGATGACGTACCATGCCGGAATGACCACATTTGCCGATTCCCTCAAGAAAGAGATCGCCCGCGTGGCGCGCAAGGAACTGCGCGACGAACTCGGTGCTTTGCGCAAGGCCGCCTTGCAGCAGCGCTCCGAGATCGCGGCCCTCAAAAAGCAGCTCAAGGCGTTTCAGACCCAGGTCAACCAGCTGGGCAGGGCGCGGGCGCAGTTGGCGCGCAGCGCGCCACTGGCTGCCAGCGCCGCAGGCTCAGGGGCGCCGCGCGGCAAGCCCGGCCGCAAGGTGGTGTTCACGGCAGAGCGCCTGAAAACGCAACGCGCCCGCCTGGGCCTCACGCAGGAGCAGATGGCCAAGCTGCTGGGGGTGTCGTCGCTCTCGATCTGGAAGTGGGAGTCGGGCGGCGCCGCGCCTCGCGCGTCGCGCGTGCCCAAAGTGCTGGAATTGCTGGCGCTGGGCAAGCGCGAGGCGCTGGCGCGGTTGGTGCCCGAAGCGCCCTGACCGTTGTCCGGGCAGCCGCGCAACTGCGCCACGCGGCTTGACCGGCTCAGATCAGGATGTCGAACAGGTTGGAGAACGTGTCCGTCCACGGCCTGAACCCGGGCCGCGGCTGCAGCACCTGAGCGCCCTGCAGTGAAGGCGGCAGCGCGGCGGCCTGCGCTGCGTTCACGAACACCACCCAGGTGGAACGCCGGCAGAACGGGTCGCCGTGGCCCGATGGCAATTCGAGCAGCAGCGCCACCTTGCCCACGTGTTGTGCGGCCGAAGCCATGACCGGGCGCAGGTCGAGGTAGGTGTTGGTGATGTGCACCGCCAGCAAACCATCGGGGCGCATGTGGCGCATGTAGGCGTCGAACGCTTCCAGCGTGAGCAGGTGGGTGGGAATGGAGTCGCCCGAGAAGGCGTCCATGGCCAGCAGATCGAAGGCCTGCGGCGATTCGCGCTCCAGCATCAGTCGGCCGTCGCCCAGCACCGGCACGATGGTGGCCGCGCTGTCGCCGAGATAGCTGAAGTGTTTGCGAGCCAGGTCGAGCACCTGGTCGTTGATCTCGTACATGCGCATCTCGTCGCCCGCGCGGCCGTACACCGCCAGCGTGCCCGCGCCCAGGCCCACCACGCCGAGTTGGCGTGGCCGGTCGGTGGGCAGGCTCTGCAGCGCGCGGCCGATGCCGGTGCGCTCGCAGTAGTAGGCGGTGGCGCGTTGGGGGTGGTTCAGGTACTGCTCGCCGTGGGTGATGCTGCCGTGCACCATGCTGCGCACGGGACCCAGCCCGTCTTCGTCCACGCCCTCTTCAATGCGCGTCTGGCTGTAGAAGTTGCGCACCACCTCGGTGTAGCCCTGCACGTAGTCGATGGAAATGCTGGACAGGCGAACGCCGTAGAGCAGCAGCGCCAGCAGCAGGGCGCCTCGCAGCCAGCGGCCGCGCAGCTCGGGCCAGACCACCAGCACCACCAGCAGCGCACAGAGAAACAGGCCCAGCGGCAGCTCGAAATAGGCGTTGAAGATCACCGGCGCCAGCAGCCCCACGAACAGCCCACCCAGCGCGCCGCCCACCGACAGCATCAGATAAAACAGCGTGAGGTGGCGCACCGGCGGCCGCCGGCGCACCAGTTCGCCGTGGCAGACCATGCAGAACACGAACACCGCTGCGCACAGCAGCACCACGAGCACCGGCACGTCCAGCCCTTCGTTCATGGCGAAGTCCAACGCCACGAAGGCCAGTGGCAACGCCACCCACAGGAAGAACGGGCGCACGTAGTAGCGCGGGGCGTCAAAACACAGGATGAAGCTCAGCAGGTACAGCGCCAGCGGCAACACCCAGAGAAAGGGCACGGGCGCCACGTCTTGCGTGAGGTGGCGCGTGATGGCCAGCAGCAACATGGAGGCGGTGGCCGCCAGGCCCACCCACATCAAACATTCGCGCCAGCCGGGGCGGGGGGTGGCGTCCAGCGGCGGGGCGGCAGTGACGGGGTCGTTCTGCCGCCGCACGGTGTAAGCCGCTGTCGCCACACACACCAGCACAAACAGCGCATACCCGGTGGACCACACCCAGGCCTGCGGCTTCACCGCCAGCATCGGCTCCACCAGCACCGGGTACGAGAGCAGCGCCAGCATGGACGCCAGGTTGGACAGCGCATACAGCCGGTAGGGCTGCACGCCCTGGGTGACGAAAGTGCGCGCGTACCAGGCCTGCATGAGCGGGCCGGTGGTGGAGAGCAGCAGGTAGGGCACACCCACGGTGGTGGCCAGCACGCCGAGCACGCTCCAGGTGGGGAATGCCTGGGCATCGAGTTTCCACGACGGGTCCGCCACCACCGGCAGGGTGGCCAGGCTCAGCAGCAGCAGCGCGCCGTGCACCCAGGGTTGGCGTCGGGCGCTGACCTTTTCGTGCAGCAGGTGCACGTAGGCGTAGCCCAGCAGCAGCTCCACCTGGAAGAACACCATGCACAGAGTCCACACCGACGACGACCCGCCAAACCACGGCAGGATCATCTTGGCCACGATGGGCTGGATCTGGAACAGCAGGAAGGCGGAGAGAAAAACGGTGGCGGCGAAGAGCGGCATGGGGAGCGTTGCAAGCCTGAGGTGCTGGAGTATCGCCGCGCGGTTCGGCGGCCAGCAGTCGCTTGTGCTCAGGCGTGTCGCTGCAGAAACACGGCCACCGCCTCGTTCACCGGCCAACAAATGCCGCGCCGTCGCCGGCTTCGCGTTGTGGGGTTTGCGATCGGGCATCGTTGGATCCCGCAGGGTGTGTGTCTCATGTTGGCGACATGGCAACGCAAATGCCCCTTGTGCGCTGTCGAACAGACGCTGCGGTTTGCAGCCGGGAAACTGATGGGTTGAATAGCCGTTCAACGGTGCATCCCCAACCCAAGGAAACCCCATGAAGATCCTGATGATCCTGACCTCACACGACCAGCTCGGCGACACGGGCAAGAAGACGGGCTTCTGGCTGGAGGAGTTTGCTGCGCCGTACTACGTCTTCATGGACGCCGGCGCGGACATCGTGCTCGCTTCGCCCCAGGGCGGGCAGCCACCACTGGACCCCACCAGCGACGACGAAGACGCACAAACCGATGACACCCGCCGGTTCAAGAAAGACCCCGCTGCGATCAAAGCCCTGGCCCACACCACCCGGCTGGCCGAGGTGTCCGGCGAAGGCTTCGACGCCGTGTTCTATCCGGGCGGCCATGGCCCGCTGTGGGACCTGGCCGAGGACACCCATTCCATCCAGCTGATCGAGACGATGTTCGCCGCCGGCAAGCCGGTATCGGCGGTGTGCCACGCACCGGCTGTGTTTCGCCATACGAAGTCGGCCGACGGCGCGCCGCTGGTCAAAGGCAAGAAGGTCACCGGATTCACCAACACCGAAGAAGAAGCCGTGCAGCTGACCAAGGTGGTGCCTTTCCTGGTGCAGGACATGCTCGCAGCCAACGGGGGCCTGTACGAGAAAGGTGCCGACTGGCAGTCGTTCGTCGTCACCGATGGCCACCTCATCACGGGCCAGAACCCCGCCTCGTCGGCCGCTGCCGCGCGCGCCGTGCTGGCGCAACTCCAGGCCGCCTGAAGCGCCCTGTCCCGACCCATCACCGGAGAGCCCATGGCCTATCAAAGCACCAACCCCTACAACGGTCAGATCGTCAAGTCATTCGACGACATCGACGACGCGGAGTTGCTGATCAAGCTGACTGCAGCGCAGGCCTGTTTCGATCAGGTCTGGCGCCACAAGGGTTTTGCCGAACGCAAGGCGGTGTTGTCCCGCGCTGCTGCCCTCATGCGCGAGCGAACGCAGGAGTTCGCCCAGCTCATCACGCTGGAGATGGGCAAGCTGATCGCGCAGAGCGAGGGCGAGGTGAAGTTGAGCGCAGCCATCCTCGATTACTACGCCGAACACGCCGAGTCCTTTCTGGCACCGGAGAAGCTCAACACAGCCAAGGGAGACGCCGTGGTTGAAAGCAGCCCCATCGGCGTCTTGTTCGGCGTGGAGCCGTGGAACTATCCGTACTACCAGATCGTGCGCTTTGCCGCCCCCAACCTGATGGCGGGCAACGTGGTGATGGTCAAACATGCGTCCAACGTGCCGCAGTGCGCCCTGGCCTTCGAGCGCCTGCTCGAAGAGGCGGGTGCGCCGGCGGGCGCGTACACCAACCTGTTCATCACCAAGGACCAGGTCGCCACGGTCATTGACGATGACCGCATCCGGGCTGTGGCCTTGACGGGCAGCGAAGGTGCGGGCGCTGTGGTGGCCCAGCGCGCCGGCAAGAACCTGAAGAAGTCCACCCTGGAGCTCGGCGGCAGCGACGCGTTCATCGTGCTGGAAGATGCCGATCTCGACAACGCGGTGAAGCACGCGGTGTCCGGTCGCATGGGCAACAGCGGACAAGCCTGCACCGCATCCAAGCGGTTCATCGTGGTCGAAGCCCTGGCCGATCGTTTTCTCGAGAAGTTTCAGACCGCGCTGCAGGGTTTCGAAGCGGGCGATCCCATGGACCGCAAGACCACGCTGGCACCGCTGTCCTCGGCGCAGGCCCTCAAGACCTTGCTGGGCCAGGTGGACGAGGCCGTGAGCCACGGCGCCCGGATCGTGATGGGCGGCCAGCGCATCGAAGGGCAACGTGGCGCCTTCATGCAGCCGACCATCCTCACGGACATTGAAGCGGACAACCCGGCGTACATGCAGGAATTCTTCGGTCCGGTGGCGCTGTTCTTCCGGGTGCCGGATGAAGCGGCGGCGGTGGCACTGGCCAACGACTCGCCGTTTGGTCTGGGCGGATCGGTGTTCACACAGGATGTGGAACGCGGCAAGCGCGTGGCCCGGCAAATCGATACCGGCATGGTGTTCATCAATTCGGCCGCAGTGTCGATGCCGGACCTGCCGTTCGGCGGTGTCAAGAACTCAGGTTACGGGCGCGAACTGTCGGGCGCCGGCATTCAGGAGTTCGTCAACAAGAAGCTGATCAGGGTGGGCTGACTGTGCCTCGCAGCGCGCAGTCCCAGATGGCTCACATGGACAATGGCAGCCTTCGACCGTTCTCAACCCAACGCGATGAAGCCGTTCACCGATGAAGCACCTGATCCTCACAACCCTGCCGCGGTGGCGCGCTTCAATCGGCGCGCTCCTCGCAGTGCTTTCCTTGAGCACCGTTCCCATGCCCGTTCACGCCACTGAAGAACCTTCCTACCAGGTGGTCCGCGAGTTCTCGGGCATCGAGGTTCGGGAGTACGCCGCGTACACCGTGGCGGAGGTCGTGGTGGCAGGTCCTGCCGGCGAAGCGGGCGGGCAGGCCTTTCCCGTTCTGGCGGGCTATATTTTTGGAAAGAACAAGGGAGAGCGGAAGTTCGACATGACTGCTCCTGTGACCCAGACCGCTGCGCCGGTCAAGATGGAAATGACGGCTCCTGTGACCCAGAGTGTCCAGGCCGGTGGATTTCTGGTGCAGTTTGTCCTGCCCAAAGGCGTGACCGTGGCGAACGCGCCGGAGCCGCTGGACGCCCGCATTCAGCTGCGCGAGGTCGCGCCTCACCAGGTGGCGGTGCTCCGTTACTCGGGCTTCTGGTCGGAGGCCAACGACAACGAACAGCTGCTCAAGTTGCAGTCCGCGTTGAAGGCAGCCAACCTGGTCTGGACCGGCGACCCGGTGTTCTCCAAATACGACCCGCCGTTCAAGCCCTGGTTCTTGCGGCGCAACGAGGTCTGGCTGCGTTTGGCCTCCCCTTGAGCGAAGCCTCCAACGGCGCCATCGCCTGTTCAGACCGCCAGTCCCGGTAGATCGCCCAGCGCCGTGACACCGCGCGTGGTGCGGTTCCACCAGGCAGAAAACGAAGTGCAATGCATGCTGACATCGGAGAATAGGTGCAGCGGCTGGCGTTGCACGACCTGGGGCGGCAGCAGTGCGCTGACGTGGGGATCGGCCAAGGTTTGCACGGAGCGCGCCCCGGCCAGGGCTTGGGTCAGCGTGTGGCGGTCGGCGTGCCAGCGCACCGTGGTGAGGGCGGCCATGCGGGTGTTGACGAACGCCCAGCGTGCGCTGCTCCAGGGCCAGGCGTTGTGGTGCCCGGCCAGCCGCAGGCCCACGCAAACGCTGTCAGCGGGCAGGTCGGTCGGCGGTTCCCCCAAGGCCCAGGGGTGCACCAGCCAGACATCGCGCCCGTTCACGTCGGCGGCCTGGGGAGCACTGGGTGGCATGTTCTGCGGCACCGACCACACGGCGGGCTCTTCCACACCGTCGCCCTGGGGCGTGGTCTTCACCGGCCGGCTGCTGCGGGCCATGGCGTCCAGGGCTTCGTAAGAGCAGTCGATCACGCTGCCGGCGCTGTGCCAGGCTGAAGGCGCGTACCGGGCGACGTTGTCGGCGTTGAACAAGTAGGGCTTGCTGCTGCCGGTACCAGCCACCCACTGCCAGCTCAGGTGGTTGCTGGCCAGGTCGCCATCGAGCAGGTGGGACACCATCCAGTCTGCACCGGCGCGCCAGTGCACCTTGCGCAGATGCACCACATAGCTGGCCAACCACATGCGGGCATGGTTGTGCAGGTAGCCGGTGGCGTAGAGCGTGCGCACGGCCATGTCGATGGCGGGCACACCGGTGCGCGCCTGCCGGATGTCGGCCGGCATCTCCGATGCGTAGCCGTGCTCGGGCAGCAGCCCGCCGTGCAGGGACTGCAGAATGTCGTCGCCCAGGTGGTGCCACACGTGGCGGAAGTATTCGCGCCAGCCGAGCTCGAACACGAACTTGTGCTGCACGTCCAGACGGTGCCTGGCGGCCACGCCGGCCAGCACCTCGGGCAGGCTCAGGAAGCCGTGCGTGAGGTAGGGCGAGAGCTGTGTCACGGCGCCTTCGACAGCGTTGCGGCTGCGCGCATAGTCGGACGGGCGCACGGCGACCACGCGGGCCAGTGCGGCTTCGCGCGTGGGCGGGAACAGGTCAAGGGGTTTCATGGGACCGTCTCTGCTTTGCCTCGGGCAGCGAGCGCGTGGGTGTAGGTGGCGATGTAGTTGACCCGCGTGTCCCGGCACCACGAGGCCCGGTGCAACAACGGCAGGTACTGCATGCCCCGCAGGTCGCGCTGTTGCAGACCGGAGTTGCTCACGGCGGCGGCCAGCTCGGTGGGACGCACGAAGCGCTTCCACTGATGGGTGCCCCGGGGCAGCACCCGCAACACGTATTCGGCACCCACGATAGCGAACGCAAAACTCTTCCAGGTGCGGTCGATGGTCGAGGCGATCAGCAGTCCGCCAGGCGCCACGCGTCTGGCCACGGTGTCGACAAAAGCGGCCACGTCGTCCACGTGTTCCACCACCTCCAGCGCCAGCACCACGTCGAACAGTTCGTCTGGCGCCAGCACCTGGGCCGGCTCGCCCAGGCGGTAGTCCACCGTCACGCCCTGCGCCTGGGCGTGCAGGCGCGCTGCGGCCACATTGCCGGGTGAGGCGTCCACGCCCACCACCTGTGCGCCCATCCGGGCCAGGGGCTCGGACATCAGGCCGCCGCCACACCCCACGTCCAGGATGCGAATGCCATCCAGCTTCTCGGCTGCGGGTCTGCCCAGGTGTTGCGTCGTCTGCTCGACGACATGGCCCAGTCGCAGGCCATTGACCACGTGCAGCGGTCGCATCGGTCCATCGCTGTTCCACCAGGTTGCGCTCAGGCGGTTGAAGCGGTCGATTTCGGAAGTGATGGCGGTCATGCGGTTCCCAGCAAGCCCGGGCGGGCATGGATCATGGTGGTCATATCGGTGTGGCCAGCGACAGCGGGTGGCACAGCGGGGACGCTGCGCCAACGGCGGGCCACCAGGCTGTCGGCCAGCTGCGCTGCCAGCAGCGCGCCGCTGCGGTGCACCTGGTCCACCCGGCTGGGCACCACGCTGTCACCACAGACCCCGAGCAACAGCCGCTCGTCCCACAGATACCTGCGCCCTTCGGCTTGTGGGGCGGGCGCATCCACATAGGCGTGCTGCCAGTTGTGGGTCCGCAAAAAGTGAGGCGCCACCGGCCGCCCGGCGTGGGCCTGGAAGTTGGCCAGCAGTTCATCGGCCACTGCCTCGGCGTCATCGTCTGCGTGCTCCAGTGACCACCGTTCGCTGGCCTCGATGAACCAGCGCTGCGGCACAGCCGACGATCGCCCCGGTTTGCTGTGCATGGCGGCGATCCGCTCGATGGGACCGCTGTGGAATTCCCGGTGGTTCGGCAGGTGGATCGCGCGCTCCGAGCCCAGCAGGAGAACCCAACGGCTGCGATACCGCACGCCGCGCAAGGCTGCGCGCAAGAGGGCCGATTCGTTGACCAACGGCAGCGCCAGCGGGGCCGGAAGCGCCAGCACCAGGGCCTGAAAGTCCTCATCGATGATGGCCGACGCGCCTTGCAGCACCCAGTTCGTTGCGCTGCGGTGGGCGTGGTGGATGGGCGAGTCCAGCCGGACGTCCAGAGGCTTGGCCATGGCGTCGGCCATGGCCCGCATCGTCGGCACGCCGACGGTGCCGATCAGTTCCAGGGAGGGCTCGTCGCCAGCGTCGTCCACGTCGCAACCCGCTGCCTTGCCCGGACGCTCGACGTCCACCGGCCGAGTTGCCATGGTCCAGGTGTGGCTGGCGGCCAGTTGGCCCGGCTGCGGCGCCGTGTAAGCCGCCAGCCGCGTGGTCCCGTTGATGACCTGCGCGCCGTCGTCGAACCAGCCGGCTCGGGTGGCCTGGGAACTGCACCGGCCACCCACGCGGTCGCTGGCCTCGAACACCACGGGGTCGTACCCGCGCAGTGCCAGTTCGCGTGCGCACGACAGGCCGCCGATGCCCGCGCCCACCACGGCAACGCGCGGCGCACCGCGGTGGACAACCAGCATTTCGGTGCCGTGTTGTCGCCGGTCAGCCATGTTGGACCTGTCGAACAACGGCAGTGGAGCGAGCCCCACCCGGCCGGGTCATTGCAGCGGGTTGCGTTGGGTATTTCATCGCCGGATCGTAGACCGATTCCAATTCACCTTGAACTCATGCGTGTTATATGATCAATAATCAAGCGAAATACGATTCAAAACCAACGCAACGCATTCGGCATGAGTCCTCGCAAATCCACCCGGCGCGCACCCTTGCCTGCATCGCCCGCGCAGCCCTCTTTTCGCAGCGGTGCGGTGGCCCGCCTGGCGGACATGCCGGTGTCGACGCTGCGCATCTGGGAGCAGCGTTACCAGGCTGTGGCACCGAGCACCGCATCCACCGGGCACCGTCAGTACTCGGCGAACGATGTGGAGCGGGTCGTTTTGCTGCGGCAACTGACCCTCCACGGTCACGCCATCGGCTCGCTCGCAGGGCTCACCATCGAGCAACTGCGAGACCTGTTCCGGACACACGAGATGAACCCGCCCGGCGCGCCTGGGCGCGATGCCGCCCTGCGGATCGTCGTGGTCGGGCAGGCGATGGCCCGGCGGCTGGAGCGGCCTGCTGTGGACCAGCTCTGGTCCACAGCGCCCGAGTGGGTGGCTGTGTTCGATTCGTTGGCAGAGGCTGCGCAGGCCGGCGCGTTGCTGAAGCAGCAGCCGATCGATGTGCTTCTGTGTCACGCGCCGGGGCTGCAAGTCGATGTGTTGCCCGACCTGAAAGCTGCACAACAGGCGTGGCGCGCCCGCCATGTGGGTGTGGCCTACCGTTTTGCGGGCGCGGCCGCGCGCGACGCGTTGGTGAAGAGCGGAGCAAGCGTGGTCCGTGAGCCCGCGGACGACGCGGCCCTGGTGGCGTGGTTGCGCTCGCTGGTGCCTGCCGGGGGTGTTGGCGCCCAAGTGCACGCACCGGCCAGAAGCCTGAAGGGCGCCGATCCGTGGTCGCTGGATGCGCTGGGCCTGCCGGCGGGCCCGGCACCCGCCAGACGTTTTGACGACGCCACCCTCACCGAATTCGCCGGCTTGTCCTCCAGCGTGGGCTGCGAGTGCCCCAGCCATGTGGCCGAGCTGCTGATGCAGATCGGCAGCTTCGAACGCTACAGCGCAAGCTGCGCCAGCCGCAGCCCTGCAGACGCCGAGCTGCACCTCCATCTGCAGCGCGTGGCGGGCGCAGCGCGGATGCTGTTCGAGGCAGCGCTGGAGCGGGTGGCCAAGGCTGAAGGCCTGGTGCTGCCTGCCGGGAACGGCGTGCCTTCCCGTGCAGCCGATACCGCTGCGTGAGCGTGGCGAGTGCCAGGCCCGATGACTCTTCTGTCAGCACCCGAAAGAGTGCACGTGTGAAGAAGCGTTGAATACAACCGGAGCAGTGGCGCGGCCTTCCGAGAAGCGCTGCAAGAACTGTCGTCCGCGCTCGGTGCTCGGTGCCTCAAAGAACGCTTCGGGCGTGCCGGTCTCCACCACCACGCCATGGTCCATGAACACCACGCGGTGGGCGGCTTCGCGGGCGAAGGCCATTTCGTGGGTCACCACCAGCATGGTCATGCCCTCGGCGGACAGGTCGCGCATGACGGCCAGCACCTCGCCCACCAGTTCGGGGTCGAGCGCGCTGGTGGGCTCGTCGAACAGCATGAGCGCGGGCTTCATGGCCAGCGCGCGCGCTATGCCCACGCGCTGTTTCTGCCCACCCGAAAGGCGCGCCGGAAACACGTCGCGTTTGTCGAACAGGCCCACGCGCAGGAGCAGCGCTTCGGCTTCGGCGCGCACCTCGTCTTTTGGCCGGCGCTGCACATGCACCGGCGCCTCCATCACGTTCTGCAACACGGTGAGGTGCGGCCACAGGGCGAACTGCTGGAACACCATGCCGATGCGGGTGCGCACCTGCGCGAGCTGCTGGTCGTTCATGACCACGCCGCCGCTGGTGACGCCGATGGGTTGGCTGTCGATGAGGATGCGGCCGCTGTCCGGGCGCTCCAGCCAGTTGATGCAGCGCAGCAGCGTGGACTTGCCCGAGCCCGATGGCCCGAGCAGACACACGGTTTCGCCGGGCGCCACGGTGAACGAGATGTCGTCGAGCACGCGCAGGCTGCCGTAGCTCTTGCGCAGCGACTGGACACTGAGAAGCGGAATGAGTGTGGGCATGGTGGGCAGAGGTGAAGCGTCAGCGCCGCGCGTCGGCCAGGCGACCGACGGCGGCCACGCCGGCTTCCACCACCAGGCACAGCGCCCAGTAAAGCAGCACGGCGGTGAGGAAGGCGGCGAACGGAATGAAGTGGCGCGACTGGATGGAGCTCACCGCGTGGGTGAGTTCGGGCAGCGTGATGATGGTGAGGAAGGCGCTGTCCTTGATGATCTGGATCAGCTGGTTGCCCAGCACCGGCGCACTGGAGAGCGCCAGCGGCGGCAGCACGATGCGCCGGAACAGACCCAGGCCGCTGTAGCCGAAGGCCACGCCGGCCTCGATGGGGGCGCGCGGTTGCGCAGCCCAGGCCGCGCGCAATATTTCGGCCATGTAGGCCGCGTGGTACGCGGTGAGCGCAAACAGGCCTGCGCTCCACGCATCGAACTGCAGACCCAGCGATGGCAGGCCGTAGTAGACGATGTAGGCGAACAGCAGAAAGGGTGTGCAGCGCGCCAGGTCCACCAGCCATGTGGCCGGCAGGCTGAGCGCCTTGCGCGGCGACATCAGCAGTGTGGAGAGCAGCGCGCCCAGCAGCAGCGCCGCCAGACCCGCCAGCACCGAGAGCAGCACGGTGTTGCCCAGGCCCGAAAGCAGCAGCCCGCGCTCCGACCACACGGTGGCGAAGTCATTCATCATGCGGCGGCCTCGCGCAGCACCGAGCGCCGCTCCACCCAGCGTTGCACGCTCACCAGCGCATAGACGATGGGGATGTAGATGGCCAGCGCCACCAGAAAGGGCGGCAACGGCTCGTAGGTCTGCGCACCGATGCGCACCGCCGCGCGTGTGATGTCGACCACGCCCACCACCGCGAGCACAGGCGTGAGCTTCACGAGCTGCGACATTTCGTTGATGAGGCCTGGCAGGGCGGTGCGCCACACCTGCGGCAGCACGATGCGGCGAAAGCGCAGGGTCTGGCCCATGCCCACCGACTGCGCGGCCTCGATCTGGTCCTTGGGCAGATCCATCAGCGCGGCGCGCCACACCTCGCAGTTGAAGGCGGCGGTGTTGAGCACCAGCGCGATCAGCCCGGCGGTGACCGGGCCGACCGAGATGCCCGCCGTGGGCAGGGCAAAGAAGATCAGCAGCACCAGCGTGATGAGCGGCGTGGCGCGCAGCAGGCTCACGTACACCGCCACCAGCTGGTTGAGCAGCGGCACCTTGGCCCAGCGAGCCAGCGCCAGCCCCAGGCCCAAGGGCAGGCCCAGCGCGATGCCGGCAATCGACAGCAGCAGCGTGGTCAGCGCGCCGCTGAAGATCGACAGGACATCGGCGTGGGTCATGCGCTGAAAGGCTTCATTGCTCAGGCGTGTAGCTCACCGGCAAATTGAACGCTTCGCCGAACCACTTCTTCTGCAGCGCGGGCATCGTGCCGTTGGCCTTCTGCGCAGCAATGAATTCGTTCATGAACTTCTGCAGATCGGTGTTGCCCTTCTTCACCGCCCAGGCCGGGTACGAGCTGCCCGAGACCGGCTGGCCGAGCTCGAACACGTTGGGGCGCTCGGCCACCAGCGCCTTGAGGTTGATGACGGTGTTGACCACGAAATCGGTGCGCTTGAGCGCGAGGTCCTGGTAGGCCTCGGGGTACGACGCGTACTCCACGATCTTGCCGAGCTTGCCGCCTTCCTTGGCCAGCATGGCCTGCAACTCGGGCAGGCGGCTCAGGAACGCGCTGCCGGTTTGCACACCCACGGTCTTGCCGTTGAGATCCTTGATGCTCTTGATGCTGCTGTCGTCCTTGCGCTTGACGTAGTAGTGCGTGGCGTCGGCAATCGGGCTGGTGAAGTCGAGCGATTGCGTGCGCTCCTTGGTCATGAGCACGGCGGTGATGGCGATGTCGTACTTGCCGGTCGCCACACCCGCGAGAATGCCGGGCCAGGGCAGGATCTCCTGGCGGATCTCGAACGGGGCGTATTTGCGCAGCGCATCGACCATCTCGTTGTTGAAGCCCGTGGGCTTGCCGTCTTTGACGAATTCAAACGGACGGAAGTCGTCTTCGGTGACCACGGTCATGTAGCCGCGCTTCTTGATTTCGTCGAGGTTGGCGGTGTGCCCGGTGGTGGCCCACAGCGCGAGCGGCAGCAGCAGGGCGGCAAGCACGCCGCGGCGGGAAAACGGGGTGGTGGTGGGCATGGTGAGGCTCCTGGAAGTTGAAGGGGAGTGGGGTTGAGCGCTTCACCTTCAGCGCAAGTTGCATGCCTGTGAAATGGCCGCGAAAGGCCACTTTTGCAGACGCGTCCAACCCACCCGCTGAGAAGCAGGTGCATGCGCCGCCGGGTGCACGGCAGCGGTGCGTGGGCGCGCTTCAGTCGGGTGCGTGCCACTCCAGCACCTGCCAGTGCAGGGTCAGGCCATCGCACTTCACGGTGGCCTCTGCATGGCCCATGCGGTGCATCGTGCAGGCTCGCACCCCGTCTTCCCATGCGGGCGAGGTGGCGCGCTCGATGGTCCACACACCATGTTCGAGCGTGCCGAAGCTGATGTCGAAGTCGAGCAAGGCTTCAGCCTGTTGCGGATGGCGCGCCACCACTTCGGCCAGCGAGTCGTCTGCGGTGGTGTCCACGGGCCATGCCGCGCGGCGCGGGCGCAGGTGCATGAGGTAGCGCCCCGCCACCAGCAGGCGCTCGGCCGTGGGTGCGCCTTGGTCGTCGAGCGCGGCCAGTGCGATGCGCGTGCCCAGCGAGCCCGGCAGGCGTTCCCACACCTCGAAGTAGGTGCCGTGGATGCCGGTCTCGTGCACGACCTCCGGTGACTCGAACACCATGTGCCCCTCATCGGGGGTGCTGCGCGGCGGTTGCAGGTCGATCTGACGTTGCCAGGTGCAGACCTCGGGTTGTGCGGCGTCGGGCTGCGTGATGAGCGTGGTGCCGCCAAAGCCCTGCAGTTTTGCGCGGCCGGCGACGGTGTTGCGGTCGGCTGCTGCGGGCACGCGCAGGTCGCCGTGCCACAGGCCGGTCTGCAGCCAGCGCACCCAGGTGGTGGTGTCGCGCTCGGTGGGTGTCTCCAGCAGGGTGCGTTGCCACACGCCGTGGTAGCGGTCTGGGATGTTCATGTGATGGCGCCCGGAAAGGCGGGCAGCTGTCGGTAGAAGGCCATGTCGTGGTTGGGCCAGAGCTGTGCGCCGGTCTCGCGCGCCAATGCCTTGAGCTTGCGGATGCTCTCGATCGCCTGCTGTTCGCGGCCCTGCCACAGCGTGCCGGGCGCCACCTCGTCGTCGATGTTTTCCTGCAGGTCGGCCGCATCGCCCGCCAGCAGCACTGGTGCGCCGGTGGGCAGCTCGATCAGCATGGACATGTGGCCAGCGGTGTGGCCGGGCGTGGCCACGGCCTGCACGCCGGGCAGCACGCTGTACTCACCTTGCTTCAGGCAGAACTGGAAGGCTTCTCCCTCGTCGTCCAGCAGGTCGTCTTCAAACACCGCACCGTCCAGCCCGCTGCAGGCCGCGTCCCACTCGTCGCGCTGCAGGTGGATCTCGGCGCCGCAGCCGCAGCGTTTCAATTCCTTCAGGCCACCGGCGTGGTCAAAGTGCAGGTGGCCGATGAAGATCACGTCCACATCCTTCGCGCTCAGCCCCAGGCGCGCCAGGTGGTGGGGGATGCGGTGCTCATCGCGCATGTCGGGCGCGCCCATCTCGAAGGTGGCGGGGTTGTAGTGGCGGTCCCGCAGCGCGGGCGTGTGGATCTTGGCGTGGTCGCAGCCCACGTCGTAGAGGATGCGGCCGTGCTTCGTTTCGATCAGGTAGGCCAGGATGGGCGCCTCGATGGTCTGTCCGTGGCCCCGGTTGAAGGTGGAGATGGTCTTGTCGTAGCGGTGGGTCGCGGTCAGCAGCGGCCAGATGCGCAGGGCTTGGGTCATGGGAATTCCCTCGGTTCAGGCGCCGGTGAAGGCTTGCACCCAGGTGTTGACACGGTCGGGCGGGGTCACCTTCGCCCCCTGCAGCGAAGCCACCACCTCGTCGGTGCTTTGAACGAGTCCGAAAATCCCGCCCTCCACGCCGATCATGGCCAGTGCGGGCGCCTGCAAGGCTGGGTTGCTCGCGGCGGTGGCGTCGCTCACGGTGGTGCAGGCAAAGCCCCGGTCCACCGCTTCCCGCAGCGTGGAGTGCACACACACCTCGGTGGTCACGCCGCAGACGATGAGTTGTTCGATGTCGCGCGCGGCCAGCACCTGCGCCAGCCGCGTGCGGTGGAAGGCGCCGTAGCCCGGTTTGTCGATCACCTCTTCGCCGCTGATGGGGCGCACAGCATCCACGAAGTCGTGGCCCTGTTCCCCGCGCACCAGCAGGCGGCCCAGTGGCCCCAGGCTGCCGATGGGCGCGCCCGCGTCCACGCTGCGCTGCAGCTTGGTGGCGGGGCAGTCGCTCAGATCGCTCAGGTGGCCCTCGCGCGTGTGCACCACCAGCAGCCCCGCCGTGCGCGCCGCCTGCAACAGCCGCAGGGCGTTGGCCACGACCGCCTGCATGGGCGCGATGTCGATACCGGCCTGGTGGGCGTAGCCGCCGGGGCTGCAGAAATCGCGCTGCAGGTCGATCACGAGCAGGGCGGTGCGGCTGGGGTCGGGCGCGGTGTGCATGCTCAGACGCCGGTGGGGCGGGTGAAGCCGGTGGTGATGGCCTCGGCCATGCGCCGCGCCACTTCAACCGCGAGCAACCGGCCCTTGGCCGCGTCGGACCCTTTGGCTGACGAGAGCACCCCGGAGGCTGGCACCCAGTCGGTTCGCGGCGGGTACATGTCGTAGGGCGGGAAGTCGGCCGGGCCGTCGTCGGGCAGGAGGTCCATGCGCACGAGATGCGGGTGGTAGTGCAGCATCATCGATGTCTCCAGCACAGCGGCGTGCTCCAGAGCGAAGCCGGGGAAGCCGTCGGGGAACACATCGCCCAGGGTGTCGGGGGTCATGAAGTCCCAGTACTCCAGGCGCATCACCTGCAGTTGATTCAAAGGATCGGCGGCTTTCGCATCGCGCAGGCCGAGGTCGATCCCTTCGATCAGGAACCACTGGTTCTCGTAGTGGCCGTTCACGATCACGAGCTTCGTCAATCCATGCCGCGCGAATTCGCGCACCGCGTCGCGCACCTGGCCGACCAGCGTGGCCGCGTCCACGCTGGTGGTGCCGCAGAAGTGCTGGCCACCACCGCACTTGGGTTGCGACTTGTAGCCGTACGAGAGCGTAGGTGCGACCAGCCCGCCCACCAGCGCAGCGGTGTCGGCCGCCACGGCGCTCGACAGCAGGCCGTCGGTGCCCAGCGGCAGGTGCGGGCCGTGTTGTTCGAGCGCGCCCACGGGCAGCAGCACAGGCGGCTGGTCGCGCTGCACGCGCGACTGGTAGTCCACCCACGAGAGTTCGTTCATCCACACGGTGGTGTTCATTCAGGTTCCTTGGTGTTGGGGTGAGGGCGAGGTGTCGATGGCTTCAACAAAAGCGGCCAGGGTGATCAGCGCACCACCGGCCCACTCCAGGCCGGTCATGGATTCGTTGCCGAACCACACCGCGGTCAACACCGCCACCACCAGTTCGGCCAGCAGGATCACACCGGCCTTGCTGCTCTCGATGTGCGTCACACCGAACTGCCAGGTGGCGGTGGCCAACAGCAGCCAGACGAAGCCGTAGGCCAGCACCGCGATCCACACGCCGATGCCCATGTGGGTGGGCACGCTGTGGCCGAGAGCCATGGTGGCCACCAACGAAATGACCCCGCAGCCCGCGAACACCGCAAAGGTCTTGCTCACCATGGGGACCTGCTGCGCAGCTCGTGCGATCACGTTGTTGGCCGCGAAACAGAAGCCGGCGGAGAGCGCCAGGAAGTCGACGAAGGTGAAGGCCAGATCCATGCCGCCCGTGCCGCCCAGGAAGAGCCACAGGCCGACGAGGGCCATCACCACCGCCGCCCAGCGCAGCGGTGGAATGCGCTCCTTCAAGAACAGCCAGCCGCCCAGCACCGACCACACCGGCGACAGATAGAACAGGAACATCACCCGCACCACGTCGCCCAGCATCAGCGCGTTCACGAACGAGGTGTTGGCCCATCCACCCACGACGGCCAGCGCCAGCAGCAGGCCCCACTGCGGACGCCAGGCCTCGCGCTGGCGCCAGATGAAGACACACGTGAACAGGCCGACCACGCCGTAGGAGAGCAGCGAGACCATGGGGCCGGTCAACCCCTGCGCGATGAACCACTTGAGCGGCATCCACGACAGGCCCCAGAGTGTTGCCGAGAACAGCAGTACGCTGGTGGCCAGGCGGTTGGATGGGTGGGCGAGCAGCGACATTGAAGATCCTCAGGGCATGACCGAGCCGCCGTTGGGCCCCAGGATCTGGCCGCAGTAGAAGCGCGACAGATCGGAGGCGAGGAACAGCGCGGTCGCTGCAATCTCTTCGGGCTCGGCCACGCGGTGCTGCGGGATCGCGAGTTCCTTCTCCATCCACTCGGGGCTCATGCTCTCCAGCGACACCATGGCGGTGTTCACCGGCCCGGGCGCAATCGCATTGACGCGGATGCCGTGCGGCGCGAACTCCCGCGCCAGCGAACGCGTGAGGCCGATGACGCCGGCCTTGGCCGTGCAGTAAGGCGCGTAGTTTTCGCGGCCGAGGATGCCGAGGTCGGACGCGAGGTTGACGATGACGCCACCGCTGCGCGCCACCATGCCGGGCAACACCGCGCGCGCCATCAGAAACACCGACTTGAGGTCGGTCGCCAGCATGCGGTCCCAGTCCGCCTCGGTCGTGTCCAGGAAAGGCTTCTCCTGGATGATGCCGGCGTTGTTGACTAGGACGTGGATGTCGCCCACGGTGTGCAGCGCCTCGGCCACCAGGCCCTGCACGGCCGCGCCGTCGCTCACGTCGGCGCTGATGGCCACCGCCTGACCGCCTGCGCCCTTGATGGCCTGCACCAGGGTGGCGGCTTCCTGCGGCTGGTTCAGGTGGTTGATGACCACGCGTGCGCCGGCTTGGGAGAGCTTGAGCGCGATGGCGCGGCCGATGCCGGTGGCGGCGCCTGTGACCAGGGCGGTCTGTCCGGCCAGCGAGATCGCAACGCTCATGGGGTACCTTCGCCCTGCGGGCTGCGGTGCGAGCTTGCTTGGGAACGGCCCGGCGCGGCGCTCATGCCATCACCTCGCCGTGACTGGCCACCAGGCATTGGCCGGTGAGCGAACGGGACTCAAGACTGGCGAGAAACAGGAACACGCCGGCGATGTCGGCCGGCGTGAGCATCTCGGGCACGGCCTGGCGCGCCAGGATCTC
>NZ_JALHLX010000018.1:0-25381 GCF_022844385.1 Hydrogenophaga sp. | reverse complement strand
CTGGCCACCAGGCATTGGCCGGTGAGCGAACGGGACTCAAGACTGGCGAGAAACAGGAACACGCCGGCGATGTCGGCCGGCGTGAGCATCTCGGGCACGGCCTGGCGCGCCAGGATCTCGCGTTCCACTTCCGCCTCGCTGCGGCCTTGTTCCTGTGCCATGGCCGTGAGCGAACGCAGCGCGGCCTCGGTGCGGATCCAGCCGGGGCAGACCGCGTTCACGCGGATGCCGCGGGGCCCGAGCTCCAGTGCGAGGGAGCGCGTGAGGCCGACCACGGCGTGTTTGCTCGCGGCGTAGGCCGAGAAGCCGGCCACGCCGATTCGGCCCCAGATGGAACTCTGGTTGATGACGCTCGCGCCGCGCGGCAGCAAAGGCAGCAGGGCCTGCGTGAGCCGCACCATGGAAGTGACGTTGTTGTCGAGCAGGCCGGCCCAGCGCGTCATGGCGTCGGGTGCGGTGTCGTCGAGCGGTGTGGGGTACTCGGTGCCTGCGTTGTTGACCAGCACGTCGAGCGTGCCCCAGCGTTCGCGCACCTGCGCTGCAACGACCGCCACTTGTGCGGTATCGCCGAGGTCGCACTCGGCAGCAAACCCACCCAGCTCACGGGCCAACGCAGGCAATCCGGTGCCGGCACGGTCCAGCAGCATCAGCCGCACCCCCTGCGCCGCAAAGGCTTGTGCCAGCGCCTGGCCGATGCCGCCGGCAGCACCCGTGATGAGCACGGTCTTGCCCTGCAGGCCGTGGTCGGCGGCCATGTCAAACAGCGGTGAGGAAAGACACGCCGACCGCGCCGAGGAAACCGTCCGCGCGGCCCGGTGTGCCGGGCGGTTGCACCACCCCGTAGTTGCTCGCCAGCACCCGCTTGACGCGGTTGATGTGAAAACTCTTGAGCAGCTCACCCACGGTGATCACCTGCGGGTAGCTGTCGGCGTAGAGCTCGCGGTGGAAGGCGGGCAGGCGGTACCAGGGCGCGGTGGGGCGCTCGTGGTGGGCGTTGTGAAAACCGAAGTTGAGCCAGATCAGGTTGAACCACTTGGCGTCCAGGCTCACCACGTCGCTGTAGGTGTTGGCCTGTTCGTAGGCGCGGTCGCGCAGCTTGTCTTTAGGGATCGGCGTGTCGTCCAGGATGGGGTATGCGTCGTAGGTGTGCTGGAAGCAGTCGGCAAAGCGCAGCACGGTGATGAAGATCAGGAAAGCGACGAAGTACAAGGCGAGGGCCTTGAGCGACCACCAGCCCAGCAGCGCGAGTGCCGCGATGCGGACCAGCGCGGTGGCGACCACGCGGGTGCGTGCTGACTTCTTTTGCTCGCTCATGAACGGCAGGGCGATCACGTAACCTCGCATGACGAACTCCACCGCCGGGAAGTGTGCCCACTCCAGCGCCAGCACCACGCGGCGCACAACCGGGTGGGCGCGCAGGAAGGCCTGCGCGTCGAAGGTGATCACGTCGGCACGCTCCACGTGGTGGCGCATGTGCTTGCGGCGCATGTCGGCAAAGCTGGCGTAGCAGCTGCCGTTGATCCAGCTCATGACGGTGCCCCAGCGCTCGTTGGCCTGCGGCGTGCGAAAGATGGCGTTGTGCGCGAACTCATGGATGAAATAGGCCGACCACACCAGCGTTTGCGCCACCAGCAGCACGCCCAGTGCGTTCAGCAGCCAGCCCGCCTGTCCCAGCAGGGCAATGCCCACTGGCCAGCCCAGCACGGTGAAGCTGATGGCGGCAACGTTCGGCCACACGCCATCTTCGTATCGGAAAACCGGTTTCATGGAAATGCCTTCAATGGAGATCGCTGCTGTCAGCGCACCGGTGCCCGCCTGGGCACCGGTGCAACGGCCTGGTGAATTACTTCAGACCCTTGACCAGGCTGGCGTCGAAGGTGGCCTCGATGGCCGGGATCGTGGTGATCTGGCCCTTGGCCTTGAGCAGCTCACCAATGATTTCGCCGCTGGCGTAGTACGAGGTGGTTTCCTTGGCCTTCATGAAGGCCTTGGGCATCTCGGCCACGGGAATGTTGTAGACGCCGGTGAGCTGTTCCTTCACCTCGGCGGCCGACACGCCCATGAACTTGCCGATGATCTTGTGCGCTTCGGCCGGCTTGGCCTTCATGTAGGCCAGGCCGTCCAGATACGCCTGCATCACGCCGGTGATCTGTGCCGGCTTGGCCTTGATCACCTTGTCGTCGAACACCAGCACGTCAGCGATCAGGCCGGGTGCGTTCTTCGAGGAGAACACCACCTTGAATTTCTTGCCGCCGCCCTGACCGAGGATCTGCGAGAGGCTGGGCTCATACGTCACGCCGATCGGCAACTGGCCGGAGGCCATGGCCGCCGGCACGGCTTCGGGCGTCATGCTCACCGGGGTGATGTCTTTCTCCGTCAGGCCCGCGGTCTTGAGCGCGTACGACAGCAGGAAGTCCGATGGCGAGAGCGGGTTGTAGCCGATCTTCTTGCCCTTGAAATCGGCCACCTTGGTGATGCTGCTGTCGGCCACGATGGCGTCGCCACCGTTGGAGTAGTCGATGGGCATGACCACCTTCATGTTGCGGCCTGCGGCCACCTGGCCCACCACCTGGTCGTAGGTCAACATGCCGCCGTCCACCGCGCCCGAGGCGATGGCTGCCGGAATCAGCGCCGGGTCGTTGAAGACCTGCAGCGAGACCTTGAGGTTGTATTTTTTGTAGAGGTCCAGCGCCTCGGCCACGTAGAACGGGCCGTAGCCGATCCACACCACGGTGGCGATCTTCATCTGGGCGGGTGCCTGCGCGAACGAGGAGAAAGCGGCCAGCGATAGGGCCAGGCCCAGGGCCGGCTTGAAGAAGTGGTTGCGCCGGCTGGACAGGGTGGGGGCAGAGGTTTTCATCAGGGGCTCCATGGGTTGAAAGGACGTGCAGGAAGAAGCGATCGAGTGATCGTTCTCCCGGGCTTTTGTCCCTCCGTGGAGCCTGCGATGAGGCCGGCACACTCTCGGACCAGACACCGCGCGACGTTGTGTCTCGCGGTCGGAACCCTAGTGCACCTGAGTGCTGAGCAGATGGTCGGGCAGATCCCGGATCGCTCTTCTTGCGTGGTGGATACGAGCAGAAAGCGTGCCAGGCTTTCGGCCGCCTTGGACGTCGTCCGGACCCCCGCCCTGCACCAAAAGCAGAAGCTGTGCGCCCGATCAGCGGGGCCGCGTTGCTTTGGGCTGCCCCTTGTTGGTGCGGGTGGCACGGGCCTTGGGAGCGGCGGTGGGCTCCACTGAAGGCTTGGGGGCTTCTGGCGGCAGCAAGGGCACGAAGGGCGCACGAGCCTCGTCGGCCAGGCCTTGCGTGAGCGTTTCCAGAATTTCGATCAGCTGCTGGCGCTGCATGAGGGTCAGGGGTGAGAGCAGCCGCTTGTAGGCCTGCTCCGCCGGCCCGCGCGCTTGCTGCAGCAGCTTTTTGCCGGCAGGGGTGAGCACCACGGCCATCTGGCGGCGGCTGTGCTCGGACATGCGCCGTTCGATCAGACCTCGCTCCTCCAACCCCTTGCACACCCGCATGACGGTGACCTTGTCGAAAGCCAGCGCACGCGCCAGCCGGGTCTGGTCCAGGCCCGGCTCGCTGGACAGCACGGTGAGCACGCCGTACTGTGCCGGCGTGAGACCCACGCTGGCGCAGGCGTTCTCGAACACCGCCGCCGAAATCTGGTGGGTGCGGCGCAGCAGGAAGCCCGGGCGCTGGTAAAGGTCTTTCAGGGTCATATGTGGCTCGGAAACTCGGGATTCTACGAATGCGGGGAAGCCGGGGCGACTTTCATAATGGTTCGCATGCTAACGATAGGAGACATCGGATGACACGCTCGCACACCCTCACCAGCCGCGCCCGACGCAGCCTGCTCGCCCTGGCGGTGCTCGCCGGCACCGGTCTGGCCCAGGCCCAGACGACCGATGCGCCGCTTCGGCTCATCGTGCCGTTCACCCCCGGCACCGGCATCGACCTGATCGCCCGCACCATCGGCCCCAAGCTCTCCGAGCGTCTGAAGCGCCCGGTGGTGGTGGACAACCGGGCGGGCGCCTCGGGCAACATCGGCACCGAAGCCGTGGTGCGCGCCGCGCCCGACGGCAACACCTTGCTGGTCAGTGTGAACACCCTGGTGATGAACCGCAGCCTGTACCCGCAGGCGACGTTCGATCCGCTGCGCGACCTCACCCCGGTGGGCCTGACCAGCTGGGGCCAGCTGATGCTGGTGACCCACCCCAAGAGCGGCTTCAAGACCGCCGCCGATCTGGTGGAGGCCGCGCGCAAGGCGCCTGGAAAGCTCAACTACGCCTCACCCGGCGTGGGCACGCCGCACCACCTGTCCATGGAGCTGTTCAAGAACACCAGCAAGAGCTTCATCACCCACATTCCCTACCGCGGCACCGGCCCGGCGCTCACCGACATGATCGGTGGGCAGGTGGATGCGATGTTCCTGCCGATCCACGTGGCGCTGCCGCAGGTGCGCAGCGGGCGCCTGGTGGCGCTGGCCATCGGCAGCGACAAGCGCCACGCGCTGCTGCCCGACGTGCCCACCCTCACCGAATCGCGCACGGCCGACGTGAACGTGGACATGTGGTACGGCGTGTTCGCGCCCAAGGGCATGGCCCCGGCCATGGTGGCCACGCTCAACCGCGAAATCAACGACATCCTGGCCAGCGACGAGGTGAAAAAAGCGTTTTCAGGCCAGGGCATGGACCCAAGCACCGGCACGCCCGAGGCCTTCGGTCAGCTGGTGCAGAAAGACGCCGAGCGTTGGGCGGCTCTCATCAAAGCCCAGAACATCAAACCGGAGTGAGCATGTCAGAACAAACCGCGATCGCGGTGGTGGGTGGCGGCATCGCCGGGCTGGCCTTTGCGCTGGCGCTGCACCAGCGCGGCATCGCCTGCGATGTGTACGAGGGCGTGGCCGAGGTCAAGGAACTTGGCGTGGGCATCACGCTGCTGCCGCACGCGATGCAGGAGCTCACCGCGCTGGGCCTGCTGCCTCAGCTGGAGGCGGTGGGCATCGAGAACCGCGAGAGCGTGTTCTTCAACCGCTTCGGCCAACGTGTGTACGGCGAAGCGCGCGGGCGCCACGCGGGCTATGCCGTGCCCGAACTCGGCATCCACCGCGGCAAGCTGCACCGCATCCTGTTTGAAGCGGCGCTCCAGCGCCTGGGGCCGCAGCATGTGCACACCGGTTTTCGCTGCACCGGTCTGGCGCAGGACGCCGACGGTGTCACGCTCTCGTTCGCCGACAACGCGCAGGGCCCGGTCGCATCGGTGCGCGCGCTCTGGGTGGTGGCCTGCGACGGCGTGAATTCGGCCATTCGAAAACACTTTTTCCCGGACGACCGGGTCTGCTACGGCGGCATCAACACCTGGCGCGGCACCACGGTGCACAAACCCATCCTCGATGGCAAGAGCTACATCCGCGTCGGCTCCATCGACACCGGCAAGATGGTGATCTACCCCATCGTGGACAACGTGGACGGCCAAGGCAACCAGCTCATCAACTGGGTGGCCGAAATCCGCGACAGCGAAGCGCGCATGAACGACTGGAACCGCCCCGGGCGGGCCGAGGACTTCCTGCCCACCTTTGCCGACTGGCGCTTCGACTGGCTCGACGTGCCCGCGCTCATCAGCTCGGCGGAACACGTGTTCGAGTACCCCATGGTCGACAAGGACGCGCTGCCGCGCTGGAGCTTCGAACGCGTCACGCTCATGGGCGACGCCGCCCACCCGATGTACCCGCGCGGCTCCAACGGATCGGCCCAGGCGCTCATCGACGCGCGCACGCTGGCCGACGAGATCGAGGCCGAACACGATGCCGGCGGTGACCTGCGAGCCGCCTTGCAGCGCTACCAGGACGCGCGTCTGCCGGCCACCGCCCGCGTGGTCGAAACCAACCGCACCCTGCCGCCGGACTTCATCATCATGAAGGCCGACGAACTCAGCGGCGGCAAACCCTTCGACAACATCGACGACCTGATCAGCCAGGACGAGCTGCGCGCCATTTCAGACAACTACAAGCAGATCGCGGGCTTTGCGCTGAAGGCTTGAAGGCGGACGCCCCCCGGCTGGTGTGGGGGGTATCCGACAAGTGGGATGGCCGGCTGCATGACGGACACCTTCCGGGCGCCATTTTGTGGCACTGTAAGCAAAGGTGTCGTCCGCAGGGGACGGGACACCCACCCTGTGCACCCAGCATGCTGCGATCCACACAACAGACACGAATCCGGACGGGAGATGGCCCATGGCTCTGCAGAGCCACCGGGCGCTGGCTGTGTGCGCTGGCCCTGGCCTGGGGCGCGGTCTGCACAGGAGCTCATGCGCAGACCACGCTGCGCTATGGCGGTGATGTGGGGTTCGCACCGTTCGAATCGAACAACGCCGGCGGTCAGCCCGAAGGCTTCCAGATCGATCTGATGAAGGCCCTCGGCCGCGAGCTCGGCATGGAGGTGTCCATCAGCCTGCAGCGCTGGCCGGCCACGGTGGAGGCTTTCAAGGCCGGTCGGGTGGATGTGATCGCGATGGTCGAGACCACCGACCGCAGGGCCTACGCGCACTTTCTCAAGGGGCACGCCGCACCGTCCTTTGCGGTCTACCTGCCCGCCGGCCAACCCGCACCGCGCGCGCTGCAGGACCTGCAAGGCTCGCGCATCGCCGTGCTGGACCACGAACCCATGCGCGAGAGCCTGAGCAAGTGGCTCTCGGGCATCAGCGGGCCGTATGTGCGCACGCCCGACGCGCTCGCTGCCCTGCAGTCGGTGCAGCTCGGCTTTGCCGACATGGCCTTGCTTCCGCGCGCCTACGCCGACCCCCTGATCGCGTCAGGCCTGGTGACCGGTCTGGTGCGCTCGCTGAGCGACCTGCGCCTGCAGACATATTCGCTGGCGGTGGTGCGTGGCAATGAAGAACTGCGCCAGCGCCTGCAGGGTGGGCTGGACCGCCTGGAGGCCAACGGCACCTTGCCCGCGCTGCGGGAGCGCTGGCTGAACGACGAACCCGCCAATGCCGAGCAACAGGCCATGGAGCGCGACCTGGTGCAACAACGTCAGTGGACCTGGCGCATCGCCGTGGGTGGCTCGTTGCTGCTGTTGCTGGCCGGGTTCGCGCTGCGCCAGCGCGGGCGCACGGTGGCGCATGAGCGCGCACGGCGCGAAACCGCCGAGCGTTCCTTGCGTCGCTCCGAAGACCTGCTGGAGCGCACCTTCCAGCGCAATCCCGAACCCATGCTGGTGGTGGACCACCACAGCGGCCTGGTGCAGGACGCCAACCCGGCGGTGGCCGCCTTGCTCGGCCTGGTGGAGTCCCAGGTGGTGGGTCAGCCGCTGCGCTCGCTGGCGCACCACATCGGCATGGACACGCTCAAGCGCCTGGCCCGTGCCATCGACCTCGACGGCCTGCTGGACGCGCTGCCGGTGAACGTGACCCGCGCAGACGGCCAGCTTCGCGCCTGCCTGGTGAGCGCCGACAAAGTGCGCGTGGGCGAACTCACGTTGGTGCTGTGCATCGTGCGCGACGTGACCGAACGCATCGCCCAGGATCCGGTGTTTCGTCAGGGCTACCTGACCCTGAACGAGGAGCTCGAGCAGGCCCGGCGCGAAACCCCCGACTCGGTGCCGGCTGAAGAATCCACGGAACCCGGTGATGCCCGCCTGCGCGAGTTCACCCGCGCGGTGGCGCACGACCTGCGCGCACCGTTGCTGGCCATCCAGGGCTTCATGGGGCTGATGCGCGAGCGTCTGAAGCTCGGTCACACCGAGGAGGCGCTGGAGTACAGCGAACAGGTGGACAAGGCCACCAGGCGCATGAACGCGATGATCGAAGCCTTGTGCAACCTCGCCCAGATCGACCAGCATGCGCTGCAGCGCCGCAGCATCGACATGCACGCCTTGGCCAGGGATACCTGGACCCTGGTGCGCAGCGGCGAGACCGACCGCAACATCGAGATCCAGTTCGACCCCTTGCCTGTTGCCAGGGGCGACGCCGACCTGGTGGCGCAGGTCTGGCAGAACCTGCTGCACAACGCCTGGAAATACACCGCGCGGCTGCCGCAGGCGCGCATCCGGGTCGACAGCTTTCAGGAAGGCCGGCGCACCTGGTACCGGGTGGCCGATAACGGCGCGGGCTTCGACATGGCCCACGCGCGTGCGTTGTTCCAGCCGTTTCGGCGCATGCACTCGGCCTCGCAGTTCGAAGGCAGCGGCATCGGCCTGAGCATGGTGCAGCGCATCGTGCAGCACCACGGTGGTGAGGTGCGCGTGCGCAGCCAGGCCGGTGTGGGCACAGTGGCCGAATTCACGCTGGATCCGGCGGATTGATTCGCCTCGCGTCCGGGTTCAGTGCTCCATGCCCGAGCGTTGCGCCCGCACAGCCCGGTCAACCGCGGTTTCCTCAAGCGCGCTGCCGCTCGGGGTGTGGCCAGGACGGAGGGCACCTTGGTCGCGGCGTGAGTTCCCTGCGAGACGCCCCTTGCATGTGTACGGTGCCGAACAGACCTCTGCTTGAAGCGGTGCCAAGGTGTGCGTTCGGCATGCGGTGTGTGCGAGGTTCTCCTGCATCGGATTCCAAAGGACAGCCACTTGATGAATGCAGCTTTGTGGGCGGACCGTCCAACGCGCGATTGCGAACCGCAAAGGATGCACAGGGTGGCCGCAGGGCGGACCCTGTTTGCCCAGGGGGATGGGTTTCATGGCGTCTTCATGGTGCGCAGCGGAACGCTCAAGTCGGTGATCATCCTGGCCGATGGACGTCAGCAGGTGTGTGCCTTTCCCATGGTGGGTGACGTGATCGGGCTGGACGGCGTGGTCACGGGCACCCACGGAACCACCATGACGGCGCTGGAAGACAGCCACGTGCGCGAAGTGGCCAGGCACCCTTGGGCGCATGCGACGGCCCCTGACCCTGGAATGCAGGAGCACGTGAGCGAACTCATGGCTAGGGACATCCAGCGCGCTCACAAGATTCATGCCTTGCTCGGGTGTGCCAATGCGCAGGAGCGCCTGGCTGCATTCCTGCTGGACCAGTCGCGGCGCCGGTACGCCCAGGGCTTTTCACCCTGCGACTTTCACCTGCGCATGTCCCGCGCGGAGCTGGGCAGCTACCTGTGCATGTCGATGGAAACGGTGAGCCGGACCTTGTCCGGCATGCAGCGAAAAGGCTGGTTGCGCGTGGACAAGCGCCACATTTCCCTGGCGGATGTGGGAGCGCTTTCGCGTCGCTTCGGAGCCTTGCTGTGAAGGCGCCTGTCCGCATGTGAGTCACCGGGCTCCGGGCCGCTGCACCGGTTTGACCACAGCGGTGGTCCCCTTCTGCCACCGTGAGCTACCCAACAGACGCCTGGCTGTCTTTCAGGCAGGATAAAAAAATGTTTCTTTTGTCCCGCGCCCAGCCGCGCCGCCCCGAGGCATGACCGCGCATCCTTTTTCAGGGACTCTGCGCGTGCTCACAGTCAACATCCACAAAGGCTACGACGTGTTCAACAGCCGCTCCGTGCTGCACGAACTGCGTGAGGCGGTGCGTGCCGTGCGAAGCGACGTGGTGTTCCTGCAGGAAGTGGACGGTGGCACCAGTTCGCGCAGCGTGGCCGAGATCGGCGCGCAGTACGAGTTTCTGGCCGACGAGATATGGCCCGACCACGCGTACGGGCGCAACGCGGTGGCCGAGGGCCTGGACCACGGCAACGCGGTGCTCTCGCGTTACCCGGTGCTGCGCAGCCACAACCACGACATTTCGCTGCCGGGCGTGGAGCCGCGCGGACTGCTGCACTGCGAACTGGCCTTGCCCGATGGGCAGCCCCCACTGCACGTGATGTGCGCGCACCTGGGGCTGCGCGAATCGCACCGCCGCCACCAGCTCGCGCGGCTCTGCGCGACGGTGCAGACGGAGGTGCCGACGGACGCACCGCTGGTGGTGGCGGGTGATTTCAACGACTGGCGCTCGCGCGCCGATGAGCAACTGGCGCCGTGCGGGCTGAGCGAGGTGTTCCGGCAAGCGCACGGCCACCATGCGCGCAGTTTCCCTGCGCGCTGGCCGGTGCTGCGGCTGGACCGCATTTATGTGCGCGGTGTCGCGTCTGCCCTGCCGGTGCCCATGCCCCGGCGTCCGTGGGCGCAGTTGTCGGACCACGCGCCGGTGGCCGCCGAGATCCAGTTGTTGGAGGCGGTGTGAATTCGCATTGGGTCCCCGGCAACCATTTCAAGCTGCTCGAGAACGGCGAGGGCTACTACCCGCGTGTGTTCGAGGTGATTGCAGCGGCCGAACGCGAGGTGCTGCTGGAAACCTTCATCCTGTTCGACGACAAGGTCGGGCGGCAACTGCAGCAGGCCCTGCTGGCCGCTGCCGGGCGCGGTGCCGAAGTGCACGTGCTGATCGACGGCTGGGGGTCGCCCGACCTGCCCGGGTCGTTCACACAGCCGCTGCTCGACGCCGGTGTGCGGCTGCGCAGTTTCGAGCCGGTGCAGCGCCTCTTTGGCGCGCGCATCAACCTGCTGCGCCGCATGCACAACAAGCTGGTGGTGGTCGATGGTGAGCGCGCTTTTGTCGGCGGCATCAACTATTCGGAGGATCACCTCACCGAATCCCACCCGCAGGGCAAGCAGGACTACGCGGTCGAGGTGGAAGGCCCGCTGGTTGGTCAGATCCAGGCCTTCTGCCGCGCCAATGTGCTGGCGCCGCAACCGACCCGCGGCCAGTGGATCCAGCGCTGGCGTGCCGACCTGGAGGACGACAGCTCTCAGGGTGCCGAGGACAACGGCGCCGTAGCGGCATTTGTCACGCGCGACAACCACCTGCACCGCACCGACATCGAAAGGCATTACCGTGCCGCCGTTCGTAGCGCGCAGCGGCGGGTGCTGATTGCCAATGCGTATTTTTTTCCGGGCTATCGCCTGCTGCGCGACCTGCGCCGGGCGGCACGGCGCGGCGTGCAGGTGGACCTGGTGCTGCAGGGCCACCCGGACCAGCCCTGGGTGAAACGCGCCACCGAGCTGTTGTATCGACACCTTCTGCGCGCCGGCGTGAACATCTTCGAATACAACGAACGGCCGCTGCACGGCAAGGTAGCGGTGGTGGACGACACCTGGGCCACCGTGGGTTCCAGCAACCTCGACCCGACCAGCCTGAGCCTGAACCTGGAGGCGAACGTGGTCGTGCGCGATGTGGAGTTCGCCCGGCACCTGCGCGAGCGCATCGACCACCTGATGGCCGAGAGTTGCGAGCGCGTGGAGCGCCAGGCCACCGGCCGCCTGCACTCGTTCTGGATTGCGCTGCGCAGCATGGTGGTGTTTCACGCGCTGCGCCGCTTTCCCGTCTGGGCGGCCAAGGTGACGGTGCGTGAACCCAGGGTGGTGGCCATGCACAGCGAGGCGCCATGAGCCCGGCGGTGCAGCGGGCCTGGGCCTGGTTCAAACGCATCGCGCCGTGGGCACTGGCCGCGCTGGTGTTGACGCTGGCGGCGCGCCAGGCCCGCACAGTGGAGTGGCCCGAGGTGTGGCGCGCCGTGCAGGCCATGTCGCTCGCCCAGTTGATCATCGCGGTGGGCCTGGCGTTGTTGAGCTACGCGCTGGTGGCCAGCTTCGACCTTGTCGGGCGCCGTCTCACCGGCCACAAGTTGTCTGTCCCGCGCACGCTGGGCACCGCCGCCACCTGCTACGCGTTCAATCTCAATTTCGGTGCCCTGGTCGGCGGCTTCGGCTTGCGGTTGCGGTTGTACATGCGCAGGGGCTTGTCGGCGCCCACGGTGGCCAAGGTGATTGCGCACAGCATGGTGACGAACTGGTTGGGTTACCTGTGGGTGGCGGGCGCGGTGCTGTTGGTGGCGCCGCCCCGGTTGCCCGGGTCGTGGGCGCTGAGCGACCTGTGGTTGCGCGCCATCGGCGCGGTGATGGTCGCCCTGGCTTTGGTGTATCTGGCCTTGTGCACGTGGTCGCGCCAGCGCGAACTCGGCTGGCGCGGTCACACGCTGGCTTTGCCTGGCGCACGCCTGGCGCTGCTGCAGGCGCTGCTTGGAGGTGCCAGCTGGATGCTGATCGGCGCCATCGTGTGGAGCCTGTTCGGTGGGCGTGTCGGCTACCTCGATGTGCTCGGCGCGCTGCTGCTCGCGGCGGTGGCCGGCGTTCTCACGCACGTGCCGGCCGGCCTGGGCGTGCTGGAGGCGGTGTTTGTGGCCACGCTGGCCAGTGCCTTGCCCGCCACCGAGGTGCTGGCCTCGGTGCTGGTCTACCGCGCGGCCTACTACCTCATTCCGCTGGCCCTGGCGCTGCCGGCCTACGCGTGGAGCGAGGCCGGGTCGGCATCCCGCACCGGTGAGCGCAGCGGGGAGGTTCAGCCCCTGCCCACAAAGGGCATCTGACTGGCCATCACGGTCATGTTGAGGACGTTGGTGGAGAGCGGCAGGCTGGCCATGTAACGCACCGCCTGCGCCACGTGCTGCACGTCCATCATGGGTTCGGTGGCCAGCATGCCGTTGGCCTGGCGCACGCCTTTCGTCATGCGTGCGGAGAGTTCGGTGAGCGCGTTGCCGATGTCGATCTGGCTGCACACGATGTTGTGGTCGCGCCCGTCCAGTGCAATGGTCTTGGTCAGGCCCAGCACCGCGTGTTTGCTGGCGGTGTAGGGGCTGCTGAAAGGGCGGGGCGCGTGAGCCGAGATCGAGCCGTTGTTGATGATGCGCCCGCCCTGCGGGGTTTGCCGGCGCATCAGGCCGAAAGCGGCGCGCGCACACAGGAACACACCGGTCACGTTGGTGTCGATCACGTCTCTCCATTGCGCCACGGACAACTCGTCCATGGGAACGGCCGGTGCGTTGACGCCCGCGTTGTTGAACAGCACGTCCAGGCGGCCGTAGCGCTTTTCGATTTCGTCGAAGAGGGCCTGCACGCTGTGTTCGTCGCGCACGTCGGCGGGGATCGCCAGCGCGTTCTGACCGGCGGCCTCGGCGATGGCGGCCACCTCGGCCAGCGGCTCTGGCCGTCGACCCGTGAGCACCACGTGAAAACCGTCCTGCAGCAGGCCCAGGGCTACGGCGCGGCCGATGCCTGTGCCCGCGCCGGTGACCAGGGCAATCCGTTTGGAAGTATCAGAAGCCATGGAATGCCTTGCGTGTGAAGGTTGAGGAACTCAGGCCATGCCGTTGCGGCTGGCCAGCTCGACGAACAGCGCCGAGTGGTCAAGATCGGCCAGGCCGTGGTCGACCGACTGGGCGTAGAGTTGCTCGAACAGCGACGTGATGGGCGCATCGAAGCCGATTTCGCTGGCCGTGGCCAGCGCGTTGCGCATGTCCTTGAGCTGCACTGCCACCGCGCCGCGTTTGGTGAAGTCGCGCTCGATCATGCGTTGGCCGTGCACCTGCAGGATGCGGCTGTCGGCAAAACCGCCTGTGATGGCCTGTTTGACCTTGGCCATGTCGGCGCCGCCCTTCTCGCACAGCAGCAGCGCTTCGGCCACGGCGCCAATGGTGATGCCCACGATCATCTGGTTGGCGAGTTTGGCCAGCTGGCCGGCGCCGTGCGCGCCCACGTGCACCGGGCGGCCCAGCAGCTCGAACACCGGGCGCACGCGCTCGAACTCGGCGGGCTTGCCGCCCACCATGATGGCCAGCGTGCCGGCTTCGGCGCCCACGGTGCCGCCCGACACCGGCGCGTCCAGGTGGTGCACACCGACGGCCGCCAGGCGCGCTGCATGGTCGCGTGCATGGCGCGGCTGGATGGAGGACATGTCCACCACCACACTGCCCGGGCGAAGACCGGCCAGCGTGCCCTGGCGGAACAACACGTCTTCCACGATGTCGCCGTTCTCCAGCAGGGTGATCACGAAATCGGCTTCGGCCACCGCTTCGGCGGGCGTGTCGGTGACGCGCGCACCCACGTCCTGCAAGCGCTCGGCCTTGCTGCGAGAACGGTTCCAGACGCTGACGGTGCAGCCGGCTTCGCACAGGCGGCGGGCCATGGGAAAACCCATCATGCCGATGCCGAGCACGGCGACTTGCAGGGCGGGGACAGGAGGGTTGGATGGCGTTGAGGTGTTCACGTGTTGGGCAAAAAAAGGCGGTTCCCGGACGGGCCGGGAACCGCTGAAGTGGCTCAGCCAGCCTGGCTGTCGAGAACCACGGAGTTGTCGGGGGTGGGCCGCCGCTTGCGGGCCGCGGGTGGGGTTGGCTCGGGCACCTGGAACTGCGCGCCGAAGTGGTTGCTGGCGTGGCCGCTGTGCTGCTGCATCAGTCGCTCGGCCAGTTTCACGTCGCCGCGTTCCACGGCGCGGGCGATGGCTTCGTGCTCGTCCCACACCGGCTCGCGCAACATCGCCGACTGCAGGGCCTCGCCCATGGCGCGGCGGATGTGGTGCCAGTGCAGCAGGGCGCTCTGTTCGATCAGCGGGTTTTCTGCGGCGCGGTAGAGCGCGGTGTGAAAAGCCAGGTCGGCGTCGATCATGGCCTTGATGTCGCCGCGCTTCACAGCGGCCCGGCCGGTCGCCAGCAAGGCGGGGTCCAGCGGGGTCCGCCGCTGGGCGGCCAGGCGCACGGCCAATGCGTCGAGCGCGCCCCGCACTTCGTACACCTGTTCGATCCACTTCGCGTCGATGGGCGTGACCTGCAGTCCGCGGCAGCGCCCGGCCGGGCCACTACAGACGGGTGCGTCCTGTACAAAACCGTCTTTCTTGAGCAGGCGCAGCGCCTGCATGACAGGCTGGCGCGACACCGCGAGTTGTTCGGCCAGCTCTTCCTGGGTGATGCGCTGACCCGGCTTGAGCGTGCCGGCGCTGATTGCGTCGAGCAGGGCGCGGTACACCTGCTCGACGAGGTCGGGCGCGGCTTCCAGCTTGATCAGTTGGGCGGACATGGTGGCTTGAAAAATAGTTTGTATACAGAATACACAAATTCTGCCGAACCGTCACGAACGAGCCGAAAACAACCCCCGTGACACAATGCGCGACCATGGAAAAAACACCTTCGACCGACCCCGCCTGGCTGGACCGCGAATACAACAACCGGGCCCTTGTGCCCGAACACGCTGCGCATTTCGAACGTTGGGCCACGACCTCGGCGCAGGCCCGCCAGAGCAGCCGCCCGCTGCTGGACGTGAGCTATGGACACGGTCCCGGAGAAACGCTGGACATCTTTCCCGCGCCCCGCAAACCCGGCATGCCGCTGGCGCCGGTGATGGTGTTCATCCACGGGGGCTACTGGCGCAGCCTGGACAAGTCCGACCACTCGTTCATCGCGCCGGCGTTCACGAAACTCGGCGCATGCGTGGTGGTTCCCAACTACGCGCTGTGTCCGGCGGTCACCATCCCGGACATCGTGATGCAGATGGTGCAGGCCCTGGCCTGGACGCACCGCCACATCGCCGCGCACGGTGGCGACCCGCACCGCATCACGGTGGTGGGTCACTCGGCGGGCGGGCACCTCGCCACGATGATGCTGGCCTGCGAATGGCCGCGGGTGGGCGACGATCTGCCCGAGTCCTTGGTCAAGAACGCGCTGTCGATGTCGGGCCTGTACGACCTGGAGCCGGTGCGGCTCACGCCGTTTGTGCAGCCGTCCCTGAAGTTGACGCCGGCCCAGGTGAAGAAGGCCAGCCCGGCGCTGTTGCCGGCGCCCGCGTTGCGCGAAGGCCGTGGTCAGCTGGTTGCGGTGGCCGGGGGTGACGAGAGCAGCGAGTTCCTGCGCCACAACCGCCTCATCCAGCAGGCGTGGGGGGCCGAGGTGGTGCCGGTGTGCGAAGCCCTGCCGGGGCTCAACCACTTCAGCATTGTTGAAGCCTTGGTGCAACCCAGGCACCGGCTGCATGGGTTGGCTCGGGAACTGCTCGGGGTTTGAAGGGCTCCTGAGCGGGATGTCGCTCTCCGGCTGATCCGGTCATCGGCGACCACGGGGCACGGCTCCGCGAATGTCCCCCGGGGCCTTTGGCCCCTCCGCCTTTATTTCGCTGCGCCGTGCCCCATGGCCGCCGATGACCTCGTTGGTGCTCGGCCTTTACTCGCCTTCCAGCTTCAACATGCTGGCCCCGTCGCCCAGCGACAGCAGCCCGGCCTTGGCGTAGATGCCCAGCTTGGCGCGCGTGTCGGTGATGTCGAGGTTGCGCATGGTCAGCTGGCCGATGCGGTCCAGCGGCGTGAACGGCGCGTCTTCCACCTTCTCCATGCTCAGGCGCTCGGGCGCATAGGTCAGGTTCGCGCTCTCGGTGTTCATGATCGAGTAGTCGTTGCCGCGACGCAGTTCGAAGGTGACCTCGCCCGTGATGGCGCGCGCCACCCAGCGCTGCGCCGTTTCGCGCAGCATGATGGCTTGCGGGTCAAACCAGCGGCCCTGGTAGAGCAGGCGGCCGAGTTTGAGACCGTTGACGCGGTACTGCTCGATCGTGTCTTCGTTGTGGATGCCGGTCACCAGGCGCTCGTAGGCAATGAACAGCAGTGCCAGACCGGGGGCTTCGTAGATGCCGCGGCTCTTGGCTTCGATGATGCGGTTCTCGATCTGGTCGCTCATGCCCAGACCATGGCGGCCACCGATCTCGTTGGCCTTGAGAATCAGGTCCACCGGGCTGGCGAAGGTTTCACCGTTGAGGGCGACCGGCTGGCCTTCTTCAAAGCGCACCGTCACGGTTTCGCGCTTGACCACCACCTCGTCTTTCCAGAACGCCACGCCCATGATGGGGTTGACGATGGAAATGCCGCTGCTGAGGTGTTCGAGGTCCTTGGCTTCGTGCGTGGCGCCGAGCATGTTGCTGTCGGTGCTGTAGGCCTTCTCGGCGCTCATCTTGTAGCCGAAGCCGTTGGCCGTCATGAAGGCGCTCATCTCGGCGCGGCCCCCCAGTTCGTCGATGAAGAGCTGGTCCAACCAGGGTTTGTAGATCTTCAGGCTGGGGTTGGTCAGCAGACCGTAGCGGTAGAAGCGCTCGATGTCGTTGCCCTTGTAGGTGCTGCCGTCGCCCCAGATGTTGACGTCGTCTTCCTTCATCGCGGCCACCAGCATGGTCCCGGTCACAGCGCGGCCCAGCGGCGTGGTGTTGAAGTAGGTCACGCCGGCGGTGCTGATGTGGAAGGCACCGCACTGCAGCGCGGCAATGCCTTCGTGCGCCAGCTGGGTGCGGCAGTCGATCAGGCGTGCCTTCTCGGCGCCGTACTGCATGGCCTTGCGCGGGATCTCCTCGTAGTCCGGCTCGTCGGGCTGGCCGAGGTTGGCGGTGTAGGCGTAGGGGATCGCGCCCTTTTGTTTCATCCACAGCAGCGCTGCGGAAGTGTCGAGGCCGCCGGAGAAGGCGATGCCGACTTTTTGCTGCGTGGGGAGGTTTTGGAGAATGGTGGCCATGACGGTCGCTCAGTGGTTCAGCCGAAATGGCAGATGTAGTGGTAGGGCTCGGTCACGCGAATGTCGAAGCTGCTGTTGCCGGGCACGCTGAACTTCTCGCCAGGGCCGGACTTGAGCCAGGCGTCGGTGCCGGCCAGTTTGTATTCACAACCGCCGGCCACGCATTCCATGATCTCGGGTGCTCCGGTGTTGAAGGTGAGCGTGGCGGGCAGTACCACGCCGACCGATTTTTTCGTGCCGTCGGCGAAGGTGATGCCGTGGCTGACGCACTTGCCGTCAAAGTACACGCTGGCCTGGGTGTTGACGGTCACGCCGTCGAATTGGGTGGTGGTCATGGTGTTGGTGTGATGCAAAAGAGGCGAATCCACGATTTTAGGCGGCGGGCCACAGCGCCGACCGGGGATCAGAGACGTGCCTGCCAGGCAGCCGCGTCAAAACCCACCGTGATGCCATCAGCCCATTGCAGCACCGGGCGCTTGATCACGCTCGGATTCGCCAGTGCCACGGTCCGTGCGCTCGCCGCATCGGTCACGCCGGCCCGAACGGCTTCTTCCAACTGGCGCCAGGTGGTCCCCTTGCGGTTGATGATCGTTTCCCAGCCCACAGCGGTGAGCCAGCGATCGAGTTCGGCCTCGGGCACGCCCTGCTTCTTGAAATCGTGAAAGTGGTGTTCAACACCGTGGTCGGTCAGCCAGGCGCGGGCCTTTTTGACGGTGTCGCAGTTGGGGATGCCGTAGACAGTGATCATGGGAAGGGATTGTCGGTGATGGCGCCGAGGGGCTTGGGCCCGATGGGACAATCCAACCATGCTCAACATCCCACTGCCTCCGCATCCCACCACATTGCCCGAATGGCTCGCCCATGCCGAACGCCTGCACCCGGTCACCATCGACATGGGGCTGGAGCGTGTGCAGCGCGTGGCGCAGCGCATGGGGCTGACGCTCACCTGCCCGGTGATCACCGTGGCCGGAACCAACGGCAAGGGCAGCACCTGCGCGATGCTGGAGGCCGTGTACACGCAGTCGGGTTACCGCACCGGCGTCTATACCTCGCCGCACCTGGTGCATTTTGAGGAGCGCTGCCGCATCGCCAGTGAGCCCGTGGCCACCGACGATCTGCTGCCGGCCTTTGCCGAGGTGGAAGAAGCGCGCAAGGGGCAAGGCGGGGACGAAGCAATCAGCCTGAGCTACTTTGAATTCACGACCCTGGCGATCCTGCGCACGCTGTCGCGCGCCGGGCTGGACGTGGCGATTCTGGAAGTGGGCCTGGGCGGGCGGCTGGACGCGGTGAACATCATCGACACCGACTGCGCCGTCATCACCTGCATCGCGCTGGATCACATGGCCCTGCTGGGCAAGGACCGCGAAGCCATCGGTTACGAGAAGGCCGGCATCATGCGCACCGGTCGCCCGGTGGTGGTGAGCGACCCGGTGCCGCCGCAAAGCGTGCTCGACCGCGCCATGGAGATCGGGGCGGAGCTCTGGCGTATTGGCAAGGACTTCCATTTCGCCGGCGACCAGCAGCAGTGGGGCTGGGCCATGCACCCTTCACACGGCGGTCGGCGCTATGCCGGGCTGGCCTACCCGGCACTGCGCGGCGCGAATCAGCTGGTGAATGCTTCTGGTGTACTCGGAGCCGTCGAAGCCCTTCGGTCCAGGCTGCCCGTGACGGCGCAGGCCGTGCGCAACGGCCTGGCGCTGGTGGAGCTGCCCGGGCGCTTCCAGATCGTGCCCGGCACGCCCACCCTGGTGCTGGACGTGGCGCACAACCCGCATTCGGTGGCCGCGCTCACCGAAAACCTCGACGCCATGGGCTACTACCCCACCACCCACGCCGTGTTCGGCGCCATGGCCGACAAGGACCTGGGCGCCATGGTCGAGCGCATTGCGCCACTGATCGACCGCTGGCATCTGACCGACCTGCCGCTGCCCCGCGCCAGCACCGCAGCCGCGCTGGCCGAGGCGATCAAGGCCCACCCCGCCACGGCCAAAAGCACGGTGGCCGGCTGCCACGCCAACCCCATGGAGGCCCTGCAGGCGGCGGTGTCCCACGCGGACCCCGCTGATAGAATCGTGGTCTTCGGATCGTTCTTCACCGTGGGGGGTGTTCTGCAGGACGGTGTGCCCCGCTTGTCGGCCAAACACCTGCCTTCCTGACCCCACCCATCGAGCTTCCCGACCGCTCCCCGTGTCGCGCCCCTCGCCAGGCCTCCTTTGGCGCCATGGTTCCCACCCGAATGTTCAAATCCCGTTCAGGCTCACAGGGCAATCCATCGACACCGCCGCCGCAAAGCATTGACGCCGTGCGCCGCCGCGCGCGGCACCGCCTGATTGGCGCCAGCGTGCTGGTGTTGCTCGGTGTGATTGGATTCCCTTTGTTGTTCGACACGCAGCCGCGCCCGATTTCGGTCGACATCCCGATCGAGATCCCGGCCAAGAACACACCCGCGCCCGCTGTGAAGCCGCCTGCCGCGGCCACTGCGCCTGCCGCAGCGCCCGCCATCGCCAAGCCCCCTGCGCCCAGCGTCGAAGCCCGTGAAACACTGAGTGCGCGCGAAGAGGTTGTTGAGGCGTCCACCCCGCTCAAGCCTGCCGCGGAGCCTGCCAAGGCCGCTCCTGCGCCCACACCCTCTGAAGCCGAACGCGCCCGCGCCTTGCTCGAGGGCAAGACCGCCGCCGCCCCTGCATCCGCCGCCCCTGCGACACCGGCCACCGCGGTCGCCGAGCGCCTCGTGGTGCAGGTGGGCGCGTTTTCCGAAGAGGCGGGTGCCCGCTCGGTGCGCCAGAAACTCGAAGCCGCCGGGCTCAAGACCTACACCCACGTGGCCGAAACGTCGGAAGGTCGGCGCATCCGCGTTCGACTGGGTCCTTTCAACAGCCGTGCGGAGGCCGACAAGGCGGCGGCCCGCGTGAAGGCCCTGGGCTTGCCCGCGGCTGTGCTCACGCTGTGATGAGTCAACGGACGATGGCTGCATGGAGTTGACGGATTGGCTGCTGCTGGCGGTCTTGTTGTTGTCGGTGTTGCTGGGTGCGTGGCGTGGGCTGGTCTACGAGGTGCTGTCGGTGGCCGGTTGGGTGGCGGCGTTCGTGCTGGCGCAGGCCTATGCCGACGAGGTGGCTGTGATGCTGCCGCTGGATGGCCTGTCGCCACCGCTGCAGCTCGCGGGCGGATTCATGGTGGTGTTCATCGCCGTGGCGTTTGCAGGCGGTTTGCTGGCCTGGTTGGTCAAGAAGCTGGTGACCTCGGTGGGGCTGCGTCCCGTGGACCGGATTCTGGGCAGCGCCTTTGGTCTGGCACGGGGCGTGGTGATGTTGCTGGCGTTTGCGGTGGTGGTGAGCATGTCGCCCCTGCGCGATGCCGCCTGGTGGCAGGGCTCGGCGGTGGCCGACCTGCTGGTGGCCACCTTGCACGCCATCAAGCCCTTGTTGCCCGAGCCGGTGGCCCGATATATCGCTTGAAGCCGATTGAGTTTTTTCAGAGGATCGAAACATGTGTGGAATCGTGGGCGTGGTCAGCAAAACGCCAGTCAACCAGCTGATTTACGACGCCTTGCTGCTCTTGCAGCACCGTGGCCAGGATGCGGCGGGCATCGTCACCCAACAGGGACGCAAGTTCTTCATGCACAAGGCCAAGGGCATGGTGCGTGACGTGTTCCGCACCCGCAACATGCGCTCGCTGCCCGGCATCTGCGGGCTGGGCCAGGTGCGTTACCCCACGGCCGGCAACGCCTACAGCGAAGAAGAGGCGCAGCCGTTCTACGTGAACGCGCCGTTTGGCCTGGTGCTGGTGCACAACGGCAACCTGACCAACGCGCATGCGTTGAAGCAGGAGCTGTTCCAGACCGACCACCGTCACATCAACACCGAGAGCGATTCCGAGGTCTTGCTCAACGTGCTCGCGCACGAGCTGGAAAAGGTCACGCGTGGCATCACCCTGAAGCCGGCCGACGTGTTCGCGGCCGTGCGCGGCGTGCACCAGCGCGTCAAGGGTTCGTACGCGGTGGTGGCGTTGATCGCCGGCCACGGCCTGCTGGCCTTTCGCGATCCGTTCGGCATCCGCCCGCTGTGCGTGGGCCACAACGACCAGGGCGGCGTGATGGTTGCCAGCGAATCGGTGGCACTCGAAGGCAATGGCTTCGAGCTGGACCGCGACGTTCTGCCCGGTGAAGCGGTGTTCGTCGACATGGACGGCAAGATGCAGTTCGAGCAGTGCGCCGAGAAGACCAGCCACAACCCCTGCATCTTTGAATACGTGTACCTGGCCCGGCCCGACTCGGTGCTCGACGGTATCTCGGTCTACCAGGCCCGCCTGAACATGGGTGTGACGCTGGCCAAGCGCGTGGTCTCCACCGTGCCGCCGAGCGAGATCGACGTCGTCATCCCGATCCCGGAGTCGTCGCGCCCCAGCGCCATGGAACTGGCCCAGTTGCTCGGCCTGCCGTACCGCGAAGGTTTTGTGAAGAACCGCTATGTGGGCCGCACCTTCATCATGCCCGGGCAAGGCGTGCGCAAGAAGTCGGTGCGCCAGAAACTCAACGTGATCGGCAGCGAGTTCAAGGGCCGCAACGTGCTGCTGGTGGACGACTCCATCGTGCGCGGCACCACCAGCCGCGAGATCGTGCAGATGGCGCGCGACGCCGGCGCCCGCAAGGTGTACCTGGCCAGCGCGGCGCCACCGGTGCGCTACCCCAACGTCTACGGTATCGACATGCCCACGCCCGACGAACTCGTGGCTCACAATCGCACGGTGGACGAGGTGCGTGAGAGCATCGGGTGTGATGCGCTGATCTACCAGGACGTGGACGCCATGAAACAGGCCATCGGCTCGCTCAACCCCAAGCTCGCGGGTTTTGACGCTTCGTGCTTCGACGGCGTGTACGTCACGGGCGACATCACGCTGGCCGACATCGCGCGCCTGAACGCCGGGCGCGACACCAGCGAAGAAGGCGAAGAGGACACCTCGCGCCTGGCGCTGCCCAACGCGCAGGTCGCCTGAAAGTCAGCGTCGATGACACAGAAGGACAACAATCTGCACCGCGACACGCTGGCCGTGCGCGAAGCTGTGGAGCGCAGCCAGTACGGTGAAAACTCCGAAGCCCTGTACCTCACCAGTGGCTACGTGCAACCCAGCGCCGAAGCCGCTGCGCGCCGCTTTGCGGGTGACGAAGAAGGCTTCACCTACGGCCGCTACGGCAACCCCACGGTGGCCAGCTTCGAGCAGCGCCTGGCCGCGCTCGAAGGCGCCGAGGCCTGCATCTCCACCGCCTCGGGCATGTCCGCCATCCTCATGATGTGCATGGGCCTGCTCAAGGCCGGCGACCACGTGGTGTGCTCGCACTCCATGTTCGGATCCACCATCAAACTGATCGGTACCGATCTGGCCAAGTTCGGTGTGGAGTCCACCTTCGTCTCGCAGACCGATGTGTCCGCATGGCAATCCGCCATCAAGCCGACGACGAAGTTGTTGTTTGCCGAGACGCCCACCAACCCGCTCACCGAGGTGTGCGACATCCGCGCGCTCGCCGACATCGCGCACAACGTGGGCGCGCTGCTGTGCGTGGACAACTGCTTTGCCACGCCTGCGCTGCAGCTGCCCATGAAGCTGGGCGCTGACATCGTCATGCACTCGGGCACCAAGTACCTCGATGGCCAGGGCCGGGTGATGGCGGGCGCCCTGTGCGCCAGCCAGGAACTCGTGACCAAGACCTTCCTGCCGGTGCTCAAGAGCGCGGGCATGACGCTCGCTCCGTTCAATGCGTGGGTCGTGCTCAAGGGTCTGGAAACACTGGACATCCGCATCCAGGCCCAATCGGCGCGCGCGCTTCAACTCGCGCAGTGGCTGCAAGACCATCCAGCCGTGGCACGTGTGCACTATCCCGGGCTGCCCAGCCACCCGCAACACGCACTGGCCATGGCGCAGCAATCGGGCAGCGGCGGCGCCGTGCTCTCGTTTGAAGTCAAGGCCCGTGATGCCGAGCAGGCCCGCGCACGCGCTTTCCACGTGCTCGACTCGTTGCAGGTGATGTCGCTCTCCACCAACCTGGGCGACACCAAGACCTTGATGGCGCACCCCGCCAGCACCTCCCACGGCCGCCTGACCGAAGCACAGCGCCAGACCGCTGGTGTGGTGCAAGGCCTGATCCGCGTGGCGGTCGGGCTCGAACACCTCCAGGACATCCAGACCGACCTTGACCGCGGACTCCTCACCCTCTGACATGACCACCACCGTCCGCACCCGCTTCGCCCCGTCGCCCACCGGCTTCATCCACCTCGGCAACATCCGATCCGCTCTCTATCCATGGGCGTTTGCGCGTTCCACCGGCGGCACCTTCATCCTGCGCATCGAAGACACAGACCTGGAACGTTCGTCGCAGGCTGCGGTGGACGTGATCATCGAAGGCATGAAGTGGCTCGGCCTCGACCACGACGAAGGCCCGTTCTACCAAATGCAGCGCATGGACCGCTACAAGGCCGTGCTCGCCGGGATGGTGGCCGCCGGCCTCGTGTACCCCTGCTACATGAGCGTGGCCGAACTCGACGCGCTGCGCGAAGCGCAGATGGCGGCCAAGGAAAAGCCGCGCTACGACGGCACCTGGCGGCCCGAGCCCGGCAAGGTGTTGCCCGCAGTGCCTGAAGGCGTGAAGCCCGTGCTGCGCTTCAAGAACCCGCAAGGCGGTGTGGTGGCCTGGGACGACAAGGTCAAGGGTCGCATCGAGATCAGCAACGACGAACTCGACGACCTGGTGATCGCTCGGCCCGATGGCACACCCACCTACAACTTCTGTGTGGTGGTTGACGACATCGACATGACGATTACCCACGTGATCCGGGGCGACGACCATGTGAACAACACACCGCGCCAGATCAACATCTTTCGCGCGCTTGGCAAGGAGCCGCCGGTCTACGCCCACCTGCCCACCGTGCTCAACGAGCAAGGCGAGAAGATGAGCAAGCGCAACGGCGCCAAGCCCGTCACGCAGTACCGCGACGAAGGCTATTTGCCCGATGCGATGGTGAACTACCTCGCGCGTTTGGGTTGGAGCCACGGCGACGACGAGATCTTCAGCCGCGCGCAGTTCCTGGAGTGGTTCAACCTCGATCACCTGGGTCGCAGCGCTGCGCAGTTCGACGACGCCAAGCTGCGCTGGGTCAATGCCCAACACCTCAAGGCCATGGCCGACGATGCCCTTGCGCCCTTGGTGGCTGAGCAGCTCAAGTGGCAAGGCATCGCGGTTGACGATCGCCTGGCACGCATCTGCGGTTTGTTCAAGGACCGTTGCGACACCACCGTGGTTCTGGCCCAGTGGGCCAAGGCGTTCTACACCGACATCACGCCCAACGCCGACGAGCGAGCGCAGCACGTGACCGATGCGGTGCGCCCGGCGCTGGCCGCACTGGCGGGCAAGCTTTCTGGCGTTGCATGGGACAAGGCCAGCATCTCGGGGGCCATCAAGGAAGTGCTCGCGGCGCACAGCCTGAAGATGCCGCAGATCGCCATGCCGGTGCGGGTGTTGGTGATGGGCACGGCCCAGACACCGTCGCTCGATGCGGTGCTTGAATTGCAGAACCGTCAAACAGTCCTGGACCGTTTGCAGAACGCCTGAAAAAATCGCCTATAATTTGAGGCTTGCTGAAACGCAGCGCTGATCCAGATTGGCGAAGCAGATCGGCAAACCCTGTGGGGGTATAGCTCAGCTGGGAGAGCGCTTGCATGGCATGCAAGAGGTCAGCGGTTCGATCCCGCTTACCTCCACCAAAAATCAGGGGCCGCGAGGCGCAGTAGAAGAAGGAACACCACCTTCCAATGCTACAATTCGAGGCTTCCAAAAACGCGGTGAAGAGAGTCGCGTTTCGGTTAGTCCAAGGTTTTGACCCTATCGTCTAGAGGCCTAGGACATCACCCTTTCACGGTGAGTACCGGGGTTCGAATCCCCGTAGGGTCGCCAGAATTTGCCGCAAGGCAGCTCAGGCACAAGTGGTTGGCACTTGGTTCGCAAGAACGAAAGCCATCTACCAGGAGTGGTAGTTCAGTTGGTTAGAATACCGGCCTGTCACGCCGGGGGTCGCGGGTTCGAGCCCCGTCCACTCCGCCA
>NZ_JALHLX010000017.1 GCF_022844385.1 Hydrogenophaga sp. | reverse complement strand
GTCTGGCTCGGCACCAAAAAGACGTTTGACGCCTTCACCTTCGATTTTGTGCAGACCGAACACGGCTGGTTCCAGGCGCACGCCTACAAGTTCGACGGCGAGACCTCGACCTTCATCGTAGAAACGCCCGAAGCGGTCTGGAAGGCGCACGGCATCGACCAGATGGAGCAGGCCGAGGGCGTGGCCTTCTGCGAGAAGCTGTTCGCCGACCGGCTGGAAGGCCATGCGCTCATCAGCAATGCGCAGCACCTGCGCGGCTCGGCGAACTGGATCCGTTTCCCGCGCGTGATCTGCAAGACCTGGGTGCACCAGATTGATGTTGCTGGTCGACAGATACCCGTGGTGCTCATGGGCGATGCGGCCCACACCGCGCACTTCTCCATCGGCAGCGGCACCAAGCTCGCGCTCGAAGATGCGATCGATCTCGCCAACGAGTTCACCCGGCACGCGAACGCCGACATGGCCGAGGTGCTGCAGGGCTACGAGTCGCGGCGCAGCGTGGAGGTGCTCAAGATCCAGAACGCCGCGCGCAACTCCACCGAGTGGTTCGAGAACGTGGACCGCTACACGGGCATGGAGGTGGAGCAGTTCGCCTACTCGCTGCTCACGCGCAGCCAGCGCATCAGTCATGAGAACCTGCGCCTGCGCGATCCCGCCTGGCTCGAAGGCTATGAGTCGTGGCTTGAAGCGCAAGCCGATCCGGCGCCGGGCCGCCCCAAGCCGGATCAGCCCCCTCGGGGGGCAGCGACCCGCGCAGCGGCGGAGCGTGGGGGCTCACACCCCACGCCGCCCATGCTGCTGCCGCTCACCGTGCGCGGCCTCACGCTGAAGAACCGCATCGTCGTCTCGCCCATGGCGCAGTACAGCGCGGTGGACGGCGCAGTGGGCGACTACCACCTGGTTCACCTGGGCGCGCGCGCGCTCGGCGGTGCTGCGCTGGTGATGGTGGAGATGACCAGCCCCACACCCGAAGGCCGGATCACACCCGGTTGCCCCGGCCTGTGGAACGATGTGCAGCAAGCCGCGTTCGAACGCATCGTGCACTTCACGCACGGCAGCCACGCCCACATCGGCATCCAGCTCGGCCACAGCGGGCCCAAGGGTTCCACGCAGCTCGGCTGGGAACGCATCGACGAACCGCTGGAGAGCGGCAACTGGCCCGTGATCTCGGCGAGCGCCGTGCCCTATGGCGAGCAGAACCAGGTGCCGCGTGCGATGACGCGCGCCGACATGGACGCGCTCACCGCCGCCTTCGTGGACTCAACGCAACGCGCTGCCGCCGCCGGCTTCGACTGGCTCGAACTGCACGCGGCCCACGGCTACCTGCTCTCGGCGTTCATCTGCCCGTTGACCAACCTGCGCACCGACGAGTACGGTGGCTCGCTCGAAAACCGCTGCCGCTACCCACTGGAGGTGTTCGCCGCCATGCGCGCCGCGTGGCCGGACGACCGGCCCATGAGCGTGCGCATCTCCGCGCACGACTGGGCGCCTGGCGGCAACACGCCCGACGACGCGGTGGCCATCGCACGGCTGTTCAAGGCGGCCGGCTGCGACGTGATCGACGTGTCCTCGGGTCAGACCACGCGTGCGGCCAAACCTGTCTACGGCCGCATGTACCAGACGCCGTTCGCCGACCGCGTGCGCAACGAGGCCGGCATCCTGACCATGGCGGTGGGCGCGATCAGTGAAGCCGACCACGCCAACAGCATCATCGCCGCAGGGCGCGCCGACCTCTGCGCCGTGGCCCGCCCTCACCTGGCCGACCCGGCCTGGACGCTGCACGAAGCCGCCAAGCTGCAGACCCGCGCCTTGCAATGGCCCCGCCAATATGAGAGCGGGCGCGACCAGCTCTACCGGGAAACCGCCCGCCTGCAAACCCTCAACAACAGCGACAAGCCATGAACGATTCACCACTGGATCTGGAGGCAAGGGCCCACAGCGAACACGCTCACGAGTTGCGCCTGTGGCTGCGGCTGCTGACCTGCTCGCAGCTGATCGAAAAACGCGTGCGGGTCGGCTTGCGTGAACAGTTCGACACCACGCTGCCGCGCTTTGACCTCATGGCCCAGCTCGAACGCCACCCAGCGGGTCTGAAGATGAAGGAGCTTTCGCACCGGCTCATGGTCACCGGCGGCAATGTCACCGGCATCACCGACCAGTTGGTGAACGAAGGCCTGGTGGAGCGGCTCGACGTGGACGGCGACCGCCGCGCGTTTCGCGTGGCCCTCACCGACCACGGGCGTACCACCTTCACCGAGATGGCACGCCAGCACGAACAGTGGATCGTCGACGCCTTCGAAGGCCTGAGCCCGCGCGATCTGGAGAGCCTGCACAAGCTGCTGGGCAAGGTGAAGGCCCATCAACTCGACATCAACCAGCGCATCGAAGAATGAAACACCCCATCCCCGACCACAACCCCATGCGCGGCCAGTACACCGCCATGGCCGATGCACGCCCCAGCCACTTCGCGCTCAGCGTGAACGATGGCGTGGCCACCGTCACGCTCAACCGCCCCGAGCGCAAGAACCCGCTGACCTTCGACTCCTACGCCGAGCTGAGCCAATGGTTCCTCGCCCTGCAGAAGAGCACCGACATCAAGGCCGTGGTGCTGACCGGCGCGGGCGACAACTTCTGCTCCGGCGGTGACGTGCACGAGATCATCGGCCCGCTCACGAAGATGACCATGCCCGAGCTGCTGGCCTTCACCCGCATGACCGGTGCACTGGTGAGCGCCATGCGCGCCTGTCCGCAACCCATCGTGGCCGCGCTCGACGGCGTGTGCGCTGGTGCCGGCGCCATGATGGCTTTGGCCTCGGACCTGCGCCTGGGCACGCCACAAGCCACCGTGGCCTTCCTCTTCACCCGCGTGGGCCTCGCCGGTGCCGACATGGGCGCCTGCGCGCTGCTGCCGCGCATGATCGGCCAGGGCCGCGCGAGTGAACTGCTGTTCACCGGCCGCGCCATGACCGCAACCGAGGGCCACGCCTGGGGCTTCTTCAACGCGCTGCACGAAACCGCCGCGCTGCTGCCCGCCGCGCACAAGCTCGCCGCCCAACTCGCCCAAGGCCCCACTTTCGCGCACGGCATGACCAAGACCATGCTGCACCAGGAATGGGCCATGACGCTGGACCAGGCGATCGAGGCCGAGGCGCAGGCGCAGGCGATCTGCATGCAGACGCAGGATTTCAGGCGTGCGTACGAAGCCTTCGCGGCCAAACAGCGCCCTCAATTCCAAGGCGATTGAGATGGTCGCCTTCGAACACCCGCACGGCATGCACCCACCGCAATCGCAGTGGGAACTGCCCTTCTTCGACGCACACCACCGCGCCATGGCGCCGCGCCTGGCCGATTGGGCCGCGCTGCAAGACGTGAACGAGAGCGACGACCGCGCTGCGTGCAAGGACTGGGTGGCGCGCCTTGGGCGCGACGGCTGGCTGCGCTACTGCGTGCCTGCGGCGCACGGCGGCGAGTTGCCCGCACTCGATTCGCGTTCGCTGGTGATCCTGCGCGAGACGCTCGCCTTCCACTCGCCCCTGGCCGATTTCGCGTTCGCCATGCAGGGCCTGGGCAGCGGCGTGATCACGCTCGCCGGCACACCCGCGCAACAAGCCAAGTACCTGAGCGCCGTGGCCAGCGGCCAGAAAATTGCGGCCTTCGCACTCAGCGAACCCGACGCCGGCTCCGACGTGGCCGCCATGGCCACACAAGCTGTGCAGACCACCAGCGGCTGGCTGCTCAACGGCACCAAGACCTGGATAAGCAACGGCGACCTGGCCGACTTCTACGTGGTGTTCGCCAAGACCGATCCGCTGGCCGGTGCGCGCGGCATCAGCGCCTTCATCGTCGACGCCGGGCACCCCGGACTGGACAGCAGCCAGCACATCCACGTGATGGCGCCGCACCCGCTGGCCACACTGCGGTTTGCCGACTGCGCGCTCGGCGCCGACGCCATCGTCGGCTCGCTGCACGGCGGCTTCAAGCTGGCGATGCAGACGCTGGACATCTTCCGCGCCTCGGTGGCTGCCGCCGCACTCGGCATGGCTCGCCGCGCGTTGGCCGAGGCGGTGGCGCAGGCGAAGCACCGCAAGATGTTCGGCCAGACGCTCGCCGACTTCCAGCTCACGCAGGCGCGCCTGGGGGAAATGAGCGCGCTCATCGACGCCGCCGCCCTGCTCACCTACCGCGCAGCCTGGCAACGCGACTGCAGCACCACACAAGGCATGGGCACCCCGGCCTACACCACGGCCGCCGCCGCTGCCAAGCTCACCGCCACCGAAAACGCGCAGCGCGTGATCGACATGGCGCTGCAGATGTTCGGCGGGCGCGGCGTGCAGGTGGGCCAGAAGGTGGAGAGCCTCTACCGCGACATCCGCTCGCTGCGCATCTACGAAGGTGCGAGCGAAGTGCAACTGCTCATCCTGGGCAAAGCCGCATTGCGCGCCTGAACACACCACCGCCATGCCCACACGCCTCATCCCCAGCGCGCAAGCCGACCACTTCGTGCACGACCACCTGCCGCCGCCCGGGCATTGGCCCGAGCTGCGCTTTGATCGGCCCGAACTGCAACTGCCCGCACAGGTGAATGCGGTGCAGGCGCTGTTCGAGCGGGCCATGGCCGCCGGCCACGCCGATCGCCCCCTGTTTCGCAGCGACGAACGCACACTGAGCTACGCGCAGGCGCAAACCGAGGTCAACCGCATCGCCAATGTCTTCACCGTGGAGCTGGGCCTCGTGCCCGGCAACCGTGTGCTGCTGCGCGGCGGCAACTCGGTGGCCATGGCGCTGGCCTGGCTGGCCACGGTGCAGGCAGGTTTGATTGCCGTGGCCACCATGCCGCTGCTGCGCGCCAGGGAGCTCGGCGCCATCCTCAAGAAGGCGCAGCCCGTGCTGGCGCTGTGCGACGTGAAACTGCAGGACGAACTCAAGGCCGCACTCACTGCCGACCCATCCACCGCCGGCGTGGCGATGCTGGTGTTCAACACCGGTGAAGCCGCCCCCCCGCACTCGCTGGAGGCCATGGCAGCTCGCCAGTGCGTGCACAGCGTGCCCTGCCCCACGGCCGCCACCGACATCGCCCTGCTCGCCTTCACCTCGGGCACCACCGGCACGCCCAAGGCGGCGGTGCACACCCACCGCGACGTGTTGGCTGCCTGCGAGACCTGGCCGCGCCACGTGCTGCGCGCCACGCCGGACGACATCGTCATGGGATCGCCGCCGTTGGCCTTCACCTTCGGCCTCGGCGGCCTGCTGGTGTTTCCCATGTGGGCCGGCGCCTCGGTCTATTTCCCGTCCGTGCCCTACACGCCCGAGGGCATGGTGCAGCTCATGGCCCGCGTGGGCGCCACCATTTGCTACACCGCGCCCACCTTCTACCGCCAGATGGCGCCGTTCGCCAAAACCCACGGCATCGGGAAGTTGCGCATCAGCGTGAGCGCGGGCGAAGGCCTGCCCGACGCCACGCGCCAGCTCTGGAAAGCAGCCACCGGACTGGAGATGTTGGACGGCATTGGTGCCACCGAGATGTTCCACATCTTCATCTCGTCGCCGCCCGAATCCGTTCGCCGCGGCGCCATCGGCCAGGTGGTGCCGGGCTATCAGGCGCGGGTGGTGAACGATGCCGGCGAGCCACTGCCGATCGGCGAAGTGGGCAAACTCGCGGTGATCGGCCCGACCGGTTGCCGCTACCTCGACGACGAGCGCCAGACCCACTACGTCAAGGGTGGCTGGAACCACCCCGGTGACGCCTTCCGCATGGATGCCGACGGCTACTTCTTCTACCAGGCGCGCACCGACGACATGATCATCACCGCCGGCTACAACGTGGCCGGTCCCGAGGTCGAAGCCGCGCTGCTGGAACACCCTGCCGTGGCCGAATGCGGTGTGGTGGGCAAGCCCGACGACGAGCGTGGGCAGATCGTGCAGGCCTTCGTGGTGCTCAAGCCGGGCCACGCGGCCGATGCCGCGCAGGTGAAGGCGCTGCAGGACCATGTGAAGCACAGCCTGGCTCCGTACAAGTACCCGCGCGAGGTGGTCTTTCTGGCCCAACTCCCGCGCACCGAAACCGGCAAGCTGCAACGTTTTGCGTTGAGACAGCAAGCCACCCAACAACACTGAGACAACCGAGATGAAACACCTGCAACCGCCCGGCTGGGCCACCCCCAAGGGCTACGCCAACGGCATCGCTGTGCGCGGCACCCACGTGTTCGTGGGCGGCCAGATCGGCTGGAACGCCAGCCAGACCTTCGAGAGCGACGACTTCATTGCACAGACGCGCCAGGCGCTGCTCAACATCCGCGACGTGCTGGCCTGCGCCGATGCCGGACCTCAGCACATGGTGCGCATGACCTGGTACATCACCGACCGCGTGGAATACAACAGCCGCCTGCGCGAACTCGGTGAGGCCTACCGCGAGGTGATGGGCAAGAACTTTCCGGCCATGACCTGTGTGGAGGTGAGCGCGCTCGTGGAGGAGCGGGCGAAGGTGGAGATCGAAGTGACGGCGGTGGTGCCGGACTGAAGCAAGCCGGCTACGGGAATACCCCTGAGCCTTTGTGTCCTGCGGTTGACTGCAAGACGGCACCGTGGCCCGAAAATGCCGGTGAAGCTCCCGGGCCAGTTCGTGGCCCAGCAGCACAGGCCATTCCGCCCGCCGACCGTTCCATACCGATGAAGTCTTCCGCCCCCGCCCTTTCCCGACACCTGAACCACCTCGACCATCCAACGTGCATTGCCATCGGCGTCACCCTGCTGATGGCCTCCCTGGCCCAGGCGCAGACTCCTCCCGAGGTGCCCGAACCCGAAGGCGGTGCGCTCGCGCCGGTGGTCATCACCGGCAGCGGCTCGGCCGACCAGCGCTGGCGCGGCAGCGCCACGGTGGACGTGGTCGATGGCAGCGAACTGCGCAGCGGCCAGCTGCAGATCAACCTCTCGGAAGGCCTGGCGCGCGTGCCGGGCCTGGTCATCCGCAACCGCGAAAATTACGCGCAAGACCTGCAAGTCTCCATCCGCGGCTTTGGCGCACGCTCCACCTTTGGCGTGCGCGGCGTGCGGCTGTTTGTGGACGGCATTCCGGCCAGCGCGCCGGACGGCTCGGGCCAGGCGGCCAACTTTCCGCTGGGCAGCGCGGATCGCATCGAGGTTGTTCGTGGGCCGTTCTCGGCGCTCTACGGCGCCTCCAGCGGCGGTGCCATCCTGCTCTACACCGAAGACGGCGGCCGCCCGGGCGAGCTGCGCGCGGGTGTGGCGGCGGGGGCCAACGGCCTGTGGCGCTTCTCGACCCAGGCCACCGGTCAGACCGGCACGGCCGAAACCCCGGGCTGGTCGTACGCGCTGGACGTGGGCAAGTTCGCCACCGACGGTGCACGCCCGCAGTCGGCTGCGCATCGCAGCACGGCCAACGCCAGGCTCTCGCGTGCACACGAGGGCGGGCGCACCACGCTGGTCTTCAACCGCCAGAGTGCCTTCGCGCTCGACCCACAAGGCTTGAGCCGCACGCAGTGGGATACCGACCCCGAGCAGACCGCCATCCAGCCACTTCAGTACAACACCCGCAAATCGGTCTCGCAAACGCAGGCCGGCCTGGCCTGGGACCAGGCGCTGGGCAACGGGCACAAGGTGGAGCTCATGGGGTATGCCGGTCAGCGCCGGGTGATCCAGTTCCAGTCGATCCCGCCGGTCAACCAGATCGGTGTGGCGGGCAGCTCGGGCGGCGTGATCGACCTCGACCGTGACTACTGGGGCTTCAACGCGCGCTGGCGCCTGCAACGCGAGTGGCAGGGCGGAGAACTCGACCTGAGCGCGGGCCTGGCCGGCGACCGGCAAACCGACCTGCGCCGTGGCTACGAGAACTTCGTCGGGACTCCCCCCAACCGCACGCTGGGTGTGCTGGGCACCCTGCGACGCGACGAGACCAACCGCGCCACCACGCTCGACCCCTATGTGCGCGCTTCGTGGCAGCGGCAAGCCTGGACGTTCGAAGGTGGCCTGCGCCACGTGAACGCGCGCTACGTTTCCTCGGACGCGTTCCTGTCCAACGGCGACCAGAGCGGTGGCGTGCGCTTCAGCGGTTACCTGCCGGTGGTGGGCGCGCGCTGGCAGCTCTGGCCGCAGCTGCAGGCGTTTGCCTCGGTGGGCCGCGGTCTGGAAACACCCACCCTCAACGAAGCGGCCTACAGCGTCGGGGGAGCGGCCGGCCTCAACACCGCGCTCAACGCCTCGCGCAGCACCAGCGCCGAAGTGGGCCTGCGCGGGCGCAACGCAGCAGGCCTGTGGAACGCCACCGTGTTCGACATCCGCACGCGCGACGAAATCGTGTCGGCCGGCACGGTCGATGGGCGCGCAAGCTTCACCAATGGCGGCAGCACGACACGGCAAGGCCTGGAGCTCTCGGCCGAATACGGCGTGGGCAACGTCACCGTGAGCAGTGCCTACACCTACCTGCGTGCGCGCTATGGCAGCGGCACCGCCAGCATCCCCGCCGGCAACCGCATGCCGGGACTGCCCGAACAACAGCTGTTTGCCCAGCTGGCCTGGAGCCCGGCTTTCGCCTCGCGCGTGGGTGGCGTGTTCACCGTGGATGCTCGCCACACCGGCCGCGTGTTCGTCAACGACCTCAACAGCGACGCGGCCGCCGGCCACACGCTGTTCAGCATCGGCGCCCGCTTCGAACAAACCACCGGCGCCTGGACCTGGCGCGAGTTCGTTCGCATCGACAACCTCACCGACAAGAAGCACGCAGGCTCGGTGATCGTCAACGATGGCAACAGCCGCTTCTTTGAACCCGGTCTGGGCCGCTCGCTGTCGGCCGGCATCGAGCTCACCCGGCGCTTCTGAGCGCAGCCCTCAGGAGGGCAACCGGCCGAACTCGCTCTCGGGGTCGATCACCTGCGCGGGCAGGCTGATGGCGAAGGTGCAGCCGGCGCTCGACGCGGCCTCGCACCAGATGTGCCCGCCGTGCCGCTCCACGATGCGTTGCGCCAGTGCCAGGCCGGTGCCGATGCCCTCGTAATCCATGGAGTGGTGCTGGCGCTGGAACAGCGCAAACAGGTTGGGCGCGTGCTCCAGGTCAAAGCCCACGCCGTTGTCGCGCACAAAGACCACACGTTCACCGGAGCTGTCGGTCCACTGGCCCACCTCGATGCGGGCCGGCGTCCGGGTGCGGCTGAAGTTCACCGCGTTCTGCAGCAGGTTGCGCAGCATCTCGGCCAGCAGGATCGCGTCACCCCGCACCTGGGGCAGGTCGTCGTCGATCACCCACTCGATCGAACGCGCCGGGTTCTCGGCCTGCAGGTGCCGCACCACGCCCTGCACCAGCGGACTCAACGGCACCTGCTGGCGCGCCAGCGACACACGTCCCATGCGCGCGTACTCCAGCAGACCTTCAATCATCAAGCTCATGCGCTTGCCGGACTTGGCGATCGACGCCTGGTACTGCAGCAACTGGCTGTCGCCGTTGGGCCCGATGCGCTCCTGCGCCAGCGACACAAAGCTGGAGATGTGGCGCAGGGGCGCACGCAGGTCGTGCGAGACGCTGTGCGAGAACACATCGATGTCCCGGTTGGCGGCCACCAGCTGGTTGGTGCGCCGGGTCACCCGCTGCTCCAGCTCCCGTTTGAGTTCGGCCACCTGCTGCTCGGAGCGGCTGCGTTCGGTGGCGTCAAGCACCACCGCGCTGGCGCCCAGAAACCGGCCACCATCGCCCAGCACTGGCTCCATGCCGAACTCGCACCGGAACACCTTGCCTTGCGGTCCCGCCACGTCCAGCTCCAGCGTGGAGCCCGGTCCGCCGCGTGCGAGCAATGCCAGGTGCGAACCCAGCAGCGCGCGCGAATGCGCGTCAACCAGACCCACGAGGCTCAGGAAGTCGGTGCTGCTGGCCGGTCGACCCTGCGCGAACCGGGTGGGGTCGAGTCCGAGCCACTGGATCAGCGTGCGGTTGATATGGACCACGCGCTGCTCTGCGTCGATGCAGACCAGCCCGCAAGGCGCCTGGTCATAGGGCGCGCCGGGGCCCGTGTGGAGATCAGGTGAAGCCGGCTTGTTGTCCATGGCGTCTCGCTCGGGTGGAATGCAGGAAAGGCGATCAGCGCCCCGCCGTGACGACTGTGCACGGCCAGCAGGCGGGGTTTTGGATTTCAGTATCGACCAAAAGTTGGCCAGCCGGTTCCACTTTTTGGCCATGCGCAGCCGCCGGGCCCGGAGAGACCCCGTGGCGGTCGGCAGGGGCAGCCAGGCCCGACGGCATGGGCATCCCCGTCTGATGCCTCATTAGTGATTCTGATGAATCACCGGATTCATAGGCTCAACACTTAAAATACGGGTTAACCCTAGTGAGTCCCCTATGTTGAAGTTTTTCCAAAGTTGTTTCCAGACGCCCCGTTTCCCGGTGGGCGTTCGTGTCAACCGCCTGCACCAAGGCAGCCTGGACCGCACCGACGGCCGGGTCGTGGCCCAGACCGCCGAAGGCGTGCTGGTCGAGTGGCCTCGCAACGGCAGCGGCTGGGAGCGCCCGCAGGCGCTTTGCCAGCAGGGCTGATCGCCCACCGGCTTGGCCGGCCCCAACAAAAAAACGCCAGCGTGTTGCTGGCGTTTTTCATGGAGCGCTGAACTTCAGGTGCGCACGCGACCGTCGCCCGTGAGCATGGACAGCTCGGCGTAGCGGGAAGCCACGTGGTTGGTCGGGCTCAGCGACACAGAATAGCCGCCCATGGACATGGTGCCGATCGACTCCAGCCCACTGATCAGGCCGTCGCGCGTGATGCGCGAGCCCGAGCGGCGCAGGCCTTCGGTGAACAGCTTCGCAGCCAGAAAACCTTCCATGCTGGAGAAGTTGGCCTGCACCTTGTTGCCGCCCTTGCCGATGGCTTCCTGAAACTCCCGCGAGATCGGCTTGGAGGCCGTGTAGGGCGTGGGCATGACCTGTGACACCACCACACCGGCGCCGTCCTTGCCCAGCTCGTCGGCCAGCGCCTGCGTGCCCACAAAGGACACGTTGTAGAACGTGCCGCCGTAACCCGCCGCCTTGGCCGCGCGGATGTAGGCCGCGCACGATTTGTAGGCGCTGATCTGCACGACGGCGTCGGGCTTGGCTGCGTTGATCTTCTCCACCGCCTGTGCCACGTCGACCGAATTGCGCTCCACCGTGGCCGTGGCCACCGGCTCCAGGTTGCGCGATTTGAGCGCCAGTACCGTGCCGTCGAGACCGGCCTTGCCGTAGGCGTCGTTCTGGTGAAACACAGCGATCTTCTTCAGCCCCAGGTTGGTGAGCTGGCGCACGATGAGTTCCGTCTCGTCGTTGTAAGACGCACGCAGGTGGAAGGCGAGCCGGTTGAACGGCTGGCGCAGGCCCATGGCACCGGTGAAGGGTGCGAAAAACGGCATGTCGGCCTTGAAGGCCAGCGGCAGCGCGGCCACGCTGGTGGGCGTGCCGATGTAGCCGAACAGGGCAAACACGTCGGCCGAGATCAGCTTGCTGGTGTTCTCGGCGCAGCGGTCGGGCTCGTAGCCGTCGTCGAGCTGCAGGATCTCGATGCGCTGGTTGTTCACGCCGCCCTGACCATTGAGCTGGTCAAAAAACAGCTTGGCGCCTGCGTGGAACTGGATGCCCAGCTGCGCCGCGGCACCTGTGAACGCGGCCGACTGGCCCAGCACGATGCGGTTGCCCGACTGCGCGCGCAGGCTGGGCGCGCCGAGTGCGGCCACACCGGCAACGAGGCCACTGAAACGGCGGCGCGAGATGCCGGAAGCGGTGGGGGATTTCATGGGTGGTTGGCTCCGGAAGGGGCAAGGGGAGGCAAGCGCTGCGCGCACCGCACCCCCATGGGCATTGCAAGATTTTGTATCTCTTGATGCTACCCACCCGGGTACGGTACGCCAGCGCAGTTGGTCCACCCAGTCAACCGCTCATCGGGCTGTGCCGCCCCCCGCACCACCGCAATGCCCGATCCTCAGTCGTCCAGCCTCAGGTTCGGGAAATCGCTCTCCAGAAACTCGCCCGCCCCGCGAGAACCGGCCACCTGACGCTCCACCTCTTGCGCGCGCAGCTGCACGCGGCGGATCTTGCCCGAGATGGTCTTGGGCAGCTCGCTCACGAACTCGATGCGGCGCACCCGTTTGTAGGGCGCGAGCTGCTGGCGCGCGAAGGCAAAGATGGCTTCGGCCAGCGCCGGGCCGGGCGTGAAGCCGGGTGCGAGCAGCAGGTAGGCCTTGGGCACCGCGGTGCGCACCGGGTCCGGGCACGGCACCACCGCCACCTCCACCACCGCCTCGTGCTCGATCAGCGCGCTCTCCAGTTCAAACGGACTGATGCGGTAGCCCGAGGCCTTGAACACGTCGTCGGCCCGACCCACGAAGGTGAGGTAGCCGTCGGCGTCGCGCGCGGCCGTGTCACCCGTGTGGTAGTGGCCGCCGCGCATCACTTCCGCGTTTTTCTCAGGCGCGTCGAGGTAGCCCACCATCAAGCCCAGCGGGCGTTCGCGCAGGTCGATGCAGACCTCGCCCTCGTCGGCCTCGTGGCCGTCGGCGTCGAGCAGCGTGATCTTGTAGCCGGGCAGCGGCAGACCCATGGAGCCGGGCTTCAAGGGCAGGCCCGGCGCGTTGCCCACCTGCGCAGTGGTCTCGGTCTGGCCGTAGCCATCGCGCAGCGTGAGCCCCCAGGCCTTGCGGATCTGCTCGATGATTTCCGGGTTCAGCGGCTCACCCGCACCGATCACCTCGCGCAGCGCCAGCCGCCCCTGCCACGCGGCCAGGTCTTCCTGGATCAACATGCGCCACACCGTGGGCGGCGCGCACAGGCTGGTCACACGGCAGCGCTCCAGCACGGCCAGCAGGCCTTGCGCGCTGAACCTTGGCGTGTTGTGGATGAAGACGCAGGCGCCCGCGTTCCACGGCGCAAAGAAACAGCTCCAGGCGTGTTTGGCCCAGCCGGGCGAGGAGATGTTCAGGTGCACATCGCCCGGGCGCAGCCCGAGCCAGTACATGGTGGAGAGGTGGCCCACCGGGTAACTCTGGTGCGTGTGCAGCACCAGCTTGGGCTGCGAGGTGGTGCCCGAAGTGAAGTACAGCAGCATCGGGTCGGTGGCGAGCGTGTTGCCCTGCGGGTCGAAGTCGAGCGGGTACTTGCGCGAGTCGTCAAAGTTCACCCAGCCCGGCTGGGCAGCGCCGACACAAATGCGCGAGAACGCACCGCTGATGGCCTCGAATTTGGGCACCTGCACAGCGCCCACCACGACGTGTTTCACCGCGCCGCGTTCGATGCGGTCGTGCAAGTCGTCCGGCGTGAGCAGCGACGTGGCCGGGATCAGCACCGCGCCCAGCTTGATCGCTGCCAGCATGGTGGCCCACAGCGCTGGCTCGTTGCCCAGCACCATGAGCACGCGGTCACCGCGCTGCACGCCCTGCGCACGCAGGAAATTGGCCACCTGGCTGGAACGCGCCGAGAGTTGCGCAAACGAAAAACGCTCTTCGGTGCCGTCCGCGTCCACGATCCACAAGGCGGTGGCGTCATTGCCACGCGCCATGGCGTCGAAATGGTCCAGCGCCCAGTTGAACCCGGTGAGCTGCGGCCAGCGGAACTGCGCGCTGGCCGCCGCCGGATCGCCGCGCAGGCTCAGCAACTGGTCGCGCGCGGCGAGAAAGGCCTGGGTGGCGGATGGATTCGGGGCAGTGGTGTCGCTGGGCATGTTGTCTCTTCCATGTTGTTGTGTCAGGGCGCGAGAAGTCATCCTAGCCGCTTGCCTCGGCCCATCACCTTGCACCGCAGCATCCCCCACATGTGGTGCCCTTGGCGCGCACTGCGTGATAGTTTTCACGCTTCGCCGCAGCCGAGCACCGCCATGAACCTCCAACGATTTCTCGACGCCCAGGAACCGCTCTATGAACAGGCGCTGGAAGAGCTCAAGGCCGGGCGCAAACAAAGCCACTGGATCTGGTTCGTCTTTCCGCAGCACCGCGGACTGGGCAGCAGCCAGAAGGCACAGTTCTACGGCATCGAATGCCTGGACGAAGCCCGCGCTTACCAGAAGCACCCCGTGCTCGGGCGCCGCCTGCACGAGTGCACCACCGCCGTGTTGCGCCACACCCAGCAGTCGGCCAGCCAGATCCTGGGCGTGCCCGACGACCTGAAGTTTTTCTCCTGCATGACGCTGTTCAGCGAAGCGGCGCCCCAGGAACTGGTGTTCCGCCTGGCGCTGCAGGCTTTCTTCAACGGCTCCAAGGATCCGGAGACCCTGCGCCTGTGTGGCCTCACCACCCGCGCCACCACCCGACCCGCAGGCGCGCCGCAACAGAGCCTGTCGGCGGCGGCGCTCTGGCCGATGCGCTGAAGCCCCGGCCTCTCAGCCGGTGAACAAAGCGGTCAGCGTGTTCCGCCCGGCAAGACCTGCAGCAGGATGGCGGACCAGATCACGCGCTGGTCGGCCTCGCTCAGGGGTTCGCCACCCTGGCTGCCGAGAAACCAACCGATGTGCTCGTCGAAACGCCGGTGGTTTTTGTCGTTGGCGCTGTAGATGTAGAGCAGCCATTTGCGCTCCACTTCGCAGCCGGTGACGAGGGTGAGGCCTGGGCCAGCCGGATCATCGGCGCAGCGCCGAACGGGTCAACAAGGGGGCGGCATTCAAGGTCATGGTCGCTCGCGGCGGGTGTTTGTCACACAAGGCAACTCACGCCGCCCGCAACTCCCCCTTTTGTGGGGCGCCTTGGGCAATGGATCACACAACCCGCGCAGAACGCCGCTCACGCGGTGGCTATCTCCTGCAGCCCCAGCTTCTCCACCATGGCCCGGCGCAACACGAACTTCTGGATCTTGCCGGTGATGGTCATGGGAAAGGACTCCACAAACTCGATGTAGCGCGGCACCTTGTAGTGCGCGATCTGCCCCTGCGCAAACGCCTGCAACTCTTCGGCGTTGGCGCTTTGCCCGGGTTTGAGCACCACGCAAGCGCACAGCACCTCGCCATAGCGCACATCGGGAACGCCGACCACCTGCACGTCCTGCACCTTCGGGTGGCCGTAGTAGAACTCCTCGATCTCGCGCGGGTACACGTTCTCGCCCCCACGGATCACCATGTCCTTCAAGCGCCCGACGATGTTCACATAGCCCTCGGCGTCCATGGTGGCGAGGTCGCCGGTGTGCATCCATCCCTCGGCGTCGATGGCTTCCTGCGTCTTGTCGCGGTCGGCCCAGTACCCCTGCATCACCGAATACCCGCGCGTGCAGAGTTCACCCACCACGCCACGCGCCACACGCTGGCCGTCGGCGTCCACGATCTGCACCTCCAGGTGCGGCTGCACCCGGCCCACGGTGGACACGCGGCGTTCCAGCGGGTCGTCCACCGCGCTTTGAGTGGACACGGGAGAGGTTTCGGTCATGCCGTAGGCAATGGTCACCTCGCGCATGTTCATGGTGGTGGCCACGCGTTTCATCACCTCGATCGGGCACGGCGAGCCCGCCATGATGCCGGTGCGCAGGCTGCCCAGGTTGGTGGCGGCGAACTGCGGATGGTCGAGCACCGCGATGAACATGGTGGGCACACCGTAGAGCGAAGTGCAGCGCTCGGCCTGCACCGTCTGCAGCACGGCGGCCGGGTCGAACGCTTCCGACGGATACACCATGGTGCAGCCGTGGGTGAGGCAGGCCAGGTTGCCCATGACCATGCCGAAGCAGTGGTACAGCGGCACGGGGATGCACAAACGGTCTTCGGGGGTGAGGCGGATCGCTTCGCCTACGAAGTAGCCGTTGTTGAGGATGTTGCGGTGCGTGAGCGTGGCGCCCTTGGGGAAGCCGGTGGTGCCCGAGGTGAACTGGATGTTGATCGGGTCGCTGGCCGAGAGCGTGGGGCCGATGTTGGCGAGCTGGCTCAGGTGCTCGGGTCCGGCCCACACCGGCACGTCGTTGAAATTGAGCATGCCCGGTGTGTGCTCGTCGCCCAGGCGCACCACCCAGCGCAGATGCGGCAGCTGCGCGGCCAGCAGTTCGCCTGGCGCGCTGTTGTCGAGTTCGGGTGCCAGGCTGCGCAGGATGTCGATGTAGTTGCTGGTCTTGAGCGCAGGCGCCATCACCAGTGCGGTGCAGGCCACCTTGTTGAGCGCGTAGGCCAGCTCACTGGCGCGGTAGGCCGGGTTGATGTTGACCAGGATCAGGCCGGCGCGCGCGGTGGCGAACTGCATCAGCGTCCACTCGGCGCAGTTGGGCGCCCAGATGCCCACGCGTTCACCGGGCTGCAAGCCGAGCGCAAGCAGGCCGGCGGCCAGCGCATCGGTGCGGTGCAGCAGCTCGCTCCAGCTCCAGCGCACGCCCTGGTGCGGCACCACCAGTGCCTCCCGGTCGGCAAAGCGTTCGGCGGTTTGCGCCAGCGCCTGGCCGATGGTGCATTCGAGCAGGGCGGGGGTGTTGGCGCCCTGGGCGTATGCCGGGACGGATGCGGCTTCTGTGGACATGCGGGGTCTCCTCGTTGCGGCCGGGTGCGGTCGACTGTGCCGCCACCCTGATCGCCACATCATGGACCGGCGCAGCAGCCCCCACACGTCCGGGCTTTCCCTGAGCGCCCGCTGTTGCGTTTCGTCACACCACGCTGGTCTGCGGGATCAATCCGGCGGCCTCCGCAAAGTCCAGGCCATCGAGCAGGTCCGTCAGGCGCTGTACCAACGCCGGGCCCAACCTGGCCGCCAGGGCGTCGCGCTGCACCGCGAAGAACGACAGCGCTTCCAGATTCTGGTCGAGCAGCATCTGCCGCAGCACCATCAACGCGTCATCGCCAATTGACGGGGTGCCTTGAACACCCGGCGCCTGCACCGGATCCGGCGCACGGAGGTCCCGGGTGGCGTCTTCGAGTTCGGCCAGCGCCTCGCACAGCGGCGCCCACAGCAACACCACCGCGCTCCACGGGGCCTGCCCACGCAGCAGGTCCTCCAGGGCGCGCGCCACCGCGTAGAGCTTGCGGGCTTCCACCAGACCGGCACCGCCCTTGAGCTTGTGCATGCGCGCGGCCAGCGCGGCGCGCGCGGCCAGGTCCGGCTCGGTGGTCATGGGTGTGTGTTGCAAGGGCCCGAATTCGTCGAGCAGGCGGCGCAGCGAGCGGCGCAACAGCGCCTCGTCGCCGCCCATGCGATCGAGGGCCACAGCGTGATCCATGCCCGGCAACACGGTCCGGGGTGCAGCCGCGGCAATCGAACCGGTCGCCGCAGCGCGGGCCCGCTCGATCTGCTCGCACAGCACCCGCTGCAGCAGCTGCAGATCGAGCGCCTTGCTCAGAAAGTCGTTCATGCCGGCGTCCAGGGCGTCCTGGCGGTCGGACGGCTGTGTGCCCGCGCTCAGGGCAATCACAGGCAGGGTGCCCAGCGCCAGCTCGCGGCGGATGCGGCGTGTGGTCTCCAGGCCATCCATGTCGGGCATCTGCACGTCCATCAGCACAGCGTCAAAGCGCTTCGGCCAGGCGGCCAGCTGCGTCAAGGCCTCTGCACCGGACGAAGCGCAGGTGGCCACCGCGCCCAGGCGCTGCAGTTGGTGCTGCGTGACATCGAGGTTGATGTCGCTGTCGTCCACCAGCAAGATGTGAACACCTTGCAGGCCTTGCGGCGCCAACAGGTTGGCGGGCGTCTGCGTCGTGCCGGCCGGGGTCGACAGCTCGTCCAGCAAGGCGCGCAGGGGCGCCAGATCAAAGCCATCCAGCAGGCGCAAGGGCTCGTCGCCATGGGACACATGGCGCGCCGCCGCCAGCGCCTTTTCGGCCCGGAATGCCAGGTCCACCAAGGGCGTGATGCCCAGCGTGCCGGCCAGCCCCTTGAGGGTGTGTGCCACGCGCGCGCCGGCCTTGAAGTCGGCCGCCGCCACGCTGGATCTCAGCTCGGCCAGTTGGCGCGGCTGGTCTTCGACAAAGCGCGCCAGAAAGCGCGTATAGGCCTTGGTGCTGCCGCCCAGGCGGTGCAGCGCAGCGTGCAGGTCGATGTGGTGTCTGCCGGCCAACGCCAGCGCGGCAGGGGGCACATCCAGGGCTGCCGGTGCGTCGCCGCCGCCCGATGCCGACAGTGGGTGGGCCTTCGGTGCATGGCGCTGGATGACCTGCACCAGCCGCGCGAGGTCGAATGGTTTGCCCACGTGGTCGGTCATGCCCGCCTCCAGGCTGGCTTCGCGGTCGCTGGCCATGGCGTTGGCGGTCATGGCGATCACGGGCAGCGCAGTGAGGCCGAGTTCGCCGCGGATGCAGCGCGTGGCGGTGTAGCCGTCCATCACGGGCATCTGCACGTCCATGAGCACCAGCTCGAAGGCAGCGCTGTCGGCCGCCAGCAGGTCCACCGCGATGCGGCCGTTGCCGGCCACGGTGACCCGCGCACCCTCCTGGGCCAACAGCTCGCAGGCGACCTGCTGGTTGGTCTCGTTGTCTTCGACCAGCAGGATGCGCAGGTCCTGCAGGGAGCCCGCGTGCTGCGCAGGCAGTTGCAACAACGGTGAACCGTCGCGCTCGGCGCGGGCGGTCTTCAGGGCGTCCACCAGCATTGAGCCGGTGACCGGCTTGATCAGGTAGCCGTCGAGCAGGCTTTTCTCCGAGAGGTCCTTGCTCTCCAGCAACTCGCGTCCGTGGGCCGTGACCATGATCAGCAGGTCCATGGCATCGCGCAAGGGTGCCGCCCTGAGGCGGCGCGCCGACTCCCAGCCGTCCAGGCCGGGCATGTGCCAGTCCATGAACACCGCATCGAAGCGCCGACCTTGTTCACGCGCCCGGCTCAGGCATTCGATCGCAGCCTCACCGCTGTCCACCGCGTGCACGGTCCAGCCGTTGGCCACGGCCATGCTGGCCAGTGTGTCGCGTGCGATGTCGTTGTCGTCGACGATCAGCACCTCCAGCGCAGGTGCGCTCAAGGCGGGCGCCGCATCCGGCACGGTGTGACGCGGCACGCCCAGCACCACGGAGAAGCTGAACACTGTGCCTCGTCCGAGCTGGCTCTGCAGTTGCAGTTCACCACCCATGAGGCGAACCAGGCGCTGGCAGATCACCAACCCCAGCCCGGTGCCACCGAAGCGGCGCGTGGTGGTGGCCTCGGCCTGGGTGAAGCCCTCGAAAATGCGGGCCTGATTCTCGGGTGCAATACCAATGCCCGTGTCGCGCACGGCCACCTCCAGTGCCACCTGACCCGAACCCAGACGCTTCCCGCGCAGCGAGATCACGACCTCGCCGAACTGGGTGAACTTGATCGCGTTGCCCGCCAGATTGACGAGAATCTGCCGCAGGCGCAGCGCATCGCCGAACAACACGCCCGGGAGGTCGGGATCGATGTCGAACAGCACCTCGATCTCTTTGTCGCCCACGCTGGCCGAGAGCACCACCGCGAGATCGCGCAGCAACTGGTCCACCCCGAAAGGATGGGGATCGAGCACCAGCTTGCCGGCTTCGACTTTGGAGAAATCCAGGATGTCGTTGAGCAGGCCGAGCAGGGAACGCGCTGCGCTCTCGGCCTTGTCGGCGTAATCGAGCTGGCGGGTTGTGAGGTGCGTGCGCTGGAGCAGCGAGAGCATGCCCAGGATGGCGTTCATCGGAGTGCGGATCTCGTGGCTCATGTTGGCCAGGAACTGGCTCTTGGAGCGCGAGGCCGCCTCTGCCGCCTCGGTGGCACGCACGACGTTGGTGATGTCGATGCGAAAGCTCACCACATGGCCGTCGGGCAGCGCCCGCTCCACCACGCGCAAGGTTCGTCCGCCCGGGATGCGGCGCTCCCAGTCACCGCCCAGCCGGTGGTCACGCACCCGCTCGGCCACCCATTCTTCACGCCGCCCCTGGGCTGCAGGTGGCTCCTGCAGCGCGAGGTTGGCGCGTACGATCTCCTCGAACACGGCCCCGGGCTTGAGCAGGTCGGCGATCTCGCTGTAGAGCTCGCGGTAGCGGTCATTGCAGAACACCAGCCGGTCGGACGGGTCGAAGATGACCAGCCCGGCGCCGGTGACCTCCAGCGCGCTGGACATCAGATCCTGGGAGCGGCGGGCCTGCGCCTCGGCTTCGCGCCGCGCCGAGATGTCGGTGTAAGTGCTGACAAAGCCGCCCTTGTCCATTCGTCCGCGGCGCAGCTCGATCACCTCGCCGCCCACCAAGGTGCGCTCGAACTGCTGCTTCGGAGCGGCGTGGTTGGCGGTGTAGATGATTTCGTGGACCAGCTCGTCGATGTCCCCCGGGCCGAAGTCGCCGCGCAGGGCGCTGAAGCGCACCATGTCGGCAAATCGCGTCACACCCGGCTGGCACAGGTGGGGCGGCAGGGAAAACAGCCGACCGAATTCGGTGTTGGCCAGCAGCAGCTTGCCTTGCGAATCCACCACGCTGAGCGCGCACGGCAGGCTTTCGATGACGTTGCTGAGCAACTCGTTGCTGCGCTCCATCGCTTCGGACAACTGTTTGGCCGCAGTGATGTCCTGCATCGCCCCGACCAGGCTGCGCGGCACGCCATCGCGCACATCAAGCTCCCCGGCGGCCCGTACCCAGATGGCGCGGCCACGGGCCGTGATCAGGGGCAACTCCACGTCGAACGCCTGTCCGGATTCCATGGCCAGTTTGAATCCGGCCTCGATGACGCTCCTGGACCCTGCCGGGAAATACGACAGCGCCTCTTTCAGCGAGGGCATGTGCCCGGGCTCGCGGTCGTGGATGCGGCAGGTCTGATCGGTCCAGCGAACCTGCCGGGTGGCCAGGTCCATCGCCCAGCCACCCACGCCCCCGATGCGCCCGGTGCGGTCCAGAAAGGCCTGGCTTGATTGCAGGGCCGCCGCGCTCAGGTGGCGCTCGGTGACGTCGTTCTGGATCGCCATGAAGCCCAGGAACTTGCCGGCATCGGACATCAGCTGCTGGATCTCCAGCTCGATCCAGTAGTCGCGTCCGTGCTTGCCCCGGTTGAGCAGCTCGCCCAGGAAAGGCTCGCCGGCATTGAGCGCGTCCCGCAGGCGCGCCAGCTCGCGCACATCGGTCCCTTCGAACTGCAGAAACTTGACTGCTTCTTGCCCCAGAACCTCGGCCATGCTGTAGCCGGACATGCGCTCGAATCCGGCGTTGACCCAGGTGATGCGGCGCTGCGCGTCGGTGATCACCACCGCGTTGGAGGTGCGGCGCGCCACCACCGCCAGTCGCTCCAGGTCGATCGTCATCGAGCGCGCCAGCGCCTCGGCGTGGCGCTGCGCACGGGCCGCATGCGAGGCCATCCAGGCCAACGCCAGTGTGAGCAGGATGCCCACGCCCAGCACCACGAGCGCCGGGGTCTGCGTCACCGACGCTTCAAACGTGTTCGTGCTGCTGGTGAGCACGGTGAAGGTTCGCCCATGGACCTTGAAGTGCAGTTCCTGGCTGTAGGCGGACACGGAGGGCATCCGCGGCTCGTCGGTGCGGGTGATGCCTTTGCCGCCCTCGATGGCATGAAAACCGGCGATCCAGTTCTCCAGCGAGGGCGCTTCCCGATTGGTGTACAGCTGGAAGGTCAGCAGATCGTCGGTCGTGCCATTGATGCCGCGCAACACGTCGCGGGCGATCAAAGGGGCGTACAGCACACCCTTGAGCAGGGCCCGGCGTTCTGCCTCGGTGGCGGGCGTCGCGCCCGTGGCATAGACCGGCTTGAGCAGCAGAAACCCGGGCGAAGGCGAGCCATCGCGGGTCAGGGGAACCGGTGGCGTGAGCGTGGTCTCACCGCTGGCAATGGCGTGTTCGATGGCGGCGCGCCCGCGCGGGTCGCTGCCCACGTCAGCCCCCATGGCGCCCTGGTTCAGCGCCTCGGGTTCGATGTAGCGGATCACATAGAGCGTGTCGTGCTGTTTCTCGCCGAACTGGCGCAGCGTCAGCCCGGGCGAGTCGCCTGCCCGCATTTCGCGCAGGTAGGCCGGCAAATCGCTGCGCTGCACCCGGTCGATCCAGCCGAACCCGCGGTTGCCGGGCATGGTGTGCTGCATGTCCATGGAGTCGACCAGGGCCTTGAACTCGCCCCGATCGACCCGCTCGCTGGCCACAAAAGCGCCACGCGCACCCCGCAGGCCGTACTCCGACGCCGACAGGCGCTGGCTGATCTCGGTGGTGAGCAGGTCGCTCTTGCGCCAGAAGTCGGCCTGGGCGTCGGCCTGCACACGGCGGGCGAGGGTGTAGGCGCTCAGGGCGCTGACCACCAGCCCCAGGCACAGGATCACCGCCGTCAGGCTGAGGCTGGCCAGCGTCTTTTCGCGGCGTGAACGGGCTGGTTTCATGGGCTGGGCGCAGAAGGGGCAGGACCTCCCAGTGTCTTGCCGGCGTTGGCGTCGAAGGCGCGAATAAGCGGCAGCACCACAGCCCAGTTGCGACGATCAGCGGCGCCCCGCGGTGTCAATGCGAGGATTTGGGGGCGCCTTGTGCCGCTTTTCGGCGTTTGAACGTGCGCACAAGCGGGGAACATCGAGCACTCAATGACTGGAGCTGCCGTGGACCACGCAACACACGACCCAACCACCGAACGCCGCCGGGTGCTGATCGTCGACGACGATCCGTCCATGGTGCATGTGCTGGCCCGCACGCTGATGGACTGCGCCCAGCTCTACTTTTCGGTGCGCGGCGAAGACGCCCTCAAGAAGCTCGACGCGCACCAGCCCGACCTGATGCTGATCGATGTGGACATGCCCGACCTGAGTGGCTACGAGGTGATGCAACGCATGCAGCACAACCCCAGGACACGCGACACGCAGGTCATCATGGTGACCTCGCACACCGAAGACAGCTACCGCCGCCGAGCCATGGAATTCGGTGCGGTGGACTTTTTCGTCAAGCCGATCAACCGTGAAGCCATCCGCGCGCGGGTTGATCAGTTGCTCAATGAAGACGTGGAGACCATCGAGCTGAGCCTGTCCTCACAAGGCGACTTCACCAGCAAGACCGCCCACACCACGGCACCCAAAACGTCGTCGCCCTCGGGGCATTCGCGCCTGGAAATCGAGAACAGCTTCGCAGAGACACAGATCTTTGCCGATTTCGCCAGCATCCCCGCCGTCAAGGCGGCCGCGCCGGCAGCCCCCGTCGAGCCCCCCGCAAAGGTGCGAACCGCTGCGGCGCCGTCTGTGCAGGACGTGGCCAGCAGCGACAGCATCACCTCCGAGTTGTTCGAACGCATGTCGGCCATCCTGGAGCAGACCGAATCGATCCGCCACACCGACCAGAAAGGCCTCTCGCCCGAGGTGTCGCGGCGGATCGGACGCATCGAGGAAGAGTGCGCCGAGGTGATCCAGTTGCTGGTCACACTGAGCGATGAACAGAGCAGCGCTGCCTGACGCAGCACACGACAGTCCTCAGGGCGGCACGCGCGCCAGGAAATGGGCGAGGGCCTTGAGGTCGTTGTCGGACACGCCGTAGAGCGAGGCCGCCATGATGGTGTCACGTCCGGTGGCCTGGTTGTTCTTGAACTGCAGCATGGAATAGAGCAAATAGTCTTCGCGCTGCGCCGCCAGCCGGGGCATCTGTTCGCGCCCCCGGTAGTCGGGCAGGTGACAGATGCCGCAGCGCATGCCCTCGGCCAGCACCTTGCCTTGTGCCATGAGCGCGGGGTCGCCCGGTGTCGGCGCGTTGCGTGCCGGCAGCTTGGCGAAGTGCACCGCCATGGCGGTGATCTCCGCGTCGCTCACACCATCGAGCAAGCCCTTCATGGCAGGGATGTCGCGCAGCCCCTCGCGGATGATGACGAGCTGGTTTTCAATGAACACCTTGGGCTGCCCGGCCAGCGACGGGATGTTGGGCAACTGCGAGTTGCCGTCCGCCCCGTGGCAGGCCGCGCAGGCCATCAGGCGCGCCGAAATGTCTTGCGCCCACACCGGGGAGCCAGCCCACAGCACGGCCCCGAGGAGTGCGCACACGCCCCGCGCCAGCGACAGTTTCGCCATGCCTTACTTCGCGTAGGTGATGCGGTAGATCGCACCCAGCTGCTCGTCGGAGACCAGCATCGAGCCGTCCTTCATCTGCAGCATGTAGGCCGGGCGGCCCCAGAACGACTGGTCGGCCTCGTTCATGAAACCGGTCATGAACGGCACCACCTGGCTGTTCTTGCCGTCAGCGCTGGCCTTCACCATCACGATGTCGTAGCCGATCTTCTTCGTGCGGTTCCACGAGCCCTTGCGCGCGTTGAACAGCACGCCCTTGTACTCGGCCGGAAACATGTTGCCGGTGTAGAAAGTGACGCCCATGCTCGCGGAGTGCGGGCCCATGAGCGCCACGGGTGGCTCCACGCCGGCGCAGGCGTTGTCCTTCTTCACATCGGGGTCGGGCAGGTTGCCCTGGTGGCACGATGGGAAGCCGAAGTTCAGGCCCACCTTGTGCATGCGGTGGACGGTGTCGTGCGGGGTGTCGTCGCCCATCCAGTCGCGGCCGTGGTTGCTGAACCAGAGTTCCTTGGTGGTGGGGTGCCAGTCAAAGCCCACGCTGTTGCGCACGCCCGTGGCCACCACCTCCATGCCCGAGCCGTCCGGGTTGTAGCGGCGGATCTGCGCGTACTCGGGGGTCGGCAACTCACAGATATTGCACGGCGCGCCGAACGGCACATAGAGCTTGCCGTCGGGGCCGAAGGCGATGTACTTCCAGTTGTGGTGTTGTTCGGGCGGCAACTTGAAAGCAGCCGTCATGTCCACAGGTGCCACTGCGGGGTTCTTCTCGATGCCGTCGAAGCGCAGCACCTTGTTGATGGCCATCACGTACAGGGCGCCGTCCTTGAATGCCACGCCCGCGGGCTGCACCAGTTTGTCCACCACGGTGCGCACGCTGCGCTCCGTGCCGTTGTTGCTCACCTCGTACACCCGGCCCAGGCCACGCGTGCCCACGTAAATCTTGCCTTCGTCGCCCATGGCCATGGCGCGTCCGCCCGGCAGGCCGGTGGCCCAGACCTCGACCTTGAATCCTGGCGGCAGCTTGATCTTGTCGATCGGAATGTCGGCCGCCGGGGTGACCGTGTTCTTGCCGGCCAGTGGTGCCAGCGTGGAGGTGGCCATGCTCTCGGGCATGCCTTGTTTCCAGGCGGGTGGCGGGGGTGCGGCAGGGGCTGCGGTTTGCGCCAGGGCGGCGGCGCTGCCGAGGGCCAGGCCCATGGCGAGGGCCACCGAGCTCATGCGGTGAATGGTTTTCATGTCTTGTCTCCTGAGGTGTTTTGATGAGGGCGCTTGGCGAAAAACACGGGCGCAAGGCCACACCCGAACGCGCATTCTGACGCGATCGTGAGCATGGTAACGGTCGCGCAGCGGACTGTGAAGCGCCTTTGATGCTGCACTGCGACTACAGTGTGCCGGCCCCGTCACAGCCCGCCCAACACAACGCAGGACACCCCATGACAGACACCGCACGCTTCGACCTCTACGCTTTCTGGCGCACCTCGGCCACCTACCGCGTGCGCGTGGCCTTCAACCTCAAGGGCGTGCAGCCCAACGAAATCAACGTCAACCTGGAAGCTGGCGAACAGCGAAGCGAGGCCTACCTCGGGATCAACCCGATGGGCGCCATTCCTGCGCTCATCGACAACGCGCCCGACCAGCCGAAAACGCCGATCACACAGTCGCTGGCGATCCTCGAATTCATCGAAGAAACGCACCCCACACCGGCCCTGTTGCCGGTCGATGCGCACGGCCGCGCCCGCGTGCGCTCGCTCGCCACGCTGCTGGCGGCGGACACCCATCCGCTCGTCACGCCCCGGGTGAAGAAGTACCTCACCAGCGTGGGCGGCTTTGACGAAGCCGCCTGGCGTGCGTGGCAGATCCAGTGGTTCACCACCGGCCTGCAGGCCCTCGAACAGCGCCTGGCCGGCGAGCCGGAGACCGGCACCTTCTGCCATGGCCACACGCCCACGCTGGCCGACATCTGCCTGGCCAGCATCGTGGTCATGACACGTCTCTTCAAGATCGAACTGCCGGAATTGCCCAACGTGCAACGCATCATGGCGGCCTGCGAACAACTCGACGCGTTCGCGCGCGCCGCACCCGGCCTGCAGGCCGGCGCACCGCAGGCCTGACCCGCAGTCCAGCCCCGGGTTTTGCAGATTCTGCAAATTTGATTTTCACCCCGGGGGTTCTTCCCTCAACGCGATCGACATAGAGTGCGCCCACGCCCGGCGTCGGCCCGGGCACGGGTACGCCATGGCGTCCATCCAGAACAACGAAGGAGACATTCAATGAACGAAGACCTGAACGACCAACTGCTGGTGCGCCAGATGGTGGAGCGCTGGGCGGTGTGGCGCGACGCGGGTGACTGGCACCGCTTCGCCACGGTGTGGCACCCGCAGGGCGTGATGATGGCCACCTGGTTCCAGGGCCCGTTTGCCGACTTCATCCGCGTCACGCAGGAGGGCTGGGCGAAGGGCGTGAGCATCCTGCACTTTCTCGGCGGCTCGGCCATCGAGGTGGCGGGCGACCGCGCGATTGCCCAGACCAAGATGACCATTTCGCAGCGCGGCATGGTCGAAGGCGAACATGGCCCGGTGCTGTGCGACGTGGTGTGCACCGGCCGCTTTTACGACTTCGTGGTGAAGGTCGATGGCCAGTGGAAGCTGCTGCACCGCCAGCCGATCTATGAGAAGGACCGCATCGACGCGGTCGACCCCGCAGCCCAGCTCTCGCTGGACCAGCAGGCCCTGGCCGGCTTCCCCGAGGGCTACCGGCACCTCGCCTACATCCAGACCCGCATCGGCTACACGGTCAAGCTGGACATGCCCATGCTCAAGGGCGCCGAGGTGCAAGACCTCTACCGCCGCGGCGCAGCCTGGCTGGCCGGCGGCCCGCTGGAGCGCGAGATCAACCCCGCCTGAATTCCGCGTGAGTCACGCGCCCGCCGGTTCGCTTCACAACAAGACAGGAGACAGACATGCAAGACAACCCACTCTCGACCTCGCGCCGCCACCTCGTGGCAGCCCTGCCCGCAGCCTGCCTGCTGAGCGTGTTCGCACCCGCGGCCTGGGCGCAGGCCGACTATCCGTCGCGCGCGCTGCGCGTGATCGTGCCGCAGCCGCCCGGCGGCGGGTTTGACTTTGTGGCGCGTGCACTGGGCGAACGCCTGGCCAAGCGCCTGGGCCAGCCGGTGGTGGTGGAAAACCGCACCGGTTCGGGCACGTTGATCGGCACCGACGCGGCGGCCAAGGCCGCCCCCGACGGCTACACCCTGCTCACCGGTTCGGTGTCGAACATGGTGCTCAACATGGGCCTGTACAAAAGCCTCTCGTACGACAGCCTGCGCGACTTTGAACCCGTGGGCCTGGCCGTGAGCTACAGCTACACGCTGATCGCGCGCGCCGACCTGCCCTTCAAAACGCTGGCCGAGGTGGTGGCCCACGCCAAGGCCAACCCCGGCAAGCTGACCTACGCCTCGGCCGGCAACGGCTCGGGCCAGCACGTGCTGGCCGCCGCGCTGTGGCAGTTGGCCGGGATCGAGATCACGCACGTGCCTTACCGCGGCGCGCAAGCCGCCTACACCGACCTGCTCGGTGGCCGCGTCGACATGTTCTTCGACCTCACGCCCACCACGCGTTCGCACATCGAATCGGGCAAGGTGTTTCCATTGGCAGTCTCCGGCGCCGAACGCAACGCCTTGCAGCCCACCGTGCCCACCATCAACGAGACCGGCGTGGCCAGGCTGGACCTGGAATCGTGGTTCGGCTACTTCGCGCCGCGCGGCACGCCGCCAGCGGCCCTGCAGCGCTTGCGCACCGAGCTGGCCGCCGTGATCGCCGAGCCCGAGCTGCGCGATGTGTTCACCAAGGCCGGTGGCAAACCCCTGACCATCAGCGTGGAGCAGACATCTGCCATGCTCAAGCGCGACGTGGAGCGCTGGACCGCACTCATCCGGGCCGCCAACATCTCGCTCGACTGACCTCCTCATTTTTCAGGACATCCCCATGACATTCCACGTCGTTGCCATCTCCGGCAGCCTGCGCAAGAGTTCCACCAACACCATGGCACTGCGCGCGGCGCAGCGCCTGGCGCCCGAGGGCATGGCGATCGAGATCGTCGACATCGCCGACATTCCCTTCTACAACGACGACGTGCGTGCCGCCGGTGAACCTGCCTCGGTGACGGCACTGAAAGCGAAGATCGCTGCTGCCGACGCGGTACTCATTGCCACGCCCGAGTACAACTTCTCGATCCCCGGCGTGCTCAAGAACACGCTGGACTGGATGTCGCGCCCACCGTCGCCTCCGTTCGACGGCAAGCCGGTGGCCATCCTCGGCGCGAGCCCCGGCCCGGTGGGCACGGCCCGCGTGCAGTACCACCTGCGACAGGTGCTGGTGTTCCTCAACGCCTTCACGCTGAACAAGCCCGAGGTGTTCATCAACCAGTCGGGCAGCAAGTTCAACGCCGAAGGTGAGCTGACCGACGAGACCACCGCCAAGTTCATTGGCGAACAACTGGTGGCCTTGCGCACGCTCGCCGAGCGCGTCAAGCCGCGCTGAATGCCTGGGGGCTGCAAGCCCCCGCGACAGCAAAAACACCATGGTCTGATTAAGATTCGCCGGCCATTCAAAAACACCGGAGACACCATGTTCGACACCGCGATTGCAGGCAGCCTGCCCAAACCGGCCTGGCTGGCCGAAACCGAAAAACTCTGGCCGCAGTGGAAGACACAAGGCCCCGAGTTGCAGCAGGCCAAGGCCGACGCCACGCTGCTGTGGATCAAGGCACAGGAAGACGCAGGCCTGGACGTGATCGGCGACGGCGAGCAGGCGCGCCAGCACTTTGTGCACGGCTTTGTGGAGCAGGTCGAAGGCATCGACTTCGAGCACAAGGTGACCATGGGCATCCGCAACAACCGCTACGACGCGCAGGTGCCGCAAGTCGTTGCCCCGCTGCGCCTGAAGGGCCGCGTGCACGCGTTTGAAGCGCAGCTCGCGCGCAAGCACACCAAGAAGAAACTCAAGTTCACCCTGCCTGGTCCCATGACCATCGTGGACACCGTGGCCGACCGCTTCTACGGCGACAAGATCAAGATGGCCATGGCCTTTGCCGAGCTGCTCAACCAGGAAGCGCTGGCGCTGCAGGCCGACGGCGTGGACATCATCCAGTTCGACGAACCGGCCTTCAACGTCTACATGCAGGACGCGGCCGACTGGGGCGTGGCCGCACTCGAGGTGGCCGCGCGCGGCCTCACCTGCACCACCGCTGTGCACATCTGCTACGGCTATGGCATCAAGGCCAACGTGGACTGGAAGCAGACGCTGGGCGAACAATGGCGCCAGTACGAGCAGGTGTTTCCGGCGCTCGCGAAAAGCAGCATCGACCAGGTCAGTCTGGAGTGTTTCCATTCGCACGTGCCGCCCGAGCTGATGCAGCTGCTGGAAGGCAAGGACGTGATGGTGGGCGTGATCGACGTGGCCAGCGATGTGATCGAAACACCCGAGCAAGTGGCCGACACCATCGGCCTGGCGCTGAAGTACGTGCCGAAAGACAAGCTCATTGCCTGCACCAACTGTGGACTCGCGCCCATGAGCCGAGAAGTCGCCATGGCCAAGCTCGAAGCGCTCGCACAGGGCGCCGCGCTGGCGCGCCAACGCTACGGAGCCTGACATGCGCGCGCCCCTGCCACCGGCCGATGTGGCCGACCTGGGCCTGTGCCCGACGCGCATGCGCCGCCTGGTGGATGTGTTTCAAGCCGACGTGAACAGCGGCCGCCTGCCTGGTGCGGTGCTGGTGCTGGCCCGGCACGGCCGCATTGCATTGATGGAGTCGGTAGGCCAACTCGACCCGGCACGCGACGCGCCCATGTCGATCGACGCCATCTTCCGTATCTACTCCATGACCAAACCCATCGTGTCGGTGGCGGTGATGATGTTGATCGAACAGGGTCGCTTGAAGCTTGCCGACCCGGTGCACCTGCACCTGCCGGAATATGCAAACCAGCAGGTGGCTGTGAGCGCACCCGGGGGCGTGACGCTGCGCCCGGTGCAACGCGCGGCCACGGTGCAAGACCTGCTGCGCCACACCGCCGGTCTCACCTACGAATTTCTCGGCGACTCGCCGGTGCAGCAGCGGTACCGTTCGGAGAACATGGGGTCGCGCGCGCGCAGCAACGCCGAGTTCAGCCAGGCACTGGCCGCCGTGCCATTGATGTTCGAGCCGGGCAGCATGTGGGCCTACAGCCGCGCCACCGATGTGCTGGGCCGGCTCATTGAAGTGATCACGGGACAGACGCTCGCCGAGCACCTGCAGCAGGCCATCCTGACGCCGCTGGGCATGAAAGACACGGCGTTTGTGGTGCCCGAAGCCGACCACCCGCGCATTGCCGAGCCCTTTGCACACGACCCCGACGGCGGCATTCCCATGCGCCTGATCGACCCGCGCGAAGCGCCGACGCTGCAGAGCGGTGGCGGCGGGCTCATGAGCACCGCGGCCGACTACGCGCGCTTCCTGCAGTTCGTGCTGAACAAGGGTGAGCTCGGTGGCGTGCGCCTGCTCGGCCCGCGCACGGTCGATTTCATGACGGCCGACCACCTGGGCCACATTCCCGGCAGCGACCCTGCGCTGCTGCCGCCGGGTCATGGTTTCGGTCTGGGCTTTGCAGTGCGCACGGCGCCGGGTGAGGCGCCCATGCCGGGTTCGGTGGGCACGGTGCACTGGAGCGGCATCGGCGGCACCAGCTTCTTCGTCGACCCGGCCGAACACCTCTTCGGCATCTTTCTCGCACAAGCACCCAACCAGCGCGAGCACTACCGCGCGGTGTTCCGCACGCTGGCCTACGCGGCGCTGGTGGACTGAGCGGGGCATCTCTGCATGGCAATGCGAAGCACGGTGGAGTTGCGGCAGCTGGCGCTGGACACGCGGATCGGCACCTGCGGCCCGGGCGACACCGTGCCGACCCTGCACCTGCTCGACCTCACGCTGTCGATCGACCCGGCGCTGGTGTTGATCGGGCAGGACGGCATGGCACAGGTGTTCGACTACGACCCGCTGGTGGCCGAGATCGTGCGGCTGGCTCGGGATGGCCACCACGAAACGCAGGAACGCCTGATCACGCGCATCGTTCACGCATGCGCGGCGTTCGCGCAGGTCGAGGCGGTGGATGTGGTCTTGAGCAAGTCGCCGGTGCACGCCGGTTCGGGATCGCTGGGCGTTCGGCTGGTCGCAGACGGCGCCGCGCTCACCAGCCTTCGATCAAGGCCCGGCTGAGCGCGCCTGTTTGTAGGTGGCGCGCTGGTCGCTGAAGCGCCGCACGCGGCGTCGCCAGGCGCGGTAGCTGCCGGGCGCCAGGTGGGTGCGCATCAGCGCCTTCACCTCATCGGGGCTGAGTCCATGAAGGCCGCGGATCTGCTCGAAGCTGACCTCGTCGCTCAGCGCCATCTGGATGATTTCGCCGATGGTGCCGGCGTCCAGCGGAGGTCGCTTCACGCCTTGCCCACAGCGGCCCGGGGTTGCCACCGGAAAAACATGGGATACACCTTCTCCACCACCGGTCCGTTGAAGTCCCAGGCCAGGCACTGTCCCAGGTGCACCGGGGGCGTTCCATCGGACGGCGGTGCAAACGAATCCGAGCGGGTTTGAAACGCGGCGGTGGCCAGGTTGAACAACAACTCGCGCAGGTGGGTGCAGCCCTGGACGCCCCCAAGATGGCGCTGGATGGTGTGGCGCCAGCCTTTGCCCAGCACCTCGCCCACCAGACCCTGCATGGGCGCCATGGCTTGCGGGCAGGGGCCGTGCGGATGTGCATCCATCGCCACCGCGATGTCGCGGATCACCATCGTGTTGTCCACCGTGACGCGCAGGTGCATGTGGTGCACCGGCTCGCCGGCTTCCCAGCGTCGCTCGCCCTCGATCTCGAAGCTGTGGGGCTTGCTGTCGTGCAGCGTGCCTTCAATGTCCCACAGACCGTCTTCTCGGTGAAAGCCGCGGTACTCGACGCGGCGCGTGTGCATGGAAGTGCGGGGCTGGGGGGCGGGCAGGGGCAAAACGGTTTCTCCAACTGGGGCGATTCAATGCGATGATTTTCGGGCATGGAAGCCGGTGGCACACTGACCCTTTGATCGCCCAGGAGACACGCCATGCCGCACGACCACGACCACAACCACGACCATCCCCACGAGCACGCGCCCGCCTGGAAGCACGACGGCGTGCGCGTGGTGCCCGGCAACCAGCTCGACGGCAACGTGCCTTCAACGCCGGGTATGGACCGCAAGGCCGCGATCAATTTTGCGCGAGTGGGGGCGCAGAAGCTCTGGGCCGGCACCGTCACCATCCACCCCGATGCCAAGACCGGCGCCCACCACCACGGCCCGCTGGAGAGCGTGATCTACGTGGTGAAGGGCCGTGCGCGCATGCGATGGGGCGAGCAGCTGGAGTTCACGGCCGAGGCCGGCCCGGGTGATTTCATCTACGTGCCGCCCTTCGTGCCGCACCAGGAGATCAACGCCAGCGCCACCGAGGTGCTGGAGTGCGTGCTGTGCCGCAGCGATGGCCAGGCGGTGGCGGTCAACCTGGACATCGCGCCGGTGGAAAAACCCGAGCAGGTGCTGTGGGTGGACCCCACGCACCCGACCGGCGCGGTCTGAGCGTCAGCTTCTGATCGACGCTTCGAGTGCCATCGCAGCGCTGAGCGCCTTGGCATCGCGCCAGCGCGGCCCGATCACCGTCACACCCACCGGCATGCCGTGGCGGCCCACACCCGTGGGCACGTGCACACACGGCACACCCAGCAGGCTCCACATGCGGCTGAAGATGGGGTTGCCGGTGGCGTCCAGCCCCAGCGGCGCTTCACCGGTGGCGCTCGGTGCGATCAACACATCCACCTGGCTCAACAAGTTCTCGATCTCGCCGCGCGCGTGGATGGCCAGTGCATGAGCCTCGGCCAGCCGCGCGCCGCTCACTGCCGCACCACTGGCCAGCACCTCGGCAAACGCCGGGCTGAACAGGCCCGCCTGGTGGTTGCGCTCGGGCGCGAACGCGGCCCAGGCCTCAAAGCCCATGATGTCCATCTGGGCCTGCGCCAGACCCGCCCACGCGCCCGGGACCACCGCCTCGACGAGGCGCGTCCCCAGCTTGTCGAAGTGGTGCGCGGCAAGCTGCAGCGCGCGGCGGGCGTCTTCGTCGGCCAGTTCCCAATGCGGTGTGTGGCACACGCCCACACGCCAGCCCTTGACGGGTGCCATCGGCAGTTCGATGCGCGAGAGCGCGTTCACGAAGAACGCGGCGTCGTCTACCGTGCGTGCGAACACACCGGCGGTGTCCAGCGTGGGCGAGAGCGACTTGATGCCCGCCATGGGCAACAGGCCGAACGTGGGCTTGTAGCCGACCACACCGCAGTAGGCGGCGGGCCGGACGATGGAAGCCGCGGTCTGCGTGCCGAAGGCCAGCGGCACCATGCCGCAGGCAACAGCAGCCGCAGAGCCGCTGGACGAGCCGCCCGGGGTGCGCGGTGCATCGGTGGCGGCGCGCGGATTGCGCGTGACGCCGGGCTTGAAGGTGGCGAACTCGGTGGTGACGGTTTTGCCCATGACCACGCCGCCGGCCTCGCGCACGCTGGCGACCACGGCCGCGTCCACCGCCGGGCGGTGGCCGGCGTAGATCGGCGAGCCGTAGGTGGTGGGCATGTCGACGGTGTCGATCAGGTCCTTCACCGCAATCGGCACGCCCGCCAGTGCGCCCTGCGCGCCAGCACGATCGACCGCTTGCGCCTGCTCGATCACTTGATCGGCGTCAAAGTGCTGCCAGGCCTGGACGCCGGGTTCCTGCGTCTCGACGCGGTCCACGAAGGCGCGCGCCACGGTCTCGGCGCTGAGCTCGCGTCGCGCCACGCGCGCAGCGACCTCGCGTGCCGACAAGTTGTCCAGGTTCTGCATGGCATGCCTTGATCAGGTGAGTCGAACAGCCGACCCGTCAGTGCTGCATTTTGAAGGGCTGCTGACGGCTTGAAAGCCACTGAAGCGACAGCCGCAGCGGGGTTCTGCGCAGCGGGGCAAGCGGGCGCCGCTACCATGCGCGCATGAACTACGAACAGATCCTCCTCGAACAAGCCGAAGCCTTTGCCCTGCACCTCGGTGAACACATTGACCAGATGCCCGAGCGGGACGACAGCCACCGCGCGCAGGCCGCCGCGCTGGCCTGCGAACTCAGCATCGAACACGCCTACGCGCTGCGCATCCTGTTTGCCACCGGCGCCCAGAACGCGGCTTGTGCGATGCTGCAAGTGCAATACGACGCGCTGGTGCGCGCTGCGTGGTATGCCTATGTGGCCACCGACGCCGAGCTGGAGGCCATGCTCGATCCGAAACAGACGTTCACCCGCCCCTACCCCGGGCGCATGGTGCATGGGCTGAAGGAGCAGTTGGCGGGTGAGCCCGCACTGGCAGGGCTGGTGAAGCCGCTGCTGGCCATGAACGACGAGTTCACCGAAGCGCTGGGCATGCTCGAACAAGGTGGCATCAACCCGCTGCAACACGCCGGCGTGGGCTTTCCCGTGGACCTGTTCGACACGGTGGTGCGCTGCTCCAACGGCCTCATGTACCTGGCGTTCCGCCTGCTGGCCCGGCAAGGCCCGGCCGGCGGATTCATCCAGCGCATGGACGGCGCCCTGGCGGGCTTTGAAGACGCATTGCCCATGGCCTGCTTTCAGGACCCGAAGCGGGCCGGTTGAAACGTCCTAGCGCGGCTGGCGCTGGATGCGGATGGACTGCACGGTGCCCGAGCGGATGCGCACCGTGGCCATCAGGTTGCCAGGGCCGCGGTCGTAGATCCAGTCGTCGATCTGCAGACAAGGCACGGCTTTGCCGGCGAAGGGCTCGGGCACCAGCGATTTGTTTTGAAACACCGGTGCACAGAAGCTGTCCTGGAGCTGGGGGCGGCCGCATTTCTGCAGCAGCGACGCACGGGAGTCGCCTTCTTCCACAGTGCCCCCTCCGCAACGCAGCGCGTCGGCGTGCGCGGGCAATGACAGCCAGGCAAGCACCAGCAACAACCCCAGACGACCCCGCAGACCCATGTGAACCTTTCGCATTCAAGAGCCTGCAGTGTGCATGGGATGTGTGTCTGGATTGTGTGTACCGACCACACACCGTGTCAGCGGGCCGCGCCGGGCGACAACGGCAACCCTAGGGTCACCAGAGTGCGGAATCGCGCATGTCCTCGATCTTGCGGCGGCTGCGGCTGCGCCTCACGCTCAGCACACCGCCCAGAACGATCAGCAGCAACACGCAGGCCACGGCCAGTTCGCCAAAACCCAGGTGACGACCCAACCAGACCGACATCAGCCACGAGATGCCAAGCAGGCACGCGGCGATGGCTGCAGCTGCAAGGGCTATGTACGGTAAGGAACGCAACATGGGAGGGTGGGCTCGGGTGTTCTCAAGGACATGCGCCAGCCTGGGCGGGCGCGGGAGGAGCAGAGCATCTGCCGTGCATCCCGGGCTTTGCATTCTCGCACCAAGGCACGGAATTGCGTCACTACACTCTCCCCTCCTTGTGTGCGCCGATGGCCGCACATCAACGGCCCGGAAAATGGCCACCAAAGAACTACAAAAGGTCGGTGAACTGACGATGGACTTCCTGATTCTGCTGATGCTGGTGCTCTCGGGCGTGTGGTTTTTGCGTTCGATGGAACAACGGCGCCGCGTGGCCCTGCTGGGCAGTTTTCTGGGCAAGTACCAGATCGAGGCACTGATGGAGAACCTCACGCAGGGCTACCTGCGGGCTCTGGGCGAAGACGACCCGGCGCGGCGCGAGCAGATCCTGAACATGCTGGCGGCGGCCGAGCAGTCAGTGGCGCTGCAATTCGGCAGCTTTGCCACCGAGTTCGCCCGGGTCGATGAGGAGCCAGCACGGGTGAGCACTGTCGGCATGGCGTTGCCCTTTGCCACCCGCCTGCTGCCCAAAGCCACGTTTGACGTCCGCGAGGCCTTCCGCATTCACGCGCGCGGACTGGCCCAAGCGGCGAGCAACGAGATGCAACGCTCACCCCGGGACAAGGCGTTCACGATGTCGGCCGAATTGCTGCTGATGCAGCACACCTGTCACTGGTTCTGCCGCTCCAAGGCGACCGCTTCGGCACGCACGCTGGTGCGCCACCAGACGCCCTACGAACAACTGGTGGCCTCGGTGGCCCCGGCCACGCGGCGCGACTACCTCGCGCTGGTGCAGGGCTGAGCCGTCTCAGTCCGGGGCGGGACCATTGAGCAAGCCCGCATCGAGTTGCTGCAACAACGCGCGCAACGCGTCTGCGTTCTTCGGATCCTGGGCGCTGTCCAGGGCGTCCACCAACACGTCGCGCACCGCGTCGGCCGTGACCAGTTCCATGTCCCAGTCGGGGAACAGCCTTTCACGCACTTCTTCACCCGAGGTCAACACCACCACGGTGTGGTGCCGGGGGTCTTGCTTGAGCAGCGCGAGAAGTGCAAGCACGCTGTCGCGCGGGCCTTCGAGCCATTGAAAGAAGATGCCGCTGCCCAACACCAGGAGGCCGGTGATGCTGCGCGCCGGGTTGCAGCGCCGCGAAGTCTCGATGATCTGATCCACGGCGGCGGCGTCCACGCCCTCGGTGGCGCGGCTGCAGTACACGAGGTTGTAAAGCAGCGGAGGATTGTGGCCCTGCAAGGGTTCGTCGGCCCGTTCGGTGTGTTGGGTGTTCATGGTTCAGCCCCCCAGACCGGCAAACACGTTCTGAACGTCTTCGTTGGCATCCAACGCCGCGAGAAACGCCTCCACCTCTTCCAGGTGTTCGGGACTCAAGCTGCCCGGATCGATCGGGTTCCTGGGCTTGTAGCCCAGCTTTGCCGAGACCACGGTGAACCCTTGTGCCGGCAGCGCACGGCTCACGAGGTCGAGATCGGTGGGGTCCGTGAGAAAGACCACCAGACCATCCTCGTCTGCAGGATGGAAATCCTGCGCGCCGGCCTCGATGGCGGCCAGTTCCGGATCGGCATCTTTCCTGGCGGCTTCGGCTTCGATGATGCCGAGGTGATCAAAGTCCCACGAGACCGAGCCCGAGGTGCCCAACTGCCCCTTGCGGAACAGCACGCGCATGTCGGAAGCCGCGCGGTTCACGTTGTCGGTCAGGCACTCCACCATCACCGGCACCCGGTGCGGGGCGAAACCTTCGTAGATCACGTGCTCGAAGTGAACGGTTTCCCCGGTGAGCCCGGCGCCCTTCTTGATGGCGCGGTCCAGCGTCTCTTTGGGCATGGACACCTTGCGCGCCTGCTCGACCACCAGCCGCAGCCGCGAATTCGCCGCCGGGTCGGCACCGTGACGCGCGGCGATCATGATGTCTTTGGCCAGCTTGCCGAACAGCCTGCCTTTGGCGTTGGCCGCCAGATCCTTGTGTTTTGCTTTCCACTGCGCGCCCATGGCAATCTTCCTTTGAGTTGACGCGCGAGTTTACGCGCCGGCTATTGGGCGCCGTAGTAAATCCCTCCCACACCGACCACACGACCGGACTCCAGCGAGGCCTTGTCGAACAGCCTGCGCAGCGATTGGGCGGGGGTCGAGCTGGCGCGAGGGTCGCGCTGGGCCGATTCGGCCAGGGCGAGGGTGATCTCAATGACTTGAACGAACTGCGTGCGCGCCGCCGGATCGCTGCGAAACGCACCGACACAGGCGGGCGAGGTGTTCAGGATCAAGCCCTCCACCGCTACCCGCATGCAGTCCCTGGTGAAGTCCAGCGCCTGGCTGCGTGCAGGCAGTGACAGCAACACGCTCACCAGAAACAGCAACGCCCAGCTGTGCGACCGAAGGTCCAGGGGCTGGGCGTTGCAAGGAGGGGTTGGCGCGGGCATGGCCTGATTTTCAGGCCAGCCCTTTGCCAGCGGATGACGAGGAAGCGCCGCCGGGCCGGCAGCGGCGTCCGGCGGTCAGATCTTCGCGGTGGTGATGTAGCTGTCGTAGCGCCACTCGGAGAAGCGGCTCCACAGGATCTGGTCGCGCTGGAAGGCGCGCATGTCCTGGTGGATCTTCTTGAACTCGGGCGACTTCGCTTCGTGCGCAGCGAATACTTCCATCGACGCCTTGAAGCCGGCGTCCATCACAGCCTTGGAAAACGGCATCAGCTTGGTGCCACCGGCCACCAGGCGCTTGAGCGCTGCAGGGTTCTGGGCATCGTACTTGGCGGTCATGTCGCGCGCGGCCACGGCACCTGCAGCCCGGACAATGGCCTTGTTCTCGGGCGACAAGGCATCAAAGGCCTTCTTGTTGATGAAGAACTCCAGCTCGGCGCCGCCTTCCCACCAGCCAGGGTAGTAATAGAACGGCGCGACCTTGTTGAAGCCCAGACGCTCGTCGTCGAACGGGCCCACGAACTCGGTGGCGTCCAACGTGCCTTTTTCCAGCGCCTGGTACACCTCACCGGCGGGCATGTTTTGCGCCACCACGCCCAGCTTGGCCATGGCCTCACCGAACAGGCCGCCGCCCATGCGCATCTTCAGGCCCTTGAGGTCGGCGACGGTCTTGATTTCCTTGCGGTACCAGCCACCCATCTGGGTGCCCGTGTTGCCGGAACTCATGGAGACGATGTTGAACTTGCCGTAGAACTCGTCCATCAGCTTGCGGCCATTGCCGTGCTCCATCCAGGCGTCCATGTGGCGCGCGGTCAGGCCGAAAGGCACTGCACAGCCAAATGCAAAGATGGCGTCCTTGCCGGTGAAGTAGTACGGCGCAGTTTGCGCCATTTCAATCGTGTTGTCCTGGATGGCATCCACCACACCAAAGGCCGGCACGATGTCGCCTGCGGCGTGCAGCGACACCTCGAACTTGCCACCTGAGAGTGCCTTGACGGTCTCGGAGAATTTCTCGGCCGAACCAAAGATGGTGGGCAGTGATTTCGGGAAGCTGGACGCCAGGCGCCAGCGGACAGCCGCCTGTGCGTGGACAGCGGGGGCGATACCAGTGGTCAGCACGCCGGCGATGCCAGCGTTCTTGATCAGGGAACGACGATCCATTGGAACAATACTCCTGAGATGGGTGAAGGAAACAGCGAACCGTGCAATGGCTTGCAAGAGACAGACGCCCCAAGGCAAAACACATTTCTGTGGCGGCAGACCCCACCACAAACGTCGGCACAAACAAAAAAGCCCTCGTGTCCGAGGGCTTGGTTGCCAAGCAAGTGCTTGTCTGGTTGGTTGCGCGGGCAAGATTTGAACTTGCGACCTTTGGGTTATGAGCCCAACGAGCTACCAGGCTGCTCCACCGCGCGTCAAGCCTATGATTCTATCACGCTTTGTCGGCGTCTGCGGCTGGCGCAGCATCTTCTGCACGATCAACCAACTCGACGAGCGCCATCGGAGCGTTGTCGCCCACGCGGTAACCCATCTTCAGGATGCGGGTGTAGCCACCAGGACGTGCAGCAAAGCGCGGGCCCAGTTCGTTGAACAGCTTCACGACCACATCGCGGTCGCGCAGGCGGTCAAATGCCAGGCGGCGGTTGGCCACGGTCGCGACCTTGGCCAGCGTGATCATGGGTTCCACCACGCGGCGCAGTTCTTTCGCCTTGGGCACCGTGGTCTTGATGACTTCGTGCGTGAGCAGCGAATTCATCATGTTGCGAAGCATGGCGAGGCGGTGCTCGCTGGTGCGGTTGAGTTTTCTAAGTCCGTGTCCGTGACGCATTTTTCATCCTTTCAGTTGTTTTGCCCGCAGCCGTGTCAGGTACTGCGAGTTCGTCCGTGGCCGGCTTCGTGCCGGCTTGCGGAATTTCAGTGCTTGTCCAAACCGGCCGGTGGCCAGTTCTCAAGCTTCATGCCCAAGGTCAGGCCGCGCGAAGCGAGCACTTCCTTGATTTCGTTGAGCGACTTGCGACCCAGGTTGGGGGTCTTCAGCAGCTCGTTTTCGGTGCGCTGGATCAAGTCACCGATGTAATAGATGTTCTCGGCCTTGAGACAGTTGGCCGAACGCACGGTGAGCTCGAGCTCATCGACGGGACGCAACAGGATCGGGTCGAACTGCTGCGAGCTGCGCTGGGCAGGGGCTTCGAAATTCAGTTCGGCGCCTTCCAACTGTGCGAAAACAGCCAGTTGCTCAACCAGAATCTTGGCCGATGCGCGAACCGCTTCTTCCGGGCCGATGGAACCGTTGGTTTCGATCTCCAGCACGAGCTTGTCCAGATCGGTGCGCTGCTCGACGCGGGCGCTCTCAACCGTGTAGCTCACGCGCTTGACGGGCGAGAACGAGGCGTCCAGCACGATGCGGCCGATGGAGCGTGCCTGGTCGTCGTTGCGGCGCAGGCTGCCCGGCACGTAACCACGGCCCTTTTCGACCTTGATCTGCATGTCGAGCTTGGCACCAGCGGACAGCGTGGCAATCACGTGACCGGGATTCACGATCTCGACGTCGTGCGGGGTCTGGATGTCGGCGGCGGTCACGAGACCTTCGCCATCTTTGCGCAGGCTCAGCGTGACTTCATCGCGGTTGTGGAGCTTGAACACCACACCCTTGAGGTTCAGGAGCATGTTGACCACGTCTTCCTGGACGCCGTCGATGGACGAATACTCGTGCACAACACCGGCGATGGTGACTTCGGTCGGCGCGTGGCCGGTCATGGAAGACAACAAAACCCGGCGCAGGGCATTGCCCAGCGTGTGACCATAGCCGCGTTCGAAAGGCTCGAGCGTGACTTTGGCTTTGTTGGCCGAGACTTGCTCGACGTTGATGGTTTTGGGCTTCAGCAGATTGTTCAGCATTCAAACTTCCTTCAGTACCCTCGGCTCGTTACACCGATAAGGCAGATGGAGCATGGCCCGGCCGCACCCGCAAAGGTGCCTGCCGGGAACGAAATTAACGGGAATAAAGTTCGACGATCAACGATTCGTTGACGTCGGAGGCGAACTCGTCGCGGTCAGGCGACTTCTTGAACACGCCTTCGACCTTTTCCACCGACACGTCCACCCAGGCCGGGAAACCGATCTGTTTGGCCAGCTCCATGGCTTCCAGCACGCGGCCCTGCTTCTTCGACTTCTCGCGAACCGCAATGACGTCGCCAGCCTTGACCGAGTACGAAGGAATGTTGACCGATTTGCCATTCACCAGGATCGCCTTGTGCGACACGATCTGACGCGCTTCGGCGCGGGTGGAAGCAAAACCCATGCGGAACACGACGTTGTCCAGACGGGCTTCGAGCAGGAACAGCAGGTTCGCACCGGTGTTGCCACGACGGCGATCGGCTTCTGCGAAGTAGCGGCGGAACTGACGCTCCAGCACTCCGTAAGTGCGCTTGACTTTCTGCTTCTCGCGCAGCTGCACGCCGAAGTCGGAGGTACGCTGACCCGAGGTGCGGCCATGCTGGCCGGGCTTGGAGTCGAACTTGGCCTTGTCGCTGATCGAGCGGCGGGCGCTCTTGAGCAACAGGTCGGAGCCTTCACGGCGGGAGAGTTTGGCCTTGGGGCCTAGGTAACGTGCCACGTTGATGTCCTTGTGTTTCTGCCGCAACCGACATCAGACGATGTCATTGCGGGAGCCACTCCTTAAACGAAGTGGCGGTGGGCTTAGCAAAAAATGCCACCGCAGGCGACTGCGGTGGCGCTCGAAAAAAAGCTTTCCATTGTACCGCGAGAGCGGTACCGCCTCAAATGCGGCGGCGTTTCTGCGGACGGCAGCCGTTGTGGGGAACGGGAGTCACGTCAGAGATGGAATTGATGCGGATGCCGAGAGCGCCCAAAGCGCGCACCGACGATTCGCGACCAGGACCCGGACCTTTGATCTCGACGTCCAGGTTCTTGATGCCTTGCTCAATGGCAGCACGTCCAGCCACTTCCGAGGCCACCTGGGCAGCGAAAGGCGTGGACTTGCGTGAGCCTTTGAAGCCCTGGCCACCAGACGATGCCCACGACAAGGCATTGCCTTGACGGTCGGTGATCGTGATGATGGTGTTGTTGAACGAAGCGTGCACATGCGCGATGCCGTCGGCAATGTTCTTGCGGACTTTCTTGCGGACGCGTGCGGATGCGCTGGTGGAGGGTGACTTGGCCATGGGAATCCTTCGAACCGATTACTTCTTCAGCGACTGGGCCGCTTTGCGTGGACCTTTGCGCGTGCGCGCATTGGTCTTGGTGCGCTGACCGCGCAGCGGCAGGCCACGGCGGTGGCGGAAACCGCGGTAGCAACCGATGTCCATCAATCGCTTGATGTTCATGGTGGTCTCGCGGCGGAGGTCGCCTTCGATCGTGAACGTGCCGACCTGATCGCGCACTTTTTCAAGCTCCGCGTCGCTCAGGTCCTTGATCTTCTTCGTGTAGTCGATGCCGCACGCCTCGCAGATCTTGCGAGCGCGGGTGCGACCGATACCGAAAATTGCCGTCAAGCCGATTTCAGCGTGCTTGTGCGGCGGAATGTTGATGCCTGCAATACGAGCCATGATGGTCCTCTAAACTTCAATCAGCCTTGACGCTGCTTATGACGCGGATCGGTGCAAATGACTCGCACAACACCGTGCCGCTTGATGATCTTGCAGTTGCGGCACATTTTTTTGACCGAAGCCGAAACTCTCATAGTCTTCTCCTAGATATTCCAAAAAATATTCAACAACCAACCACTCACTTCGAGCGGAACACGATCCGCGCCCGGGTGAGGTCGTAGGGCGTGAGCTCTACTTTGACTTTGTCGCCAGGCAGGATCCGGATGTAGTGCATCCGCATCTTGCCGCTGATGTGTCCCAGCACCACATGACCGTTTTCGAGCTTGACCCTGAAGGTCGCATTGGGGAGGTTTTCAACCACCTCTCCCTGCATCTCGATCACGTCGTCCTTGGACATACAAACCACTCAACTCCCGGGTGAGGTCTTGAAATTGGCCTTTTTCAGCAGCGAGTCGTACTGCTGCGACATCATGTAATTCTGAACCTGGGCCATGAAATCCATGGTCACCACAACAATGATCAACAAAGAGGTACCACCGAAGTAGAACGGCACGTTGTATTTCAAGATCAGGAATTCGGGAAGCAGACACACGGCGGTGATGTAGATGGCACCTGCCAATGTCAAACGAAGCAAGATCTTGTCGATGTAGCGCGCAGTCTGGTCGCCTGGGCGAATGCCGGGAATGAATGCGCCGCTTTTCTTCAGGTTGTCTGCCGTCTCGCGGCTGTTGAACACCAACGCTGTGTAAAAGAAGCAGAAGAAGATGATGGCTGCCGCATACAAGGCAACATAGATCGGCTGACCTGGCGACAGCGCAGAAGCGATGTCGCGCAACCAGCGCGTGGAGTCACCCGTACTCACCCAGCTCACCACCGTGGTTGGCAGCAAGATGATGGACGAAGCAAAGATCGGAGGAATCACACCCGCCATGTTCAGCTTCAAAGGCAGGTGCGACGACTGGCCACCGTACACCTTGTTGCCCACCTGGCGACGCGCATAGTTCACCAGGATCTTGCGCTGTCCGCGTTCGACGAACACCACGAAATAGGTGACGAGAACCACCAGCAATATGATGAAGATCGCAATCAGGATGTTCATGGCACCGGTGCGAACCAGCTCCAGCAAACCACCTACCGCACTCGGCAGACCTGCGGCAATGCCCGCGAAGATCAGGATCGAGATTCCGTTCCCCAAGCCGCGCTCGGTGATCTGCTCACCCAGCCACATCAGGAACATGGTTCCGGCCACCAGACTGACCACAGCGGTCAGACGGAAACCCATGCCAGGATCGATCACCAGTCCGGTCTGGCCTTCCAGTGCAAGCGCAATGCCCATCGACTGGAAGATGGCGAGTCCGAGCGTGCCGTAGCGCGTGTATTGCGTGATCTTGCGACGTCCGGCTTCGCCTTCTTTCTTCAGCTGCTCAAACGTCGGCACCACGTAGGTCATGAGCTGCATGATGATCGACGCCGAGATGTACGGCATGATCCCCAGTGCAAACACTGCGAATCGCGACAGCGATCCGCCCGAGAACATGTTGAACAGGCTCAGAATGCCGCCCGCCTGCCCCTTGAACAGCTGCTCAAGTTGCGCGGGGTCAATGCCCGGCACGGGGATGTGCGCACCAATGCGGTACACCACCAGAGCGAGCAGCAAGAAAACCAGCCGGCGACGCAAGTCGCCGTATTTGCCGGTTTTTGCCAGGGACGTGGATCCAGTTGCCACAGGTCGGTTCCGTCGGGTTCCGGTCAGGCGATCGAGCCGCCAGCGGCTTCGATCACGGCTTTGGCACCCGCGGTGACCGTCACGTCCTTGAAGGACACGGCACGCGTGAGTTCGCCCGTCTTGATGACCTTGACGCGCTTGGCCAGGTGCGGCACGAGGCCTGCCTGCTTCAGCACGAGCATGTCCACATCGGCCACGTTGAGCGCGCTGATGTCGGTCAGCGTGACTTCGGCGTTGAACTGCAGCTGGGTCGACTTGAAGCCGCGCTTGGGCAAGCGACGCTGCAAAGGCATTTGACCGCCTTCAAAGCCCACCTTGTGGTAGCCGCCCGAACGGGATTTTTGACCTTTGTGGCCACGACCTGCGGTCTTGCCCAGGCCAGAGCCGATGCCGCGCCCCACGCGACGCTTGGCGTGCTTGGAGCCTTCAGATGGCTTGATGGTGTTGAGTTGCATGTCCGTGACCCCGATCAGAGAACTTTGACCAGATAGCTGATCTTGTTGATCATGCCGCGCACGGCAGGCGTGTCCTGCAGCTCGCTGGTGCTGTTGAGTTTGCGCAGGCCCAGACCGCGCACGGTGTCGCGGTGGGATTGCTTGGTTCCGATGGGGCTGCGCACCAACTGAACCTTGACAGTGTTTTGAGTGGTCATGATCGCTCCAATCAACCCAGGATGTCTTCAACGGACTTGCCACGCTTGGCAGCCACATCGGACGGGGTGGTTGAATTCTTCAGGGCGTCCAGCGTGGCACGCACCAGGTTGTAGGGATTGCTCGAGCCATGGCTCTTGGCCACGACGTCGGTGATGCCGAGCACTTCGAACACAGCGCGCATCGGGCCGCCAGCAATGATGCCGGTACCTTTGGAGGCTGGCAGCATCATGACGTTGGAAGCGCCGTGTTCACCGTGCACGCTGTGGTGCAGGGAACCGTTCTTGAGCGACACCTTGATCATGTTGCGGCGAGCGGCTTCCATGGCCTTCTGCACGGCCACCGGCACTTCACGCGCCTTGCCCTTGCCCATGCCCACGCGGCCATCGCCGTCGCCGACGACGGTCAGTGCTGCGAAACCGAGGATGCGACCGCCTTTGACCACCTTGGTCACGCGGTTGATCGCGATCATCTTCTCGCGCAAACCGTCTTCGTTCGCTTCGTTCTTGATGTTTGCCGTAAATTTAGCCATTTTGTGGTTTCCGTTTGATCAGAACTGCAGGCCGGCTTCGCGGGCGGCGTCTGCCAGGGCTTTCACCCGACCGTGGTAGGCGAAACCTGAGCGGTCAAAAGCCACCTTTTCAATGCCGGCGGCCTTGGCCTTCTCGGCGATGCGCTTGCCGATGAGGGCTGCAGCAGCGGCATTGCCACCTTTGCCAGCGCCACCGATCTGGGCACGCACTTCGGCTTCGGCCGTGGAGGCCGAGGCCAGCACCTTGGCTCCGTCGTCGGAGATGACGCTCGCATAGATGTGCAGGTTGGTGCGGGTCACGCACAAACGAACAGCACCCTGCTGCGCAATGCGGATGCGCGTTTGACGGGCGCGGCGCAGTCGTTGCTCTTTTTTGGTCAACATGATCCTGATCCTTATTTCTTCTTGGTTTCCTTGATCACGACCTTTTCATCCGCATAACGGATGCCCTTGCCCTTGTAAGGCTCGGGGGGGCGCACGGCCCGCACTTCGGAAGCAATCTGACCAACACGCTGACGGTCCGAACCCTTGATCAGGATTTCGGTCGGCGTCGGCGTTTCCACCTTGATACCGGCAGGCATGTCCATCACCACCGGGTGGGAGTAACCCACCGTGAGGTTCAGCTTGGTGCCTTGTGCCTGGGCCTTGTAGCCCACGCCCAGCAGGGTAAGCTTCTTCTCGAAGCCCTTGCTGACGCCGTTGACCATGTTGTTCACCAGCTGACGCATGGTGCCCGACATGGCGTTGGCTTCGCGAGATTCGTTCACGGGAACGAAGGTCAGCGCGCCGTTGTTGCTTTCAACCTTGACCAGCGCGTTTTGCGCCAGCGCCAGAGCACCCAGGGTGCCCTTGACGTTGATCAGGTCGTCTTTGACGGCGATCTCGACCCCGGCAGG
>NZ_JALHLX010000016.1:38162-50328 GCF_022844385.1 Hydrogenophaga sp. | reverse complement strand
GCCATGGTCTGCATGCCCGCGCCAATGAAAAACACCGCACCGCAGATCCACAGACCGCGAAAGGCGGGCTGGCGCAGGGGGCTCCAGATGGAGGTGGCAGTGGTCATGGGCCATTATTCCCCAGCCGATGGCGGGCTTTGTCGTGCCGATGGTATTCGGCGGCTGAATCCCTTATGAATCAAGGGAAGAATATCTTTCAATTGAGCCCGATCCAATTCAATCGGCAATAAAAAAGCAGCCCGAAGGCTGCTTTTGAATTCGACCGGATCGCAATGGTGAATTGCAATCCAGGGAATCAGGACTTGCGGCGGCGAATCGCACCCAGACCCAGCAGGGCGATACCGGCCAATGCCAGGGTACCGGGTTCTGGAACCACGCTGACCATGTCGATGCGGGTGTCGAGCGCTGCACCGGTGCCATCGTTGATTTGCAGTTGAAGAGCGCCCACATTGGTGAAGTCGGCGCCCGCAAAACTGGCGAAACTGAAGATGTAGGACATCGGAAGGCTCGACTCCTGCGTATAGACCGTCCAGGAGCTCGGGCTGGTGGTACCACCGCTCCAGACGGTGAACGTCAGGGGCGACTGGTCATCGGCGGCGAGCACCAGGACGTTGAAGGCCGAACCGTACTTGGTGAGGTCAACCCCGCCCAGGCCATTCACATCAATGTCTCCGCCAGTGGCGATGCCGTCCCAGCGAATCACGCCGATGCCGGCCTGCTGGGTGTTTTCGCTGTAGCTCAAGCTGCCGTTGGAAGTGACCGCCGAAAGACCGAGAGCGGTGTCACCGTTCAAAAGGTATTTTTCAACGTACACGTCGCGGTAGCCACCCAGAATGTCGGCGCCAGCCACTTGAGTGGCCCATTCGGGACCGTCGTTGGTCGTCAGGTCTTCTGTCTTTCCTTGGTCGACGCTGAAACTGTCGACAACAGGCAGCGCGCTTGCAGCGCCAAACGACAGTGCCAGAACCGCAGCCGCCGCAATTTTGGTAATTTTGATCATGGAGTGTTCCGTTGGTAATAGAGAACGTCAGAAGAATCCTGGACATCAGTTTCCCTCGACTGGTATTACCGTACGCAGTTAGCGTGCCAGACACCGAATCCTTCTATGTACCAACCACTTGACGAATTGAGCCGGAATCGCCCCGTTCAATTCACCCGGAAGTGTCAAATTTCCCGACAGGCGTTAATGTGCGCCAGCACACATTCAATTCAACAACAGCCCCACAAGCCCTCAGACAATGCCATTTCGAATGGCGTAAACCGTGAGTTCTGCGTTATTGGCCAGATGCAGCTTTTCCAGCACGCGGGCGCGGTAGACGCTGACCGTCTTGGGGCTGAGCATGAGCTCTTCGGCGATGTCGGAGAGCTTTTTGCCCGAGGCGATCTTCTGAAGGGTCTGCAGTTCGCGCTCGGACAGGCTGGCGTGCAGTTCTTCGCTCTCGGGCGCGTGCAGGTTGTCCACCAGCATCTGCGCCACCTCGGCGGTCACGTACTTGCGGCCCTGCATCACGGTGCGGATGGCGGCCACCAGCTCGGCCGGTTCACCCGCCTTGTTGAGGTAACCGCGCGCACCCGCCCGCAGGCAGCGGATGGCGTACTGGTCTTCCGGGTACATGGAGACCACCAGCGTCTTGACGGCGGAGCCCTCTTCCTTCAGGGCCGCCAGCACCTCCAGCCCGCCGCGCCCGGGCATGTTGAGGTCGAGCACGAGCACGTCGCACTCCGTCTTTCGCATGGCTTCGCGCAGCTCGGGGTAGCTGCCGGCTTCGCCCACCACCTGGATGTCGGTGGCCTCCGAGATGGTGTCGCGAATCCCGCGTCGCACCACCGCGTGGTCGTCACACAAAATCACCTTGATCATGGGCTTGCTCAGCGGCGTTCGCCGCGCTGTCCGGTTGGTTGGAGGGGGTCAGGGGCACGGACAGGATGACCGAGGTGCCCCGGGGTGAGGTGCTCACGTCGAGCCAGCCGTCCACCTTGGCAGCGCGCTCGCGCAGGCCCAGCAGGCCGAAGGACTCGGCCTTGCGCAGGGCATCCGGGCTCATGCCCTGGCCGTTGTCGGTGACTTCCAGGGTCAACACACCTTCGCCATCGCTCAGATCGATGTCGACCGCCGTGGCCTTGGTGTGTTTGGCGATGTTGGTGAGGGCTTCCTGCGCCGTGCGGTAGGCCACCAGCTGCACATCCATCGGCACGTCGATCTGGTCGGACGACCGGCGAATGGTCACGCGCAGGCCGCTGCGGCGCTCGAAGCCTCCAGCCAGCCACTGCACCGCGGCCACCAGGCCCTGGTCGAGGATGGGCGGGCGCAGGTTCATCATGATGCGCTGGCTCGCGCCCAGGGCGTGCTGCAGCATCTCCATGGCGGTGCCCACGTGCTGGAGCACGCCGGGGTCGGTTTCGCGCCGGCCGACCCAGGCCAGGTCGAGCTTCACGGCGGCCAGCGCACCGCCGATGTCGTCGTGGATCTCGCGCGCGATGTTGGCGCGCTCCTGCTCGATGCTGGTCTGCAGGTGCTCGGCCAGCTCGGCCAGGCGCCGGCGCGACTCGGCCAGCTCTTCGGCGGCGCGCGCGCGCTCACGCCGCGTCTGCGACACCTCGATGGCCCGCTCGATCACGTGCGAGAGCCGGTGCATGCTGTCCTTGAGCAAGTAGTCGCTCACGCCGCGGTGCATCGCGTCCACCGCCGCGGTCTCGCCGATGGCGCCCGACAGGATGACAAACGGAATCTCGATCTGCATCTCGCGCACCACGTCCCAGGCGTCCATGCCGGTGAAGCCGGGCAGGTGGTAGTCGGCCAGCACCACATCGAAACGCCCGGTGAGCAGTTCGCGCTTGAAATCGTCAATCGTGTCGACGAGCACCACCTCGCTGAGCAGCTTGCTGCGCTGCAGGGCGAACTTCACCAGCGCGTGGTCCACCCGCGAGTCCTCCAGATGCAGGATGTGAACCGGGGGTTTGTCGAGGTTCTCGGACATGCCTGTGGGGAATGTTGGGAAGGTGGGGGGCTGGCGGCGCTGGCCGATGGTCGGCGGCAGCGACCGGACAACCCGGGAAATGGTGCTGAATTTGGCCCGTTATCTGCCGATACAGCTTCTTACAGACCTCGAAAATTGTACTGCCCACCCTATTCGACATGCCCCACACGAGCAACTCCATGGACCACCTGACGATGCAGCATGCCCCGCCGTGCGTCTCCCTGCCCGTGAATCTGGTGGCCAACCTGCAGGACGCCCTGCTCATGGCCGTGACCGACCTGCAGCGCCTGGAAGGCCTGCTGGACCACGCCACCGCCAACCTCATGGAGCGCTTCGGCGCGACCAACACGGCCCTGGGCGCATTGCCCGAGGACCACCAGGAAGAACTGGGCCCCATCCGCACCAACCTGCACCAGGCCGTGACCGAACTCCAGTTCCATGACATGGCGACCCAGTTGATCGTGCACACCAGCAAGGTGCTGCAGAGCTGCGCCTGGCGCCTGGCCGAAGAGGCCATGGAGCCCGACGAAGGCGAGATACCGCTGGGCCTGGACCCGATGCCGGAGCGACCCAGCCCGGTGACCCAGAGCGAGATGGACGCCGGCTCCATCGACCTGTTCTGACCGAGCAGGCCCCGATTCAAGACCCCCCGGTATCTGCCGATATTTGACTGAAACACGGAGTTAGCCATGCGATCCATTCTTGCCGTCGACGATTCGGCTTCCATGCGAAAAATGGTGGCATTCACCCTCACCGGTGCGGGCTACCACGTGGTGGAGGCGGTGGATGGTCAGGACGCTTTCGAGAAAGCCCAGACCCACAGCATCGACCTGGTGCTGACCGACCAGAACATGCCCGTCATGGACGGGCTGAGCCTCACGCGCAAGCTGCGCGAGCACCCCAAATTCAAGACCACGCCCATCCTGATCCTGACCACCGAGTCCAGCGACCAGATGAAACAGGCCGGCCGCAGCGCGGGCGCCACCGGCTGGCTGGTCAAACCCTTCGATCCCGCCCGGTTGATCGAAGTCATCCAAAAAGTCATTCGTTAAACAAACGCGCGCCGCTCACCAGCAGCCAAGGAGATCCCCCATGGGTGAAATGATGAACGAAGGTCAAAGCCTGGCCAACGACATTGACCTGAGCCAGTTCTATCAAATCTTCTTTGAAGAAGCGGGCGAAAACCTCGACCAGATGGAGCAGATGCTGCTCGCACTCGACGTGGACAAGGCCGACGACGAAGAGCTCAACGCGATCTTCCGCTGCGCCCACTCCATCAAGGGCGGTGCCGCCACCTTCGGCTTTGCCGACGTGGCCGAACTCACGCACCAGATGGAATCGCTGCTGGACAAGCTGCGCCGCCACGAACTCAACCCCACCGCCGCCATGGTGGACGTGCTGCTCGAATCCAGCGACGCGCTGCGCCTGCAGCTCGCCCACCACCAGGGCCGCGGCAACGACACACCCGCCACCGGCGATCTGGTGGCCCGCATCTACACACTGGCCAACGGTGAAGAGGCCGACGCACCCGTTGCTGAAGCCGCCCCCGCACCGGTGGTGGCCGCACCCGTGGTGGAAACGCCCACACCGGCCCCGGCCCGCGTGATCAACAAGCCGGTGGCCAAGGCCACCCGCGAACTCGAAATCCACATCGGCCCGCTGGACAACGTGGCGCAGGCCGACGGTGTGGCCGAGCTGTTCCGCGACATCCCCGGCCTGGGCACCATCGAACCCCTGCCCTGCGACCAGGCCAACAAGCGCGTTTACCGCGCCACCACCACCTCGTCCGACGCCGACCTGATGGACCTCTTCACCTTCCACGTGAGCAAGGAAGAGATCCGCATCGTCGATCTGGCCGCTCCCGCCGACGACGCACCGGCTGCACCCGTGCTGGCCGCCGGCCAGGACTTCGGCTTCTTTGACGGCGCACCCGGTGTACCGGCCCACGCCGTGGCCGCCGCACAAGCGGTGATCACCGCGCCCGACAGCACCGCCAAGCCCACCGCGCCCAAGGCTGACGCCCGCCCCGCCGCACCCGCCGCCATGGAATCGAGCACGCTGCGTGTCTCGGTCAGCAAGGTCGACCAGCTGATCAACCTGGTGGGTGAACTCGTGATCACCCAGGCCATGCTGGCGCAGAAGAGCCGCGAACTCGACAACGGCGACAACCAGCCACTGCTGGCGGGCCTGGCCGACCTCGACCGGAACACCCGCGACCTGCAGGAAGCGGTGATGTCGATCCGCATGATCCCGATGTCGGTGGTGTTCAACCGCTTCCCGCGCATGCTGCGCGACCTCGCCACCAAGCTCGGCAAAAAGGTCGAGCTGGTCACGCACGGCGAAGCCACCGAACTCGACAAGGGCCTGGTTGAAAAAATCACCGACCCGCTGACCCACCTGATCCGCAACAGCTGCGACCACGGCATCGAAATGCCGGAAGACCGCCGAGCCAGGGGCAAGTCCGAGCACGGCACGATCACGCTCTCTGCCACCCACGAGGGCGGCTCCATCCTGATCGAGGTGCGCGACGACGGCAAGGGCCTCAACCGCGAGAAGCTGCTGAGCAAGGCGCGCGAAAAAGGCATCGACGCGCCCGATTCGATGACCGACAACGAGGTCTGGAACCTGATCTTTGCGCCCGGCTTCTCCACCGCCGACGAAGTGACCGATGTGTCCGGCCGCGGCGTGGGCATGGACGTGGTCAAGAAGAACATCACCGCGCTCAACGGCACGGTGGAGATCGACTCGGCCGAGGGCTACGGCATGCGCGTCTCGGTGCGCCTGCCCCTGACCCTGGCCATCATGGACGGCATGTCGGTGCGGGTGAGCGACGAGGTCTACATCCTGCCGCTGTCCAGCGTCATCGAGTCGTTCCAGATCAAGCCGACCGACATCAACACGCTGGCGCAGGGCGCGCAGGTGGTGAAGGTGCGGGACGAATACATGCCGGTGATCGAACTGGAGCGCGTGTTCCAGGTGCCGCGCTTCGAGCACAGCGGCGCCAGCCCGATCATGGTCGTGGTGGAAGCCGATGGCCAGCGTGTGGCGCTCATGGTCGACGAGCTGCTGGGCCAGCAACAGGTGGTGATCAAGAACCTGGAATCGAACTACCGGCGCGTGCCCAACGTCTCGGGCGCAACCATCCTTGGCGACGGCAAGGTCTCGCTGATCCTGGACACCTCCAGCCTGGTGCGCCGCTCGCGGCACTGAGCTTCTTCGACGAACATCCCGCGCGCCTGTCGCGCCCCAGTCCCCAACCGGTCAGGACACCCGATGCTGCAGCAGAGCCCCTCCCCCCAACGCGTTGCGCGTCCGGTGCCACCACCGCGCACGGCAGCGTCTGAAGACGGCCCGCTGGCTGAAGGCCGTGAGTTCGTCTGGTCCGACGCCGACTTCTCGCGCATCAAGGCGCTGATCTACAAGAAGGCCGGCATCAGCCTGCACGACGGCAAACACGCCATGGTCTACAGCCGGGTGTCGCGCCGCCTGCGCGAAACCGGACACGACAGCTTCAAGACCTACCTTGACTGGCTCGAACACCACGACGGTGCCGAGTGGCAGGAGTTCATCAACGCCCTGACCACCAACCTCACGGCGTTTTTCCGCGAGCAGCACCACTTCGAAATCCTGGCGCAGATGTTTGCTGCCAAACGTTCGCAGAACTGGCGCATCTGGTGCTCGGCGGCCTCCACCGGCGAAGAGCCGTATTCGATCGCCATGACGGCCCAGGAAGGTCTGGGCGCCAGCGGGTCGTTCGAGATCGTCAACAGCGACATCGACACCAAGGTGCTGGCCACCGCGCAGCGTGGTGTGTACAAGGCCGACGGCACCAAGGGCCTGAGCCCGGAGCGCATGCAGCGCTTCTTCATGCGCGGCAAGGGCAGCAATGAAGGCTTCATGCGGGTGAAGCCCGAGCTGCAGAAGAACATGAGCTTCCAGACCGTGAACCTGATCCACGACCTGCCGTTTCGTGAACCGTTTGATGTGGTGTTCTGCCGCAACGTGATGATCTATTTCGACGCCGCCACACAACGCCAGGTGCTGGAGCGCATTCACCGGGTGATGAAGCCCGGCGGCATGCTGTTTGTGGGCCACGCCGAGAACTTCAGTGATGCCCGCAATCTGTTCGCGCTGCGCGGCAAGACGGTCTATGAACGTATTTAAGAGCCACTGACATGCTCGCAGCTCCCACCTCCCGACTCGACCAGCTCAAGGCCCGCAAGGGCAAGCCGGGCGAGGCCAGCTTTTTTTACAGCGATCACCACTTTCAACAGGACGCGGTGAAAGTGCTCCCGGGTGAGTACTACGTGACCGCCGACGACATGATGGTGATGACGGTGCTGGGCTCCTGCATCGCCGCCTGCATCTACGACCCCCGCGCGCGTGTGGGCGGCATGAACCACTTCATGCTGCCCGACGGCGGCATGGACGCGGGCGGGCGCTACGGCTCGTTTGCCATGGAGCTGCTGATCAACGAAATGATGAAACTCGGCGCGCGGCGCGAGACCATGCAGGCCAAGGTGTTCGGCGGCGGTCAGGTCATGCACACCTTCACCACCATGAACGTGGGAGAGCGCAACACACAGTTCGTGCTGGACTATTTGCAGACCGAACGCATCGCGGTGATCTCCAAGGACGTGCTCGACATCCATCCGCGCAAGGTCTGCTACTTCCCGGCCACCGGCAAGGCCATGGTCAAGCGGCTGGCGCACTCGCATCCCGAAACGCTGGAAACCCAGGAACGCAAGAGCAGCGCGGCTGTGGTCGCCAAGGCGATCACCGGCGGCTCGGTGGACCTGTTCTGAAACAAGCGACAAGAAGACAAGGAGAGGACCATGGCAAAGATCAAAGTGGTCGTGGTGGACGATTCCGCCCTCGTGCGCAGCCTGCTCACCGAGATCATCAACCGCCAGCCCGACATGACCTGTGTGGGCGCTGCGGCCGACCCACTGGTGGCGCGCGAGATGATCCGCGAAACCAACCCCGACGTGATCACGCTGGACGTGGAAATGCCGCGCATGGACGGGCTCGAATTCCTCTCGCGCCTGATGCGCCTGCGGCCCATGCCGGTGGTGATGGTCTCCACCCTGACCGAACAGGGCGCTGAAACCACGCTGCGTGCGCTGGAGATGGGCGCTGTGGACTTCGTGGCCAAGCCGCGCATCGGCGTGAGCAGCGGCCTGCAGGAACTCTCCGGCGACATCGTCGACAAGATCCGGGTGGCTGCGAGCGCCCACGTCAAACGCCTGCCTGCAGCTGTCCCCACTGGCTCTGGCGCTGCATCAGCGGGCGGTCACGCCGAGCCGCCGCGCGCCGCGCTGCCGCGCGTGTCGACCGAAAAGATCATCTGCATCGGCGCCTCCACCGGCGGCACCGAGGCCATCCGCGAAGTGCTCATGCCCATGCCGGCCGACGCCCCTGCCATCGTGATCACCCAGCACATGCCGCCGGGTTTCACCACCAGTTTTGCCAACCGGCTCAACACCCTGTGCCGCATCCGAGTGCAGGAGGCCCAGCACGGCCAGCGCATCCTGCCCGGCCACGCCTACATCGCGCCCGGCGGCCACCACCTGCGCATCGACCGCAGCGGCTCCAACTACGTGGCCGTGGTGGAAGACACCGAACCCGTGAACCGGCACCGCCCCTCGGTGGAGGTGTTGTTCAAGTCGGCCGCGCGCGTGCTCGGCCCGAACGCGCTGGGCATCATGCTCACCGGCATGGGCGCCGACGGCGCGCAGGCCATGCGCGAAATGAAAGACGCCGGCAGCTACAACTACGTGCAGGACGAAGCCAGCTGCGTGGTCTTCGGCATGCCGCGCATGGCCATCCAGTGCGGCGCGGCACACGAAATCCTGCCGCTGTCGCAGATTGCGTCCGCCGTGCTCAACCGCCTGGCCAGTGCGCCGGCCGGCGTGCGCCATCGCATCTGAACTCCCAAGCCCAGCGCTTGTTGCCAGCCGTCAGGGCCAACTGAAGCCCGCCATGACCCCAGCCACCGCCCGCGCCTCACCAACCGACACCGAAGCCTGGCCTGTGCTGGCGGGGATCGACATGGCAGCAGCGCAGCGGAGTTGCGGCAGCAGCTACCAGCTGTACGAGCGGATGCTCGGTCTGCTTGTGCTGCACTACCGCAGCTGGACCGAAGATTGGCTCGCGGCGACCCGTGCCAGCGAGGTGACAGACAACTCCGCCTTGTGTGCCAGCCTGCACAAGCTGCGAGGCAGCGTCAGCATGATGGGCGCTCTGTACCTCGCCGAGGTGGCGGAGCAGGCAGAGTATTCGCTTCGCGAAAAACAAGAAGAGCCCCGTGCAGCTGTGCAGCGCGTGGGGGCACTGCTTGATGATCTGCTTGATCAAGTGAGCGCATGGCAGCGATCGGCGCAAACCAGCAGGGGATGAGCGGGATACCTGCAGCGCTGCCGCGGATCATGCTTCCTGCATCGCAAATTCGAGTGCAAGCGATACCTGCAGCTTGACTTCGCGCAAGGAAACAAGACCTGTTTCATCGAGCGACGGCCCATCCTCCGGCTGCAAGCGCAAGAGGTTCGCGCAATGCTTCAAACCCAACAAGGCGCAACTCCCCTGAATGCGCTTGATTTCCGGCAATTGCGCCGACGCAACACCGCCCTCCTTCACCAGATCCAGGCAGGCAGACACTTCCGCTTCAAGCTTGTGCATCAACCGTGTCACTTCGGCCTTGGAAATACCGAGGCGGCGCGCCACGCTGGCCACGGGTTCCGCGAGACTGCCCTGGCTCTCGCGCAGGACTTTCTCCAGCGTCCGGCTGGTCGCCGCCATTGCATAGGGCTTGACGATGAACCCGACCGCACCCGCCCCGACCGCTCCCGTCACCGATTCCCGGTCAGCGGACGAGGAAATCATCACGAACGGGATGAACTGCAAGAAGCGATCGGCCTTCACACGCCGCAGCAAGCCAACGCCATCGAGCTTGGGCATGACCAGGTCACAGCAACACAGGGAGGGACGCAAGCCGTCCTGCAAAAGCGACCACGCTTCCTCGCCATCCGAGGCTTCAACCACCTCCATTCCAACCGGAAGGCGTTTGACCAACGATACAAGGGGAAATCGGGAGATTTCATCGTCATCCACGATGAGGATTTTCATGTGTCACCTGTCTTGTGCGAGGGCGTGTCACCGTGAGATGGACCCGAGCCTCTGTGTTCTGGACTCAAGCCGCCCAAAGGCAGCAGGTTGCGATCCTGAAACCGGTATCGGCATCCATCGCGCAACTTTAACTGTTCAGTTGTATACAGTTTTCGTCGCATTCCCCCTGGCCTGGATCAACCATGCTCAAGTATGGGTGGACGGCGCCGAGATAGTACTCAAGCAAACCACACTTCCGGACCAGCGAAGCCTGCAGCGCACCCATCAGCACGCCAAAGGCGGCTCCCTGGGTCGTTTTGACCCTTTTCGTGCCCAGCTCCCAAAAGACATCACCATGAACACCCGCCGCCTCTTCACCCTCGTGCTGGCCTGTGCCGCAGTCACCCCCCTGGTGTTCGCCCAAAGCCTGGAAGCGCCCAAGGGCCGCACCGTGCTCAGCGTGAGCGGCAAGATCGGCGCCACCAACAAGGGCGCGCTCGCCGTGTTCGACATGGCCATGCTGGAGAAGCTGCCCCAGCACAGCTTCACCACCCGCACGCCCTGGTACGACAAGCCGGTCAAGTTCACCGGCCCGCTCCTGTCGGACGTGCTGGCGCTGGTCAAGTCCAGCGGCACCACCCTGAGTGCGGTGGCGATCAACGACTACAAGATCAACATCCCGATCGAAGACATCGGCAAGCACGGTGTGCTCATGGCCCGCCTGATCGACGACAAGCCGATCCCCGTGCGCAGCAAGGGACCCCTGTTTGTGGTGTACCCCTTTGACAAGTCCTCCGAACTGCGCTCCTCCGTCTACTACGAACGCTCGATCTGGCAGCTCAAGGCACTGGACCTGCAATGAACACCGAAACAACCGGTCTGAACGGCTGGTGGGTGAGGCATTGGGTGGCCGCCATCGGCGCTGCCCTGCTGGTGACGCTGACGCCGCTGAGCTACATCCAGTGGAAACAGTTCAGCTTGATTGAGGACGTGGCTGTCAACCAGATCGACTCGATCATGTGGCAGTCGTACCAGCTCGAGCGCGAACTCAGCCACCTGAGCAGCGCGATTCAAGTGTCTCTGGAGCCTGAAGCCGTGTTGGATGTCGACCATCTGGTGGAGCGCTACGAGGTGTTCGTCAGCCGCATCGCCGTGGTCACGGACATCCCGCGCAACGACCTGCTCAACACCACGCCGGCCTACCTCGAAGCCATCCGGCTGGTGAACGCTTTTGTGCTCGAGGCCGACCCGGTATTTGCAGACACCGGTGAGCTTCTGCAGCCGCGCACCGCGCGCCAGGCACTGATCCGATCCATCGAGCAGATCGAACCCGCGCTGGGTGAACTCACCCGCGAAGCCAACCGCGCCACCGCGCGGTTTGTGGACGAACGCAACGCCCAGCTGCGCGAGCAGGGTGGCCTGGTGATTGCCCTGGCCGGCGTGCAGTCCGGCGTGCTGCTGTTGTTCGTGGCGCTGCTGGTGCGCCACCTGCGCCGCCAGGTCGTGCAGTACGAAAAACTGCAAGCCGTCTCGCGCGAGCTGGCTGTGGCCAGGGACGAAGCCGAAGCCGCCAACCACGGCAAGAGCGTGTTCCTGGCCAACATGAGTCACGAGATACGCACCCCGTTCCAGGGCGTGCTCGGCATGCTCAACCTGCTCGACGAGACCCGGCTCTCGGGCCAGCAGCGAGACTATGTGCAGACCGCGCATGATTCGGCGCAACACCTGCTGGGCGTGCTCAACGACATCCTGGACGTGTCGACCATGGAGTCCGGCACGCTGCGGCTGGCGCCCGAGCCGGTGCGCCTGCGCTCGCTGGTGCAGGAGGTGGAGAGCCTCATGCGTGCCAGCGCGCGCGAGAAGGGCCTCAAGTTGCAGGTCGACACCGCGCACGACTTGCCCGAATGGGTGATGGCCGACCCCACCCGGGTGCGTCAGATCCTCTTCAACCTGCTGGGCAATGCGGTGAAGTTCACCCCCCAGGGCAGCATCACGGCCCGCCTCTGCCGTCTGGAAGGCACGCCCGCCGGCGTGTGCCTCACGGTGCAGGACACCGGCATGGGAATGGACGCGGCCACGGTGGC
>NZ_JALHLX010000016.1:7724-38062 GCF_022844385.1 Hydrogenophaga sp. | reverse complement strand
TCCCGACGAACTCAACACCAGCGCGGCGGGTCTGATCGACACCGAGTCCTACACCGAGATCGTGGCGATGATGCCGCCCGACACCATGGAGGAGCTGCTGGGCACGTTGTTTGAAGCACCGCAAGGCAGCGTGCATGTGCTGGTGGCCTCGTTGGCGGCAGGCGATGCCGCCCAGATCGCCTACGACGCGCACAAGCTCAAGGGCACGGCCATGCTGCTGGGCTTTCGGGCGCTGGTGCGCACCTCGGCGCAGATCGAGCGCCTCGCCCCGGAGGACAACGCCGCCTTGCGGCGCGAGCTGGGCAACCAGCTGCTGGTCGACATGGAACGCACACAACACGCCCTGCGTCAGTTTGCACAGGCCGAGCCCGCCTGAGCGCGCAAGCGGCCCGTCTGGTCGGTGCCATGGCGGTGTTCAAGCAGAAGGGCTGAACTGATGCCCCAAGCTCCGCCGCTGCGCGGGTCGCTGCCCCCAGAGGGGGCTGATTCGCCTGGGGGCGGCCCGGCGGCGAATCGGTCGGTCTTCCAGCGGTCTCAGACTTTTTCGCTCAGCAAAGTGCCCACTTCCAGCGGCGCCAGGCTGCTTTGGCCGTTCTCGTCGTAGGCGATCACCTCACCGCCTGGCACCTCGGGCGCCAGTTCGGCCGCGGCCTCGTCGGTGGACTGCGGCATCACCGGCCAGGGCATGTTCTCCGGGGCGGTCTGCGCGGGCGCATCCGCGGTCTTTGCACCCGGCAGCAGGCGGCGTGGCATGGTGGACGCGGCCACGGCCGAGAGGTCGGGCGCGGTATCGCTCTGGTTGCCGGGCAGGGCTTCGGCCTTGGGCTCCAGCCCGAGGGCGTGGTCCACCACCGCAGCGCTGGCCGCCCACATGTTGGTGAGCACCTCCTGCAAACGGTCCATGGCCTTGCGGTGGCTGGCCTTGTCGGCTTCGGCCTTTTTGACCGCCTGCTCGGCGCGCTGGGCGGCCGCTTCCTGACGGGCCTGGGCGCTGGCCTTCGGCTCGGCGTCTGAAGCGCGCTGCGGTGTTGCCGGGCGGGCCTCTTCGTCCGCCCGGGCCCGCGTTCGACGCGCATCGCGGCGGGATTCCAGCTCGTTCTTCGCTTCACGCCCATCCGACTGCACCGGCTTGATGGCCGACGTGGCCGACACCGGCGCCACGGCGGCGGACGGCGGCGTGGGCCAGGACACGGGGCTGGTGGTGGAGATGTTGATCATGGCGGGCCTCTCAAAGGGCCACCGGGCGGAAACATGCCCGGTGTTCTTGGCTCTCTATCGGCAGCCCTTGCGCGAACTTGAGGCCGAATGGCGCCTTCTTTTCGGCAAACACCCCGGCACAGCCGTCCCAACGTGCGGCAGCGAACATTTCTCGAAGCGATAGCCCCCGAAAATGCGCTGCATGCAACTCACCCCCCTGTCTGCACCATGCTGAACACCGCATGGGCCCTGATCCGCGACACCATCAACGCCTGGCTGGACGACTACGCGCCCAGCATGGGGGCTGCGCTGGCGTTCTACACCCTCTTCTCCATCGCGCCGCTGCTGCTGATCGTGATCTCGGTGGCCGGCCTGCTGTTTGGCGAGCCGGCTGCGCGCGGTGAGATCCTGGCCCAGCTGACGCAGCTGGTGGGCACCGACAGCGCGGTGGCGGTGGACTCGCTCTTGCAAGGCCTGGACCGCCCGCGCGCCGGCGTCTGGGGCACGGTGGTGGGCGTGGTGGTGGTGGTGGCGGGTGCCACCACGGTGTTTGCCGAATTGCAGGACGCCATGGACCGCATCTGGCGCGCCCCACCCCACCCGGAAACGGGCGGGTTTCTTCGATTCCTCAAAGTGCGCCTGCTCTCCACCTCCATGGTGCTGGGCATCGGCTTTTTGCTCATGGTCTCGCTGGTGCTCAGCGCGGCCATGGCGGCCGCGGGCAAATGGTGGGCGCCGTGGCTCGGTGAGCTGGCCTACGTCGCGGACGCCATCAACTTCGGTCTGAGCTACCTCTTCGTCACCACCGTGTTCGCCATGATCTACAAGTGGATGCCACGCGTGCCGGTGGCCTGGCGCGATGTGTGGCTGGGTGCGGCCATCACCGCACTGCTGTTCACCGTAGGCAAGGAGCTGATCGGCCAGTACATCGGGCGAAGCGGCGTGGCCTCGGTGTTCGGCGCGGCGGCGTCCATCGTGGTGCTGCTGCTGTGGGTGTACTACTCGGCGCAGGTGTTCCTGCTGGGTGCCGAATTCACCAGCGTCTATGCACACCGGCACGGCTCGCTCAAGGGCTGGGCGCCGCAGCCCACGCCCCGGAACCCGCCGCATTCACCGAGCTAGGCGCGATCGCCGGGGGGCGGAACCGGCGCCCTGTTCACGCGAGTCCAACGGGGCCACCACCCCCCAAAGGCCTCCATGAAACGTTCCAGCGACATTCACCAACCCAGCAAAAGCCGCCGAGCACTGCTGCGAAACCTCCACCCCGAGATGCTGACCGACCCTGCGGTGGTGGCGTTTCTGGACGGAGCCGACCCAGACCCCACGAAGCACCCCGAGATCACCCGCAGCCTGGTCATGGCCAACGAACCCGAGCTGTTTCTGGCCTTCGTGGCCGCAACGGGTGGGCGCCAACTGACGCTCAGCGCAGACCCTGACGACATGAAGAACGCGCCGCCATTGCCCGACGGACTTCTCGACCACGTTGCGGAACACATCAACGAGCTGTCTGCAGTGACGTCGCTTGTTGCAAGCACGGCACTGCTGACGCCGGCGGCCTGCGCCAAGCTACAGACGAGTCTGCTGGCGCCCGGCTGCAAACTCACCGCCCTGACGTTCATCGACTGCGCGTTCGCAGACCCGCACGCTCCGTTCGTGCTTGCTGCGCCCACGGTCAAGGACTTCAGCTGGTCGAACGACTACGCCGCCGCACCACCCGTGCGCCAGATGGACCGGGTGCTGACAGCCTTGGCCCACTGGACCAGCCTCGAATGCGTGACGCTCGGAAGCATGGGCGCGGCACTGAATTTCGTCAACATCAGCCAACTGCTGTTGGCGAACCCGAAGATCATTGCGCTGCAACTGTTCAGCAACACAGCGCCTGCCAACCCAGGCCCGCCCGCCAACCCCTCGCCGGAAAACCCGATCCACCTGTTTGAAAACCTGCGCAACAACCGCACGCACCTCACCCAGCTCCACTTCGAAGTCGCTGACCGGGGAAACCATGGATTCAACTTTTTCTGCATTCAGTGCATCGCCGCCTGTCTGACGAACAACACGACCCTGCAGGCCCTGATGATGCCGGGCATTGCCTTGTGCAGCGGGGCAACGCGGGTCAAGTTCGAAGGCAGTCTCGGAAACAACCGCTCGTTGACCACGCTGGGCCCAACCAGCGGGTTTGGCCAACGCATGCCACCCCCGATCGTGGCCAATGCCAATCGGCACATCTGGTTCTCGCAGGAGTTCCTTCTTGGCGCTGTGAGCGAGTTCATGCGGCAATGGGGCACCCCCCACGAACTGGGGGTCGAGGTGACACGGGGTCTGGACGCAACGCCCTACGAGCGAACGTATTGCGCTGCCATCGTGGCCCAGTTGTGCAAGGCCACCAACGCGGCCGGCATACGGATGCGCAGTGCAGCGCTGGCGCTGGCCATCAAGGAATTCATGCATTCCAACAACATGGAGGCGTGTCTGGCGCTGATGCATTCCCTGAGCGCACCCGGCCTGGGCCTGGAGCCGGCTGACAAAGCAGACGTGGTGCGCTACGCCACCGCCGAAGGCCGTCTGAGCTACCTGCCGGCTGGCTACGCGAGCTGACGCCGCGGACCTGGGCGGAACACCGGTCAAAGACCGGCCGGTCACCGACTGCATGGGCCGGTACCGGGAGGGTGTTCCGCCCCACATCAGCCGTTCAGATTCCGGGGCTATTGCCGATAGTGAATACACAAGGTTCCATACATCAAACGGTGGTGTGGGATCGCACTCCCATCCACCCTGAGATCAGCATGCGTTCCAACCTCCCCGTCACCCACCAGGAGTTCGTCATACCCGAGGGCGTGACCCTGGTCTCGACGACCGACCTGCAAAGCCGCATCACCTACTGCAACCCCGCGTTTGCTGCGGTGAGCGGTTTTGACCGCGAAGAACTCATCGGACAGCCGCACAATCTCGTGCGCCATCCCGACATGCCCACCGAGGCGTTTCGCGACATGTGGGCCACGCTGGCCAGCGGCTCGCCGTGGTCGGCGCTGGTGAAGAACCGGCGCAAGAACGGTGACCACTACTGGGTGGTGGCCAACGCCACACCGGTGATGGAAAACGGCCAGGCGGTGGGTTACATGTCGGTTCGCACCCGGCCCACCCGCGAGCAGGTGAAAGATGCCGAGGAACTCTACGCACGCATGCGCAGCGAAGCCGCATCGGGCAGCGCCAGCGTCGCCCTGCACCACGGACGCGTGGTGCGCACCGGTCTGGCGGGCCAGCTGCAGCGCATGGCCCAGCTCACGCTGGGCAAACGCATCGCCATCTCGTCGGTGGGCCTGGCCGCCGTGGGCCTGGTGGTCGGCGAATACGCCGCCAGCCAAGGCACAGCGGTCCACGTGGGCGCCGGTGCAGTGCTGCTGGTGATTGCCACCTTCGCCGCGCTGAGCCTGCGCAACCAGATCCTGAAGCAGCTCAACCAGTCGATCGCATTTGCCAACCAGATGGCGGCGGGCGATCTGTCGGCGCGCTTCAAGGGTGCCAGCAGCGGCGAGTTCGGCGAACTCGCCCGTGCGCTCAACCAGCTCAACGTGAACCTGCAGGCGGTGGTGTCCGACGTGCGCCACGAGGTCGAAGGCGTGCAGGTGGCGTCCAACGAGATCGCCGCGGGCAACTCCGACCTGTCATCACGCACCGAATCGCAAGCCAGCAGCCTGGAGGAAACCGCTGCGTCGATAGAGCAACTCACCAGCACCGTGCAGCAAAGCGCCAACTCCTCGCGCGAGGCCTCGGTGCTGTCGCAGCGCTCGGCCACCGTGGCGCGCGAAGGCAATGTCGCCATGACCCAGGTGGTGGCCACCATGGACGACATCAGCAAGTCGTCGCGCCGCATCGGCGAGATCATCGGCGTGATCGACGGCATCGCGTTCCAGACCAACATCCTCGCGCTCAACGCTGCGGTGGAAGCCGCCCGCGCGGGTGAACAGGGCCGCGGCTTCGCCGTGGTGGCCGGCGAGGTGCGCAACCTGGCCCAGCGCACGCTGAGCGCGGCCAAGGAGATCAAGGTGCTGATCGACGAGTCGGCCGCCAAGGTCACGCACGGCAGCCAGCTGGTGCACAGCGCCGGCCAGACCATGGCCAACGTGGTGGGCTCGGTGGAGCAGGTCAACGGGTTGATCGCCGAGATCACCGGCGCCACGCACGAGCAGTCCATGGGGCTGGCTCAGATCAACCAGGCGGTGGGCCAACTCGACTCGGTCACCCAGCAGAACTCGGCCATGGTCGAAGAACTCTCGGCGGCGGCCAGCTCGCTGCAGGCGCAGGCCCGCGTGATGAACGATGCGGTGAAGATCTTCCGACTGGAGCATCGCAAGTAACGCCGCCCGGCATTTGCAGGTGCCCGAAGTTCAGCGCCAAAAAAGGAGGCCAACTGCATCGAGGTGGGCGGCTTCATGCACGAAGAGGGCCCGGTGTTCTTCGCGCGCGACGAGGGCTGCGGCTTTGGGCGGAGCAGCCAGCCCGGCGCCCGGCCGCTGAGGTAAGGTAGGGTGTCCAGGGGACGTTCTTCATCCAAGCCTCTTACCCCCATGCACGGCCACTTCACCGAGTTCGCTGCCCTGTTGTTGATCTGCGCACTGGCGGGCGCCGTGTTCGTGCGGCTTCGTCAGCCGGTGCTGATCGCCTACATCGTCGTGGGCATTGCGGTGGGGCCGGCCGGCTTTGGCCTGGTGTCGGCCCACGACCAGATCGATCTGCTGGCGCAGGTGGGCGTGGCGGTGCTGCTGTTCGCCGTGGGCCTCAAGCTGGACCTGCACCACGTGCGCCACATCGGGCCGGTGGCGCTGGCCACGGGCCTGGGGCAGCTGGCCTTCACCATCGTGATCGGCTTCGCCCTGGTGCTGGCGCTGGGCAAGGGCGCCATGGAGGCCGTGTATGTGGCCGTGGCGCTGACGTTTTCCAGCACGATCATCATCGTCAAGCTGTTGTCCGACAAACGCGAACTCGACAGCCTGCATGGCCGCATCGCGGTGGGTTTCCTCATCGTGCAGGACCTGGCGGTGGTGATCGCCATGATGACCATGAGCGCGCTGCGCTCCGCCGGCGATGGGGACGGCGATGTCGCCGGCTGGATCGCGGTGGGGGTGTCGCTGGCGTGGCGGCTGGCGCTGGCGGCCGTGGCCTTGTATGTGCTCATGCGCTGGGTGCTGCCGGTGGTGGTGGCCTCGATGGCCCGGTCGCAGGAACTGCTGCTGGTCTTTGCGATTGCCTGGGGCGTGGCACTGGCGGCGCTGGGAGAGTGGGCCGGCTTCAGCAAGGAGGCGGGCGCCTTTCTCGCCGGTTTCTCGCTGGCCTCCACGCCTTACCGCGAGGCCATGAACGCGCGGCTGACCGGCATCCGCGACTTCCTCCTGCTGTTTTTTTTCATCGACCTGGGTGCCAAGCTCGATTTCTCGACCCTGGGTGCCGAGGTGGTGCCCGCCATCGTGCTGTCGCTCTTCGTGCTGATCGGCAACCCGCTGATCGTGATGGCCATCATGGGCTATATGGGTTACCGGCGGCGCACCGGCTTCATGGCCGGCCTGACCGTGGCGCAGATCAGCGAGTTCTCGATCGTGTTCGTCGCCATGGGCATCACGCTGGGGCATGTCGGCGTTGAGGCCCTGAGCTTGACCACCTTGGTGGGCCTGGTGACGATCACCGTGTCGACCTACATGATCCTGTATGCCCAGCCGCTGTACGAACGCCTCGCCCCCTGGCTCCGGATCTTCGAGCGCCAACACCCGTTTCGCGAACTCGCGGCCGAATCGACCGCCGGTACGGAGCGCGATGCGCAGGCCATCGTGTTCGGGCTCGGTCGCTACGGCAGCCGCCTGTTCGAGCAGTTGCACGCCGACGGTGTGGCCGTGGTCGGCGTGGACTTCGACCCCGAGGCCGTGCGGGCCCTGCGGGCCCGGGGACTGCCCGTGCTGTTCGGTGACGGCGAAGACCCCGATTTTCTCGAAACCCTGCCCCTGCGGCAGGCGCGCTGGGTGATCACGACCTTCCCGCAATGGGAGTCGAACCGCGCGCTGTTGCATGCGCTGCAGGCGGTGCACTACCGTGGACGGGTGGTGGGCGCCGTGCGCGACGCCGCCCACGGGCGGGCCCTGGCCGCAGCCGGTGTCTCCCAGGTCCTGAATCCGTTCGACGACGCGGCCGACCACGCGGCAGCACGCCTTGCCCACGACATTCATCAACAGGAGACAAGCACATGACCTCCAGGACACCGCCGGGTCCCATCCTGGCCGCCACGGATTTTTCGGGACCCTCCCGCCATGCTGCCGACCGGGCGGCCCGCCTGGCGCACGAAACCGGTGCTGCGCTGACGCTGATGCATGTGCTGCCGGGCGGCGCGTTGCAGGAGCTTCGCGAATGGCTGGGCGCCAGCCACCCGATGGAGCAGCAACTGCACGACGAGGCAGACCGCCAACTCGGGGCCTGGGCTGCGGAGCTTCAGACGAGCCGCCGGGTGAACATCCGCGCGGTGAAGTCCACCGGGTCGCCGTTGGTGGAGATCGACCGCGAGTGCGAAGAGCTGAACGCCAGCCTGCTGGTGGTGGGTGCCCGCGGCTCCGGCTTTTTGCGTCAGCTGGTGCTGGGCAGCACCTCCGAGCGGCTGCTGCGCCGCACGAAGCAGCCTGTGCTGGTGGTGCGGCACAAGCCGCACGAGGCCTACCACCATGTGCTGGTGGCCCTGGACTTTTCACCCTGGTCGGCGCACGCCATCGCGCTGGCGCGGTGGGTGGCACCGCACGCCCGGCTGCTGCTGTTCAACGCCTACCAGGTGCCGTTCGAGTCGAAGCTGCGCTACGCCGGCGTTGATCCGGCCACCATCGACCACTACCGCAAGCAGGCCCGCGCGGACGCGCTTCAGCGGGTGCTCTCGCTGGCAGCTTCGAGCGGCCTGAAGCCCGGCGACTGGGATCCCTGCATCGTCGAGGGCGAGGCCTCGCAAGCCCTGCTTGAACAGGAACAGGAGCAGGACTGCGATCTGGTGGTACTGGGCAAACACGGCCGCTCGGTCACCGAGGACATGCTCTTGGGCAGCGTCAGCAAACACGTGCTGGCCGAAGGCAGCACGGATGTGCTGGTGTCGACCGCCCGCGACGAATGAGTTTTCACGCGGGTTCCTTGCTGCGTGCAACCGCCTGCCTGGCGCTGGCGGGGCTCGTCTACGGCAGCGCACCCCAGCCCGAAGCATTGCGCCTGGGGCTGGCGCTGTTTGTGCTGATCGGCGGGCTCTGGATGACGCAGGCCATTCACCTGAGCGTCACCGCTCTGCTGGTACCGCTGCTGGCCACGCTCACGGGCCTGATGGACCTGCGTACGGCGCTCGCCTCGTTCTCGCATCCGATCATCTTCCTGTTCCTGGGCGGCTTTGCGCTGGCCGCGGCCTTGCAGCAGCAGGGGCTGGACCGTGCGCTGGCGCTGGCGGTCATGCGCCTGGCTGCCGGCCGGCGAACGACGGCGGTGGCGATGCTGTTCGGTCTCACCGCGCTGCTGTCGATGTGGATCAGCAACACGGCCACCGCTGCAATGATGTTGCCGCTGGCGTTGGGCCTGATGCGCGAGGACGACGGGGTGCGCGAGCGCAGCTTTGTGCTGCTGGGCGTGGCCTACAGCGCCAGCATCGGCGGCATCGGTACCCTGGTGGGCAGCCCGCCCAACGCGATCGCGGCGGCGCAGGCCGGTATCGGATTTGTCGAGTGGATGCGCATCGGCCTGCCTATGGTGGCGGTGCTGCTGCCCCTGATGGTGGCGGTGCTGTACCTCATGCTTCGTCCACGCCTGGGAACGCCGGAAGACGCTCCCATCGAGCCAGCAACGTCCACGCCCTGGACCCGGCTGCAGTGCATCACCCTGCTGGTGTTCGGCCTCACGGCCGCCGGCTGGATCGGCGCTGCGCCGCTGGGCCGGGTGCTGGGCGTCACAGCCGATGTCGACAGCGTGGTGGCGGTGGCGGCCATCGTTGCGCTGGTGGCCAGCGGCGCCATCACCTGGCCGCAGATCGAGCAACGCACGCAGTGGGGCGTACTGCTGCTGTTCGGCGGCGGACTGGCGCTGAGCGAGGTGATGGCCACCAGCGGAGCGAGCCCGTTTCTGGCCGCAGCACTGACCGACACCTTGCAGGGTGCGCCGACGGTGCTGCTGCTGCTGGGGGTGGTGGCCTTCGTGGTCTTTCTTACCGAACTGGTGAGCAACACCGCGTCTGCGGCCTTGCTGGTGCCGATCTTCGTGGGCGTGGCGGCCACCCTGGGCTTGCCGCCGCCCCTGTTCGCTGCGGCCATCGCGGTATCGGCTTCCTGCGCCTTCATGCTGCCGGTGGCCACGCCACCCAATGCGCTGGTGTACGCCACGGAGCAGGTGTCCCAGACCACCATGATGCGGTGCGGACTGGTGCTCAACCTGGTGTGCATGGCGGTGATCACCGCCATGGCCACGGCACTCCTGACATGAGCGACTTCCAGACCCTGGGCCTGGTGGCGGGCGGGCTGGGCTTGTTCCTGCTCGGCATGGGCATGATGACGGACGGACTCAAGCTGGCGGCCGGCCCGGCTTTGCACCGCATCCTCGCGGGGGCCACACGCACGCGGATGCACGCGCTGGGTTCCGGCTTGATGGTCACGTCGCTGGTTCAGTCGTCCAGCGCGGTGACCGTGGCCGCCATCGGCTTCGTCAACGCCGGTCTGCTGTCGCTGGGCCCGGCCCTGTGGGTGCTGTTCGGTGCCAACGTCGGCACCTCGATGACGGGCTGGATCGTCGCCCTGGTCGGCCTGAAGTTCAAGGTCGAAATGCTCGCCATGCCTTTGGTGGGCCTGGGCGCCCTGCTGCGGCTGACGGGCGAGGGCCGCCGCAGTGGCGCCATCGGGACCGCGCTCGCCGGCTTCGGGCTGCTCTTCATGGGCATTGCCCTGCTGCAACAGGCCTTTGCCTCCCTGGCCGGCCAGTTCACCTTGCCGCAGGGCGAAGGACCGCTGGTGGTGTTGGCGCAGCTCGGGATCGGGCTGCTGATGACGGTGCTGATGCAGTCGTCCAGCGCGGCCATGGTCATCACCCTCACCGCCGCACAGGGCGGTTTGATCGGACTGCAAGGTGCAGCAGCTGTCGTGATCGGCGCCAACATCGGCACCACCGCCACGGCACTGCTGGCCGCCATCGGTGCAACGCCCAACGCCCGCCGGGCGGCTTCGGCCCACGTGGTGTTCAACTTCCTCACCGGAGTGGTTGCGCTGCTGCTCCTGCCCTGGATCGTCGGCGCGCTGGCCCGGACCCGCGAAGTGGTGGGCCTGCCACCGGACCCCGCCACCGAGCTCGCCCTCTTTCACACCATCTTCAACCTGATGGGTGTGCTGTTGATGTGGCCGTTGGCTGGCCGGCTCACCCACTGGCTTCAACAGCGATTCCGGGCCCGCGAGGAAGACGAGGCGCAGCCGCAATTCCTCGACGACAACGTGCTCGCCGTGCCCACACTGGCACTCGATGCACTGTCCCGGGAGGTGACCCGTGCCACGCAGGTGGCCCTTCGCATGACCCGAAGTGCATTGGCGGGCGCGGATGCCGCCCGGCTGAAGACCGACCACGCGATCCTGAGCAGCCTGGACACCGCCATCGAGCGCTTCGTCGAACGATTGCGCAGCGCCGCCCTGTCGCAAGCTGTCAGCGCGCGGCTGGCCGAACTGCTGCGCATCCAGCGGTACAACGAATCCGGCGCCGAGCAGGCGGTGGCCGCCGTCGCGCTGTCGGCGACAGGCCTGGAAGATGCCCGCCTGGCCTCGGCCGCCAGCGCATTTGCCGGGGCGGCCGGCGCCCTGCTGTCGGCTTGGGATCCGGACACATCGGCGGATGCGGTCCGCCCGGATGCGGCCTTGCACGCGATGGAGGCCGGCTACGAGGACCTCAAGGCCGCCCTGCTGAGCGCCGGAGCCGACTCGCGCCTGTCGCTGACCGAGATGGAGCAGGCACTGCGCCGAAGCAGCGCGCTGCGCCGGGCCGTCCAGCAAGTCCACAAGGCACAGCGACGACTCTCCCGCGAGCGCGAGCCCTGAAACATCCCGCAGCCGGGCTGCCCCGGGCGTGAGGGGCTCAAGACTCCGCAGGCGCCTCGGTTTGCGCAGGCCGCACGATGGTCACAGGCACCGCGCACTGCTGCACCAGATGCTGCGCCACCGAGCCCAGCCCACGCTCGCTCTCGCCACTGCCGTGGGCGCTCATGATCACGGCGTCGCATTCGTGGCTCTCCACCAGTTCGAGCAGGGTGTGGGCGGGGTCGCCGCTGGCCACCACTTCCTCCACCAACTGGCTGGAAGCGGTCAGCAAGGCCACCGCCGGACGCACCAGATCGTGGCCGGCAGCGTCGCTCACCTCGTGCAACACGTCGGGGTCGTGCGCGACCACGAGTTCGTAGAGGTTGGGGGCTTCCTGCACGTTGGCCACCACAAAGCGGGCCTTCAGGCCCGAGCTGACCAGTCGCATGGCGTGGTAAACCGCGTGCATGGACTGGGCCGAGCCATCAACGGGGATGAGGATCTTGATCATGACGAATTCCTTGGTTGTCAGGCGGGCCGCTCGTTGAGCAGGCACCAGTAGAGTTCGATGTGCTCGGCCACTTCAATGAATTTGCTGAAGCTGACCGGCTTCTCGATGTAGGAGTTCACACCCAGGTCGTAGGCGGTCTTGAGGTCGGAGTTCTCGCGCGACGAGGTGAGCACCACCACCGGAATGCGCCGGAACTCCGGATGCTGTTTGAGTTTTTGCAGCACCTCCAGACCATTGACCTTGGGCAGGTTGATGTCCAGCAGTATGACCGCAGGCAAGGGCTCACCCGCTTCCCAGCGTCCGAAGTAGGCCAGCGCTTCTTCACCATCGCGCGCGATCTGGATGGTGTTGGAGAACTTCTTCTTGTTGAAGGCGCGCAGCGTGAGGTCGAGGTCCATCGGGTTGTCTTCAACCAGCAGGATGGGCGGCAGGGTGGCGGGCTTGGTCATGCGGGAAACTCCAGAAAGAAGGTGGCGCCCTGTCCGGGCTGGCTCTCGGCCCAGACGCGGCCACCCATGCGTTGTACGGCCTTGGCCACCAGCGCGAGGCCCAGGCCGGTGCCCTGGTAGTCCTCGGCGCGCTGCAGGCGCTGGAAGATGCCGAAGATGCGGTCGTGGTATTTCATGTCAAACCCCACCCCGTTGTCACGCACCCAGAGGATGCGGCGCAGTCCTTCGGTGCGGGCACCGATCTCGACCTCGGGCAGCTCCCGGGTGCGGCTGAACTTGATGGCGTTGCCCACCAGGTTGCGCAGCACCACGGCCATGCCCTCGCGGTCGAGCTGCAGCACCATGGGTTCGAGTTGCAGGCTCAGTCGCACACGGGTGCTGTCGATGTCGGCGCTGTGGCCTTCGATCACCTGAGCCACCAGGGCGGGCACGTCCACGTGCTGGTGCTCCATGGTGCGCCGCTCCATGCGCGAATAGTCCAGCAGGCCGGAGATCAGGTCGCCCATCTGCAGCACGCCGCGGCGGATGCGGGCGAGGAACTGGCGCCCTTCTTCGTTGAGCTGGCTGCCGTGTTCTTCTTCGAGCAGCTGGCTGTAGCCGTCGATGCCGCGCAGCGGCGCCTTGAGGTCGTGCGAGACGGTGTACGAGAAAGCTTCGAGCTCTTCGTTGAGGCCGCGCAACTGGGCGGTGCGCTCGGTCACACGTTGTTCGAGCACGGCGTTGTTCTGCTCCAGCGTGGTCTGGGCCTGCTTGAGCTGGGTGATGTCGAGCAGGGTGCCGCTGTAGCTGTAGAACCCGGGGGTGTCCATGGGCTGGCTCTGCACGCTGCCCCGGAACCAGCGCAGTGGCCCGAGATCAGGGTGGCGGCGGAACTCGGCGGTGCTCATGGATGCTGCGTCGGGAATGGCGCGCATGAATCGATCAATCCGGGGTTGGTCGTCGGGATGGATGTAGGCCAGGTAAGACGCGAGATCGGAGGGTGGCCCCATGGATTCATCGCGCCCGGTGTTGCGGTACATCTGGCGCGACCACCAGATGCTGCGGCTCCGGGTGTCGTACACCCAGCTGCCCAGGCCCGCCATGGACTCGGCCAGCTCCAGCAGATCTTTCTGCCGGCCGATCGCGGCTTCGGCCTGCAGGCGCTCGGTGATGTCCTTGATGGTGGAAAAGAGGTGCTTGAGCGTGCCGTCGGGGTTTCGCACAGCGCGCACGTCGATCTCGGTGTGCACGAAGCTGCCGTCCTTGCGCACGAAACGTTTGCGCATCGAGTAGTTGTCGGTGCGGTTGGCCAACATGGCGTCACGCAACGCGAGGTTCTGGTCCAGATCGGGCTGGGGCGTCATCTCGGCCCAGGTCATGCGCAGCAACTCTTCCCGCGAATAGCCCAGGATCGTGCAAAGCTGGCTGTTGACCTGGAGCCAGCGCGTGGAGCCAGGCGCCGAAATGGCCATGCCGATGAAGGGCAGCTCGTAGAACAGGCGCAGAAATTCCGCTTGCTCCTGCTGGGCCAGCTGTGCTTTTTTCTGCACCGTGATGTCGAGCAACACGCCGCTGATGCGGGTGAGCGCGCCCTGTTCGTTGCGGCTCAGCGTGGTGCGGTCGTCAACCCAGACCCAGTTGCCGTTGGCGCAGCGCAGCCGGTATTCCTGGCGGTGTTCGTCGGGTCCGTCCTTGAAGTAGCGGGCGGCCTCTGCCGTCACGCGCTCGATATCGTCGGGGTGGATGAGCCTGGCGTATGGGAGATCACCGCGCAACAGGTCGTCAGGCTGGTAGCCCCACTGGTCCACCGATTGGCTGACGTAGCTCACAGGCCAACCGGGTTCGTTGTGCCACTCCACCACCACCACGGGCGAGCGGTCGACCAGATCGACCAGGTGCCGAAGCTGCACCTGGCCGGCCTGCAACCGCTCGGCCATGCGGTCGGCTTCGGTGCCGATCATGGCGAGTTCGTCCCGGCCTTGCAGCGCCACGCGTGCCTGCAGCTCGCCGTTGCCCATGCGCTGCAGGGTTGAGGTGAGGTGACGTGCCCGGCGAAACCACACCAGGTGCATCACCAGGGCCAGCAACGCAGCCACGCCCAGCAGCAAAACACCCTCGCGAAGGGCGTCCTCGCGCAGGTCGGCCAGGCGCACCGCCCGCGGCAGGCTCAGATCGACAACGGTGACGAGACGCCGGCCGTTGGTGATGGGTGCAACGCCCACCAGCTGCTGCGTGGACGGCAGGTGAAGGACACGGATGCCCACACTCGACAGGTCACCGAACACCACCTTGTCGACCTCGGTGAGGTCGGCGCGCAGGCGCAACACCTCGCCAAAGGCCTGGCCGATGTCGGACCGCACCAGCGAAGCCTCCACCCACCCGTCGCGCTGCAGCAGGTAGATGTGGCGCATGCCGCTGTACAAGCCCAGCCCGCCCACCAGCCGGCGCACCAGGGTCGGGTTCTCCAGGGCGGACGAGGAGTCGAGCCGGCTCTGTTCCACACTGATCCGCTCGCGCAGGCGCCGTGTCTCCTGGTCCATCACCTGCATGTCCAGGTTGCGCAACTGCACCACGTGGCTGACGACGGACGCAGTCAGCGCGAACAGCAACAGCATCAGCGGTGCCAGCCAGCGCCCTGGCAGGGTCATGCGGGCCAGCAGCGGCTTCATGGCGCTTTCCCGCCCGCTTGCAAGCGCTGCATGGGCGCGCCGTCGATCAGGTCCTGCCAGCGCGGCGTGCGCTGGAGCAGCCCGATCGACTGCAAGGCGTCGGCAACGGTCGAGGCCTTGTCCACCAGTGGGGGCGGGTTGCCCATGAGTTCGTTGGCGGAAGCCTCGGGTGAGTGAAACGCAAGCCCCCCCAACACCGCCTTGTAGGCAGCCGGCGTGAGGTCGGTGCCGCGCGCCAGCGACTCCGCAGCGCCGCGCAAGTCGCTGTTGAACAGCTCCAGGCCGGCGTACCAGGCACGCAGCAAGGCGTCCACCGCTTCGGGACGCTGCTCCAGCACGTCGACGCGCACCACCAGCACATCAAGGACCTCGCCCGGGAGTTCGCGGCTGTCGAAAATCCGGCGAAAGCCTGCGGCTTCGATCGCTCCGGCCAGGGGCTCGTAAGACACGGCTGCCGTTGCCTGGCCCGACTGCAAGGCCTGCAGGTGCCGGGCCACTTCGATGTTGGTCACCTTCACATCGGCGCGCGTCAGGCCGGCCTTGGTCAACATGCGCTGCAGCAACAAGGCGCCCACGGCCGAGTCTTCAACGGCAACGAATTCACCCTTGAGCTGCGCTGGCGAGGTGATGCGCGGCGCCGCCAGCACCGCGTCACCGCCGGTGGACTCGTCCAGCACCGCGACGATGCGCACCGCCACGCCGCTTTCAGCCAGCCGCAGGGTTTCATCGAGCGTGAGCATGGCCGCGTCGAGCAGGCCATTGCGCAGATGGCGCAGCGTTTCAGACGCCGACGCCAGCTCCACCACCCGCAGTTGCTCCGCATCGGTCAGGCCCCGGTCCCGCGCCAGCACCAGCGGGTCGTAGCCGACCCAGGGGTTCATGCCCACCGTCAATGGCGGTACCACGGGCTCGCCGCAGGCGGCCAAGGCCAGCAAGGCCGTTGCAACCAGTGCACGCCATACCCGCCCCGCTCCATCAGCCCTCGACGGGCTTGCGCCATGTTTCATAAGAGTGTGTTGTCGGTCCACCGGGGCACAGACGCAGCCCGGGAACATTCTGTTTCACATACCCTGCCCAGTGTAGGTGCCAAGGGTCGCGTCCGCGTCAGGCGAGCACAACACGGGGTCATTCGGCGCGCAAAAAGTCCTCATCTTCGCGGCACGTCCACCCGCTCGGCATACTGAACCTTTGCCGCCGAACCCGAACTCACTCCGCATGATCGACATTTCAGACCTCTGCATGCACTACCAGCTGGGCGCCGCACGCATCGACGTGCTGCGCTCGGTGAACCTCTCGGTGGCCGCCGGCCAGCGCATGGCCATCACCGGCCCTTCGGGTTCGGGCAAAACCTCCCTGTTGTTGTTGCTCTCGGGGCTGGAGCGACCGGCCAGCGGGCGCATCGCCATCGACGGCACCGAACTCGGCGGCATGGACGCCGACGCCCTGGCCGACCTGCGGCGCGACCGCATCGGCATCGTGTTCCAGTCGTTCCACCTGCTGCCCAGCCTGAGCGCGCTGGACAACGTGGCACTGCCTCTGCAAATGGCCAACCGGCCCGACGCACACGACCGAGCCGCCGCACTGCTGCAGCGGGTGGGCCTGGGCGCAAGGCAAGGCCACTACCCGAGCCAGCTCTCGGGCGGCGAGCAGCAGCGCGTGGCCATTGCCCGCGCGCTGGTGCACCGCCCGCGCCTGCTGCTGGCCGACGAACCCACCGGCAACCTCGACGACCACACCGGCGAGGCGATCCGCGAACTGCTGTTTGAACTCAACACCGAGGCAGGCACCACGCTGGTGCTGGTGACGCACGACCCCGACTTCGCGGCCCGCTGCGACCGCGTGCTGCGCCTGCACGACGGCCACCTGAACGAAGTCAACACCACCGTGCGAGCCCCTGATGTGGTTCCTGTTTGACCTGGCCTGGCGCGACCTGCGCGCCAGCGGCCGCCACCTGTGGATCTTTTGCGCCTGCCTGGTGCTGGGTGTGGCTCTGGTCACAGCCGGCGGTGGCCTCTATCGGCAAGTAGCGGGTGCCCTGCAGAGTGACGCGCGCCTGCTGTTCGGCGGCGACGTGGAGGTCGAACAAACCGCGCCACTGGCGCCTGACGTGCTGGCCTGGATGAACGAACGCGGCGATGTCTCGCGTCTGGTGGAGCTGCGCACCATGCTGCGCGCACCCGACGGCCGCGCCCAGCTCATCGAACTGCAAAGCGCCGACGTGCGTTACCCGCTGTACGGTGCGGTGGAACTCGCCCCGGCAGGCGACCTGAGCGCCGCGCTGACCGAGCAAAACGGCGTGTGGGGCGCGGCACTGGACGCCACCCTCGCCCAGCGCCTGGACCTCCAACCCGGCGACACGGTGGAGGTCGGCAACCTGAGCCTGCAGGTGCGCGCACTGGTGGTGCGCCAGCCCGACCGCAGCCTGCGCGCCGACTGGGGCGGTGCCCCGGTGCTGGTGGCCGACGGGGCCCTGGCCGCCACCGGCCTGGTACAGCCGCTCAGCCGCGTGGAATACCACTACCGCGTGCGCACGCCGCAGCCCGCCGCCGAGTGGCGCGACGCGTTCATCGCGGCCTACCCGGACCTGCAGGCCGAGGTGCGCACATTTGAAGAACGCAGCGACCGCATGGCCGAGGTGCTGGGCCAGATCGGCTCCGGGCTCTTGCTCATCGGTTTCTCCGCGCTGTTCATTGGCGGGCTCGGTGTGTTCAACAGCGTGCAGGCCTACCTGCAGGGCAAGCTCGGCACGCTGGCCACGCTGCGCGCCGTGGGCCTGCGCGACGGCCGGCTGGCCGCGCTGGTGCTGCTGCAGATCCTGATGCTGGCGCTGCTGTCCAGCCTGGGCGGTGTGCTCATCGGCAATGCGCTGGCGTTGGGCGGCACGCTGGCCGCTGCGCAGCAGTTGCCGTTGGCGCCTCTGGTGGCCAGCCTGTGGCTGCCCTCGCTGGTGGGCCTGGGCTTTGGCGTGTTGACCGCGCTCACGTTTGCCTTGCCCGCGCTGGGTCGCGCCTTGTCGGTCTCGCCGGCAGCGTTGTTTCGCGGTATCGATGGCAACACGCTCAAGACACCGCGTCGCGTGTGGTGGCTCACCGGTGGCGTGGCCGCGGTGGTGGGTGCGCTGGTGGTGGCCAGCGTGCCGGACGCGCGTTTTGGCCTGGCCTTCGTGGTGGCCACGGTGCTGTTGCTGGTGTTGCTCGAAGGCGTGACGCGCCTCCTGCGCGGCCTGGCGCGGCGCCAGCTCAACCGGCCCGGCGCTCAACTGCCGTTTGAACTTCGCCTGGCCATGGCCGGACTGCAGCGCAGTGACTCTCCCCTGCGCGCAGCCCTCCTCTCGCTGGGCGCTGCGCTCACGCTGCTGGTGGCGTGCACGCTGGTGGTCACCTCGCTCTTGCGCACGGTGAACGAAACCGTGCCCGCCAACGCACCGGCCATGGTGTTCTACGATGTGCAGACCGAGCAGATCCCGCTGCTGCAAGAGACGCTCAAAGCCCAGCCGGGCCTGATTGACGTCACCACCGCGCCGCTGGTGCTGGGCCGCCTGATCGAAGTGAACGGCGAAGTGCTGCGCGACAGCGACGATGGTGCGCGGGTGCGCGAAGCGCGCGACGAGCAGAAGTTCAGCAGCCGCGCCGGCAACATCGACGATGTGGTGATCCGCGACGGCGCCTGGTGGCCGGCCGACCACAGCGGCGCTCCACTGGTGGCCATGGAAGACCGCGAGGCCGACCAGCTGGGCCTCAAGGTGGGCGACCGTCTCACCTTCGAGATATTGGGCACGCCGGTGCAGGCCGAGCTCGCCGCCATCTACAGCCAGCAGCGGATGCAGGCGCGCCTGTGGCTGGAAGGCATCTTCAGCGACGGTGTGCTCGACCCCTACATCACCCGCCACGTGGGCGCCGCCTGGTTGCCCGCCGACCAGGCCCTGGCCGCACAAGACCAGCTCGCCGCCACCGCGCCCAACATCGCCACCGTGCGCACCGAATCGCTGCTGCGCGAAACACGCGCGCTCATGGGCCGCGCCAGCACGGGCCTGGCGGTGATCGCCGGGGTGTGTCTCGCGGCCAGCCTGCTGGTGCTCGCCAGCGTGGTGGCCAGCAGCCGCGCGCGCCAGGTGTTTGAAGCCACGGTGATGCACGCAGTGGGCGCGCGGCTGTCCAGCCTGCGGCGTGTGCTGTATTGGGAATACCTGTTGCTCGCCGTGGTCACCGCCGGTTTTGCCATGCTGGCCGGCAGCGGGCTGGCCACCGGCCTGCTGCGCTGGCGGCTGGACATGGACCCGATGGGCCTGTACTGGACCGGCGCGCTCACCGCCCTGGGCGTGAGCGGTGTGAGCCTGGGACTGGGCGCGCGCTATTTGCTCGCGCAGATGCGGCTGAACCCGGCCATGCTGCTGCGCAGCGGCACCTGATCAGGCCGCCGTCGGCGCCATGAAGGAGGCGCCCAGGTGGCCCACCTTCACATAGATCAGCGCGCCCTCAGACCCGGTGAAGGGGGTGTGCTGGCTCCAGCGCGGGTTGCGCAGCCAGCTGTGGCGCGGGTAGGCACCGTGTTCGTCGCGGAACACGCCGTCAATCACAAAAATCTCTTCGCCACCGGGGTGGCGGTGCGGGTTGAACTGCGTGTCGGGCGCCCAGCGCACCAACGCCGTGCTCACCCCGTCGTGCTCGTGCAGCGGCATCACCGTGAGGCCCGGCACCAGGCCCTGGCGCCAGGGCTCGGTCAGGGTGTTGATGCGCAGGGGCGTGAGGTCGTCGGCAGCGAACTGCCACAGCTTCACCAGCAGCACACAGCCGGGCTCCGAGAACGGCGCGTGGCGCGTGCCCGGCGGGTTGCGCAGGTAGGTGCCGGCCGGGTGGTCGCCGGTCTCGTCCGAGAAGACGCCTTCGAGCACCAGGATTTCTTCACCACCGCCGTGGGTGTGCGCATCAAAACGCGAGCCGGGTGCATAACGCACCACGCTGGTGGCTCGCGCCACCTCGGCGCCCACGCGGTCGAGCAGGCGGCGCTCCACCCCCGGCAAGGGCGACGGCTGCCAGACGGCGGTATCTGCAAAGTCGGTGGCGCGCAGGGAAAAGTCATTGTTGAGGTTCATGGCCAGGTCCGTTGACAGGGGGGAATTGCAGCACGGCAGCGACAGCCCTGCACGTGTGGGTCTTTCGCGCCACACAGCCTTCGTGCGGTGTCGAACAGACACGGATCGGGGCGCTTCAGACACTGAAGGCTTTCGTTTTTGAGCGCCAAGGAATCCATGCACCGCATCACCACCGCCGACAAGACTTCGTTGTATTTCAAGGACTGGGGGGAGGGCAGCCCCGTCGTGCTCATCCACGGCTGGCCGCTGAACGCCGACAGCTGGGACGATCTGGCGGTTTCGCTGGTTGAAGCCGGGCACCGGGTGATCGCGTACGACCGGCGGGGCTTCGGCCGTTCGTCACAGCCCTGGAACGGCTATGACTACGACACCCTGTCCGACGACCTGTGGGAAGTGATGGAACAGCTCGACGTGCAGGACGCCACGCTGGTGGGCTTCTCCATGGGCGGCGGCGAGGTGGCGCGCTACATGTCGCGCCACAGCGGCAAGAACGTGGCACGCACCGCGCTCATTTCATCGGTGCTGCCGTTTCGCCTGAAGACGCCCGACAACCCCAACGGGGCTGAAGCGTCGGCCTTCGACAAGACCGCCAAGGCCCTGACCGACGACCGCCCGAAGTTCTTCACCGGATTCTTCCGCGACTTCTTCGGCCAGGGTTCGTCCGACAGCCACGTGAGCGACGAAACCCTGCGCTGGGCCCACAACACCGCCATGCAGGCCGGCCTGCGGCCCACCGTGGCCTGCATGCGCGCCTTCTCCAGCACCGATTTCCGCCCCGATCTGGCCGCGTTCGATGTGCCCACCCTGTTGATACACGGCACCGACGACAAGACGGTGCCGATCGCGGCCTCCAGCCGCCTGGCGGCCCCCGCCATCGCAGGTGCCCAGCTGATCGAATACGAAGGCGCGCCCCACGGTCTGTTCGTCACCCACAAGCAGCGCCTGGCCAAGGACCTGCTGGCGTTCCTGAAAGCCTGAGGAGCCACCCGCCATGGCCAAGCGCACGGCTGCGTCGACCTGGGTGCGGATGTTCAACCGCAACCTGGCTGCGCTCACGCGCAACACGCGCCGTGTCCAGACGCGGGCCGTCAAGACCGCGGTGAAGCGCGCCACCACGCCGAAGGCGCCACCGGCCACGCCGGGCGACTGGCTCGGCGGCATGGCGCTGGGGCCGGGTGGCGCGCGCCGCTACCACCTCTACCGCCCGCCCGACCTGCAGGCGGGCGAGCGCCTGCCGCTGCTGGTGATGCTGCACGGCTGCGGGCAGGATGCCGCCGGCTTTGCGCAGAGCACCCGCATGAACACACTGGCCCGGCGCGAGCGCTTTCTGGTGCTCTACCCCGAGCAAGACCGCCTGGCCAGCGCACAACGCTGCTGGAACTGGTACGACACCCGCAACGGGCGCGCGCACACCGAGGTGGCCTTGATCCTTGCCGCCATCGACCAGGTGTGCCTGCTGCAACCGGTGGACCGCGCCCGCGTGGCGCTGGCCGGCCTGTCGGCGGGCGCCAGCATGGCTGCGCTGATCGCATCGCGCCACCCGGCGCGTTTCAAGGCGGTGGTGATGCATTCCGGCATTGCCCCGGGCGCCGCCGACTCCACCGCCACCGCGCTGGCCGCCATGCGCGGGCACCGCCTGCCCGCGCCCTGGTCGCCCGCGCCTGGCCAGCTGTTGGCCTTGCCGCCGCTGCTGGTGATCCAGGGTGGGCGCGACGCCGTGGTAGCCGCGAGCAACGGCCCGGCCGCCGCCGCTGCCTGGGCACTGGCCGCCGGCGCGGCAGCCGGCGCCACACGCAGCCAGCAGCGCGGCCAGCGCCACCCCATGCAGGTGACCGATTTCAAACACCGGGGCCGAACCGCCGTCACGCTCGTTGATGTGGGCCAACTCGGTCACGCCTGGAGCGGGGGTGCTGCCAACCAGGCTTACAGCGACGCGCAGGGGCCCGATGCGTCGCGCCTGGTCTGGGCCTTTGTGTCGAAACAGTTTCCCGCCCCCGTGGCTGCCGCACCCAAGGCGCCGCCACCGGCACCCGTTCACCCCGCCTTCAACCTTCCCGCGCTCTTCAATCCCTTCGCACTCCGAGCGTTGAAGGGTGCGACACTCAAACCATGAACCGACCCCCGATCTACCCCGACCTGCCGCAACTCATTGCCCCCACCACCGGCAACGCCGAGGGCGATCAGGTGGCGCCCATCACCGCGCCGGTCGACCCGCTGTTCCTCGCGGCGCCGCGTGTGTCCACCTTCCACGGCAAGCAGGCGCTCACCAACGCCAGCGGCTTCTTCTTCGAGCGGGACGACCGCCTGTTCCTCGTGACCAGCCGGCACGTGGTGATCGACGAAGACACCAAACACTTCCCCGACCGGCTGGAGATCGAGCTGCACCTGGACGCCTCCAACCTCACGCGCTCCACCGGCTTTTCCATGCTGCTGTACGACGAAGGCGAAGCCGTGTGGCGCCAGGGCAGCGACAGCGGCGGCGACATCGACGTCGCCGTGATCGAGCTCGACCGCAGCGCGCTGCCGGACGAATCGGTCATCCGCGCCTTCAGCCCGGCCCACCTGCCGACCAGCTTTGACGAAGTGCACCCCGGCGAATCGCTGCTGGTGGTGGGCTTCCCGCTCGGTTTTCACGACGCCCTGCACCACCTGCCGGTGCTGCGCCACGCGGTCATTGCATCGCCCTACGGCATCCGTTTTCAGGGCAATGGCTACTTCCTCACCGACGCACGCACCCACCGCGGCACCAGCGGTGCGGCCGTGGTCATGCGCGACCGCTCCCCCGAAGCCCAGAACGCTGCCCTGCCCTGGAAACTGCTGGGCGTGCATTCGGCCCGCATGGACATGGGCGACCGCGATCTGGTGCTGGACGAATCGCTGGGGCTGAACTGCGCCTGGTACGCCGACATCCTGCTCACGCTCACCAAGCCGCGCAAGAGCGACGCGGCCGACTGACAGGCACCCCACAATCGGGCCATGACCCTGCCGGTCCGCCCCGCCGTCCCCAACAGCCCCGACTACCCCCCTTCAGCCCGGTCGATGCCCCGATCAAGCTCGACCAGAACGAGTCGTTCGCCGACTTTCCCGACAGGCTGAAGGCGATCGCAGTGGAGCGGCTGGGCTACGCGCTGGCCAGCGGCTCGGTGGCGCGTCGGCGGCGCACGCGGCCTTGCTCGCACAAGGCGTGCTGGTGCGACGGCAAGACAGCCTGCACGGCCTGCAGGGTTGCATCCGCGTGACCGTGGGCACGCCGGACGAGAACAGCGCGTTTCTGCGCGCCGCCGGGCTGGGCGCTTAACGCACCATCGGCGCACCGGGCATGGGCTGCATCGGTGGCATGGGCTGTGGTGGGGGCTGCGCAGGCGGCATGGGCTGCATGGGCGGCACCGCCGGCACCGGCGTGACCAGCTCACGGATCATGCCGCCACCAGCCACCGAACCACTCGCTGTGCCCTCACCGTGCACCATGCGTTCGCAGGTGGACTTGTTCTCAGGCGGCAGATCGGCGCAGCGTTTCATGGCGTTTTCCATGCGGGCTTCGGGTGTCGCACCCGGCGCGCGGTTGATGCCCTGGGCGCGAACCGCCCCAGCTTCGCGCAGGCAGCTGGTGCGTTCGTGTTGCGAGTCGCTGCGCATGCAAGCCGCACGGTCCTGCTCATAGGTGGACTGTGCCCAGGCGCCCGAACCGGACAGGGCGCAGGCCGCCACCAGGGCGGTGCGGAACAAAAAAGTGGACTGTGTTTTCATGGGGTTCCTTGTCGGGCGACGGGCGTCTGTGTGCGCCCGACCTCCAGCACCCACGCTACCCCCGTCGGCGTGTAAGGTCTGTGCTCCAGCGCACCCCTGCGCTGGAGGACCCCAGGCACCTCGTCGCGCAGGAACGCAGACGGGTCGCCACCCTCCAAAACGCATGTTCAAAAGATTTCGATACCGCCGCGCACTGTCTGCCGCTCTGCTCGAGTTGGGTTTGGAGCCGGGCGGTTTGAACCCGGCCTTGCGCGATGAGGCTTTGGTGCTGGGGCTGCGCGAGCAGCTTTCGCCCAAAGAGGCCGCGCTGGAGGTGTTGTCGGTGGTCTACCCGGGCCTGGACCTGGTTCAGCGCCTCACCACGCTGGCGGTGATCCGGCAGTGGCGGCGCAAATCCAGCGTGCGCGAGTCCCACTTTCAGCGCGCGCTGGCGGGCGGATTGCCGGAGCTGAAGTCGACCGCTTTGCCCGACAAATAGCCGTTTGTCGCTGCCTGCTGCTCAGGGCGCAGCGGCATCCAGTCCCAGTCGGGCCAGCAGGTTCTCGCTGGCGTTGAGCGTGTGCTGCAGCGCCAGTTGGCGGGCCTGGGCCACGTCGCCCGTTTCAATCGCGTCGGCTATCGCCTGGTGCTCGTCCCAGATCGGGCGGCGCATGCCGTGCAGCTGGATCACACCGCCCATCACCCGCCGCAGGTGCACCCAGTGCATGCGCGAGCTGTCTTCGATCAGCGGATTGCCGCTGGCCTGGTAGACGGCGCGGTGGAAGGCCATGTCGGCGTCGATCATGGCGCGCACGTCGTCACCGGTGCTGATCTCGCGGCCTTTGCGGATGAGTTCGGGGTCGATGCGCGCCCGGCGCTCGGCCGCGAGGCCAGCGGCCAGTTCATCGAGCACGCCGCGGATCTTGTAGACGTGGCCGATGGTCTGCGGGTCCAGCGGGGCAATCAGCACGCCACGCCCGGGTGCGTCCTGCACCAGACCGTCGGTCTTGAGCTGGCGCAGCGCCTGGATCACCGGGGAGCGCGACACATCGAGCTGCTCGGCCACCTCTTCCTGCGTGATGCGCGTGCCCGGGGCGAGCGAGCCGTCGCTGATGGCGTCCAGCAGAACCTTGTAGACCTCGTCCACGTAGTTGGTGCGGGAGGGGAGTTTGGCCGTGAACGACATGGAAACCTTCTGGTTTTTGAATTCAGAGTACAGCGACAGCCCGAAGGGTAAACCAAGGGCAGGGTCATTCGGGTTGACAGACCGGGGCATTCCACCTATCTTTGAACTCTGTATACAGAGTTCAGAACTCACACTATTCCACCCACCCCGACGGAGACACCGCATGACCCAGCCCATGGACAAACACGACAGCCAGCGCTCGACCGGCACCGCCGCACCGGTGGAGAAGAAGCTGATCCCCTACGGCGGGTATCACACCAACAAGATTCCGGGCCACGACCCGGAGCTGACCGAGGTGGGCCCGGGCACGCCCACGGGTGAGTACATGCGCAGCTTCTGGCAGCCGGTCTGCATGTCCATGGAGCTCACCGACACGCCGCACTTTCTGAAGATCCTGGGCGAGGAACTGGTGGCCTTTCGCGACAAGAGCGGTCGCGTCGGCCTGCTGCACGCGCACTGCGTGCACCGTGGCGCGTCGCTCGAATACGGCTCCATCCAGGAGCGCGGGATCATGTGTTGTTACCACGGCATGGTGTTCGACATCGATGGCACCTGCCTGAAAGTGCCTTTCCCCAAGGGCGAAGAGGCGGACGCCGAGCGCTACGCCTGCTCGATCCGTCAGGGCGCCTACAAGGCCTTCGAGCGCAACGGCCTGGTGTTCGCCTACATGGGACCGCCCGAGAAGGAACCGCCTTTCCCCGAGTGGGAAGGCAATTTCACCGTGCTGCCGGGCGACGAACTCGTGCCCTACAGCAACTTCCAGCACTGCAACTGGCTGCAGGTGCAGGACAACGCAGCCGACAACTTCCACACCGCCACGCTGCACTCGGCCAAGAACGTGGTGAACGGGCAGTTCCAGGGCACGACGTTCGACGAGGTCGGCGCGCCCTCGATGGAAGTGGCGCCCGACATGCAGTTTGTGCCGGTGCAGGGTGGCCGTTCGCTGGCTTGTGCCGGCGCTCGCCGCGTGAGCGACGACCGCCTGTTCATCCGCGTGCAGCACCAGGTGCTGCCCAACCTCAGCCTGCACGCCTACACCTCCGAAGACGGCTCGGCACAAAAGCACTTCAGCCGCTTCCACATCGTGCGCTGGACGGTGCCGGTGGACGACGTGAACAGCAAGATGATCGGCTGGCGCGTGATGGGCCCGGGCATCGACACGCGCGGCGTGGGCATCAAGTCGCTGGTGGGCTACGAGTCGATCGACTTCCTGGAAGGCCAGGTGGCGCTGCGCCGGCCCGAGCGTTTTGGGGAACACACCATCAACGACCGGCCCCAGATTCCGACCGATCACCGCGCGCGCGCCAACTACAAACAGGCGCAGTACGCGCCGGGCGACTACGAGGCCATCATCAGCCAGCGCCCGATCGCGGTGCACGCGCTGGAGAACCCGACCAAGCTCGACGCCGGCGTCTACATGTTCCGCAAGCTGTTGCGCGATGCCGTGCGCGGCACCAACAAGGCCGCCAGCGCCGAGGGCTTTGCCGACTGGCTGCGCGACGCCGCCGGCGCGCCGCGCAGCTTCTGCTCGGGCAACGTGCTGGAAATTCCGGTGGGAGCGCGGGTGGAAGACGAGATCGTGCGCCGCCGCCACGTGACCAAGGCGGTGGTGACCATGCTGGCCGAGAGCGAACACCTCAAAGGTGCCGAGCGCGAGCAGTTCGTGAAGACCCGCATGCTGGCGCTGGAGGCGGAGATGAAGGCCAGCGCCGCAGCGGCCTGACCCATGACCGAACTCGACGCGCCACTGGAACTGCGGATCCGCCAGATCCGCATGGAGGCCTCCGGCATCCATTCGTATGAACTCTGCGCGCCCGGCCACGGGCACCTGCCGCCCTTCACCGCCGGGGCACACATCGACGTGCACCTGCCCGGTGGTCTCGTGCGCCAGTACTCGCTGAGCAACGATCCGGCCGAAACACACCGGTATGTGATCGGGGTGTTGAAGGACCCGAAGGGGCGCGGCGGCTCGTTGCGTGTGCACGAAGCGCTGAGGGTCGGCGACACGGTGAAGGTGAGCCGACCGCGCAACCAGTTCGAGCTGCGGCCGGCGCAGACCTCGGCCCTGCTGATCGCCGGTGGCATCGGCATCACACCCTTGAAATCCATGGCGCACAGCCTGCTGCAGGCCGGCACCCCGTTCGAGCTGCACTACTGCGCGCGTTCCAGCGAGGTGGCCGCCTTCACTGAAGAGCTCGACGCCTTGAACCACCGGGCACCTGGATCGGCGCGCTGGCATTTCGACAACGGCGTGGTGGGCGCGGGGCTGGACCTGACCGCCCTGCTCGCGGTGCAGCCCGCGGGCACGCACCTGTATTTCTGCGGACCGCCCGGGTTCATGACGGCCTGCGCACAGGCCGCGGCGCACTGGCAGCCAGGCACCGTGCATTCCGAGCACTTCCAGGCGCCCGCGAGCGCCACCCCGACTGCACCAACCACCGGCGCCACCGTGCGGCTGTCGCAGTCAGAGCGCGAACTGGTCTTGCCCGAGGGCGGCAACCTGCTGGAACTGCTGAGCGAACATGGCATCCACGTGCCCACCTCCTGCGTCAGCGGCCTGTGCGGCACCTGCAAAACCGGCTACGCCGACGGTGAGGTCGAGCACAACGACTTCATCCTGGACGACGCCGAGAAAACGCGTTGCCTCACGCCTTGTGTGTCCCGCATCACGAGCCGCAGCATCACCCTGCATTTGTGATCTGACAGAGGGCCGGGCTGGAACTTCGCCACCCGTCGCGAAGTCATTCCACCGCCATCCCGCATGCCATCCCGTCCCGCACCAGCGCGGGCAGTTGGAGCCCCCATGTTCACCCACCGCCTCTTCGCCTTGCCCGCGCTGCTGCTCGCCTGCGCGGCGCTCACCGTCCATGCCCAGCCCACCATCGCCCATGCCGTCTCGTCCGCGCCCACAGCCGACGCGGCGCTGCAAGGCCCCGCCCTGCTGGATGCCTTGCGCAGCGGCGGCTACGTGGTGTATTTCCGGCACACCGCCACCGACTTCTCGCGCGGCGATTCGGCCATGACCTCGTACACCGACTGCGACAACCAGCGCCTGCTCTCGGCGCAAGGCAAGAGCGACGCCACCGCCATCGGGCAGCGCATCCGCGCGCTGCAACTCCCGGTGGGCGAGGCCCTGGCCAGCCCGTACTGCCGCACCATGGACCACGCGCGGCTCATGCTCACCACGGTCACACCGCGCAACGAGATCCGTGAGGCACAAGGCAACGGCTATGCAGGACTCAAGCAATTGCTGGCCAGGCCGGTACCGGCCGGCACCAACCGCTGGATCGTGGGCCACGGCACGCCGTTTCGCGCTGTGGCCGGCGCGCCCCACCTGTCTGAAGGTGAAGCCGCCGTGATCCGCCCGGGCACCACCGGCTGGACGGTGGTGGCCCGCATCGCCGTGGCCGATTGGCAAAGTCTGGGTTCCGCGCCCTGAGGCCATCCCGGCGGGTCTGTGTGTCGGCACACAGACGGGATATGCGAGGCCAACGCATGATCCAGTGCCCGGGCTGGTGCGCCTCAACCTCTGCGGCGCCAGCACGATCCTGTTTCGAGAAACACCACCATGAACCTGAACCTGAGCATCGGCCCCCTGGTGGCCCTCATCGCCGGCATCCTCATCCTCGTGATGCCGCGCATGCTGAACTACATCGTCGCCGTCTACCTGATCATCGTGGGCGTGATCGGCCTGTTCGGCCGCAACCTCGGCCTGTGATGCACGCGGCCTGAGCCGCACCACCCGACCAACGAAGCCCGCCGCACCCCAAGTGCGGCGGGCTTTTTCACGTCTGTCGGGCTGGCATCAAGCTTGCAAGCCATCTTGAATACAAGACGGAATGCTCACGCATGGTGCAAGTGGCTTCCATCCTGGTGCGTCAACTTTCGTTCAACCCGCTGGAGTCCACCCATGAAGACATTCACCACCACCGTCCTGCCCACCTCGAACAACCGACGCACCGTGTTGCAGCTCGGCGCTGCGGGTGCGGCCATCGCCCTGATGGGCGCGCCAGGCCTCGTGCGCGCGCAAGCAGCCACCAAGGTGCGCCTGGGCTACTGGCCCATCGCCGCCGGCCTGCCGTTCTACTCGGCCATTGAGCTGGGCTATTTCAAGGAAGCCGGCCTGGACGTGGAACCGCTCAAGTTCGCCGGCGCGCAGCAGGTCATGGAAGCTGTGCTCTCGGGCCGCTCGGACGGCACGGCCAACGGCACCGGATCGGCCAACATCGCCATCGGCGAACTCGCCCAGCCCGGCACATTCAAGATCTTCTGTTCCAACCCGAGCAACGTGAAGAACGTGCTCGACGAAGTCATCGTGCCGGTGGCCAGTCCCGCCAAGGTGATGGCCGACCTCAAGGGAAAGCGCATTGCGTCGGGCCCCGGCATCCAGAACGTGACCCTGGCCAAGACCATCCTGGAGCGTGGTGGCGCCACCGGCGCCACCGTGGTCGAACTGCCCATCGGCCAGCACGTGGCCGCCCTCGCTGCGGGTCAGATCGACGGCGCTTACACGCTGGAGCCCACGGGCACCATCGGCCGCATGAACGGCACCAGCCGCGTGCTCGAAGCAGGTGTGATCTCGCGATACGTCCTGGGCGACAACATGGCGCCGTGGTTCGGCGGCTCCGCGTCCCTCTCGTCCGAATTCATCAAGAAGAACCCCGAGGTGGCGAAGAAGTTCGTGGCCGCCTACGCCAAGGGCGTGGCCTACGTGCGCAGCAAACCGGTGGAGGCACGCAAGTACCTCACGGGCTACACGCCCATCGAAGGCGCGCTGGCCAGCGAGGTGCCCTTGGCCGCGTACACCATGTACAACGAGTTCACGCCCGCCGACATCGGCCACTTCCAGAAGTTCTTCGACCTGTTCTCGGACAAGGGCATCTTCAGTTCGCGTCTCATGGTCGAGACCATGATCTACAAAGGCTGAACGCGATGGAAGCCGCCACGCCCGTGCCGACGGAAGCCGGCAAGCCCTGGACACCTCCGGCCGCCCACGCGGTACCGGTTGCGCCGCGCAAGACCGACTGGGGACGCGCCCTGCCCTTCGTGGGCCCGGTCGTGCTCTTCATCATCTGGGATCTGGCGGTGCGCACCGGCTTCATCAAGCCGATCCTGCTGCCTGCGCCGGCCGATGCCATTGGCGCCTTGCTGAGTGGCCTGGCCGGTGGTCCGCTGCTGACCGACTTTGGTGTGACGGTCTGGCGCACGGTGCAGGCCTTCCTGATTGCCGCCGTGGTCGGCATGCCGCTGGGCGTGCTGCTGGGCAGCAACGAGAAGGCCTACCGCAGCGTGGAGTTCCTGATCGACTTCTTCCGCTCCACGCCGTCGTCGGCACTGATCCCGCTGTTCCTCATGGTGTTCGGCGTGTCCGACATCAACAAGGTGGCCATCGCGGCATTCGGTGCGCTGCTGATCGTGATCTTCAACAGCGCTTACGGCGTGATCAACGCGCGCAAGCAGCGCGTGATGGCGGCCAAGGTGATGGG
>NZ_JALHLX010000016.1:2533-7624 GCF_022844385.1 Hydrogenophaga sp. | reverse complement strand
AAGGACACCAAGATCGGCTACGTGTTCCAGAACTACCGCGAAGCCATGTTTCCGTGGATGCGCACCATCGACAACATCGCCTACCCGCTCAAGCTCGAAGGCAAGAGCAAGGCCGAGGTGGACCGGCGCATGGCCGAACTGGTGGCCTCGTTCGATGTGAAGTTCGACCTCCACCGCTACCCCTACGAACTCTCGGGCGGGCAGCAGCAAACCGCGTCCATCATGCGGGCGCTCGCGCCCAACCCCGAGGTGCTGTTTCTCGACGAGCCCTTCTCCGCGCTGGACTTCGAGATGACGCTGTTCATCCGCGAGAAGCTGCAGGAGGTGTTCATGCAGACTGGCACCACCATGGTGCTGGTGTCACACGACCTGGAAGAGGCTGTGTACCTGGCCGACCAGGTGCTGCTGCTCACCAAGCGGCCCACCAAGGTGGCCGAGATCCTGCCTTACGACGATCCGCGCCCGCGCACCACCGCCACGCTGTCCGAGCCGAGCTTCATCGCCGCGAAAAAGCGCAGCCTGGAAATCTTCCAGCGCGAGGTGCGCCGATGAACGAGGCGCAGACACTGGCCTATGTGCAGGCCGCTGCGGTGGCGGTGGACCTGCCCTTGAGCGACGCGCAGGCGCAGCGCGTGGCCACCCACCTGCACCGCACCGCCGGGCTGGCCGCCTTGCTCGACGGCTTCGAGCTGGCGCCGCACGACGAGCCGGCGGAAATCTACTGCCCTGCGCCGTTTCAGCCCTCACAACACTGAGGGCGCGCCATGAACGCCCCCTTGTCCCTGGGTCAGGCTGCGCAGGCGGTGGCCAGTGGCAGCCACAGCGCCGCCGAGGTGCTGGAAGCCTGCATCGCGCGCATTGAAGCCACCGACGCTCGCGTGAACGCCTTCACCGGCACCCGCTTCGAAGCGGCCCGAGCGCAGGCCGAGCGGGTGGACGCGCAGCGCGCACGCGGTGAACCACTGGGTCCGCTGGCCGGTGTGCCGTTCGCGGTGAAGAACCTGTTCGACATCGCCGGGGAAGTGACCCTGGCCGGCGCACAAGTCAACCGGGCCGACCCACCTGCCACCGCCGACGCGGTGCTGGTGCAGCGCTTGCAGGCCGCCGGGGCGGTGCTGGTGGGTTCGCTCAACATGGACGAGTACGCCTACGGTTTCACCACGGAAAACACCCACTTCGGCCCCACGCACAACCCGCACCGGCTCGACTGCTCGGCCGGTGGATCGTCGGGAGGTTCGGGCGCGGCGGTGGCTGCGGGGCAGGTGCCGCTGGCGCTGGGCTCGGACACCAACGGATCGATCCGCGTGCCTGCTTCGCTGTGCGGCGTGTGGGGCCTCAAGCCCACGTTCGGCCGCCTCTCGCGACGCGGCAGTTACCCCTTCGTGCACAGCCTGGACCACCTCGGCCCCTTCGCCGACGACCTGCCTGGTCTCGCCCTGGCCTACGACGCACTGCAAGGCGCCGACCCGCTGGACCCGGGCTGCCACGCCACCACGGTGCAGCCCACCGCGCGTTCGCTGGGCCTGGGCATCCAGGGCTTGCGCGTGGGAGTGCTGGGCGGCTACTTCGCCGAGCACACCACGGCACCCGCGCGCGAGGTCGCCGCGCTCGCCGCGCAGGCCTTGGGCGCCACGGCCACCGTCGAATGGCCCGATGCGCTGCAGGCGCGCGCCGCGGCCTTCATCGTGAGCGCCAGCGAAGGCGGCGCCCTGCACCTCCACCGCTTGCGCACACGGGCGGCGGACTACGAGCCGCTGTCGGTGGACCGCTTCATTGCAGGCGCCATGCAGCCTGCCGCGTGGTATGTCCGCGCGCAGCGCTTTCGTCGCGTCTACCGCGACAAGGTCAACGCCTTGTTCCGCGACTGGGACGTGCTGATCGCGCCCGCCACGCCAGTGCCGGCCCAGCCCCTGGGCACCGAGTGGGTCGAGATCAACGGCCAGCGACTGCCGTGCCGTCCTTCGGTGGGACTGCTCACCCAACCGATTTCGTTTGCGGGCTGCCCGGTGGTGGCCGCACCCCTGTGGCCCTCGGGTACCGGGGGCCTGCCCATCGGCGTGCAGCTGATTGCCGCGCCCTGGCGCGAAGACCTGGCCTTGCGCGCCGGCATGGCGCTGCACAATGCGGGCCTTGCCCACTGCAAACCCGTGGAGTTCTGAATGCACACCAACTTGCCCGAGGTGCTGGCCGAAGTGACGGCGGCCTTTGAGCGCTACGAACACGCCCTGGTCACCAACGACGTGACGGTGCTCGACGAGCTGTTCTGGAACAGCCCGCACACGCTGCGCTATGGCGCCACCGAAAACCTCTACGGCATCGACGAGATCCGCGCCTTCCGCAACGGCCGACCCGCCGCCGGCCTGCAGCGCACGGTGCTGCGCACAGCCATCACCACGCACGGCCTGGATGCAGCCACCACCAGCATCGAGTTCCAGCGCGAAGGAAACCCGCGCATCGGCCGCCAGAGCCAGACCTGGGTGCGCATGCCCGAGGGCTGGCGCGTGGTGGCAGCCCATGTGAGCTGGATGGCCTGATGGCCCCACGCACCTTGCGTCCGGTCCGCGCCCGCTCCGCCGGCGTCGCCACCACCGTCGAACCCTTCCAGTCGCGCGCCGAAGCGGTCTACCGCCAGGTCAAACAGGACATCGCCAACTTCCGCCTCGTGCCCGGCGACCGCTTCACCGAACACGAACTCTGCGCGCGGCTGGACGTGTCGCGCACGCCGGTGCGCCAGGCGCTGTTCCGGCTGCAGCAAGACGGTCTGGTGGAGGTGATGTTTCGCAGCGGCTGGCGCGTGCTGCCGTTCGATTTCGACAAGTTCGACCAGCTCTACGACCTGCGCATGGTGCTCGAGACCGCCGCGGTGCAGCGGCTGTGCCAGCAGGACGTGGTGGCGTCATCGCCCCAGTTGCAGGCACTCAAGGAACGCTGGCTGGTGCCGGTGGCCGAGCGCAGCACCGACCCGGCCGAGGTGGCGGCCTGGGACGAGGCCTTTCACGAAACGCTGGTGAGCGCCGCCGGCAACGCGGAGCTGGCGCGCGTGCACCACGAGGTGACCGAACGCATCCGCATCATCCGCCGGCTCGACTTTCTGCAGCAGGTGCGCATCGACGCCACTTACGACGAACACGCCAAGATCCTGCGCGCCATCCTCGCGCGCAAGGCCGACCGCGCCGACCTGCTGCTGCGCTCGCACATCCAGACCAGCCAGAGCGAGGTGCGCAAGATCACCTTGCACCAGGTCTATCTGGCGCAGCAGGTGGCGCCGGCGGCTTGAGGTCCGCGGGTCACAGCACGTCGAGCAGTTCCTTCGAGGTCGCCGACCAACCCACGATCGCGCCCTGCGCGGTGATCATGGCCAGCGCCGCGGCGTGGAACGCGGGGAAGTAGCTGGCCGTGCCGTCTTCCAGCACCAGACAGTCGTATCCCCTGTCGTTCGCTTCGCGCAGCGTGGACTGCACACACACCTCGGTGGTGACACCGGTCACCACCAGTTGCGTGATGCCGTGCGCCTGCAGTTGCTGCTGCAGGTCGGTGGCGTAGAAAGCGCCCTTGCCGGGTTTGTCGATCACCACCTCACCGGCCACGGGCTCCAGCGCGGTCACGATCTGGTTGCCCGGCTCACCGCGCACCAGCACCCGGCCCATCGGACCCACGTCGCCAATGCGCAGGCTGGGCGAGCCTCGCAGGCGTTTGGCGGGTGGGCAGTCGCTCAAATCCGGCGCATGCGATTCACGCGTGTGCACCACCAGGCCACCCATGGCACGCCAGGCGGCCAGCACCCTCGCAATGGCGGGCACGATGGCCTGCAATGGCTCTACCGTGTTGCCCAGCGATTCACCGAAGCCACCGGGCTCCACAAAATCGCGCTGCATGTCGATGATGACCAACGCGGCGTGAGCCGGGTCCAGCTCGAAGTGGAAGGGACGGGCAGTGACAGTGTTCATGCAGCCATTTCTCAATCCAGTGCGCGCAGAAAAGCCGGCTCAGTTCGCCACACTGCTGCCCGGAAAGTCGTGGCTGTCGTCCAGCACCTTCGCCGCCATGCGCGGCAGCATGCGGCCAATGAAGGTCTCGCCCAACCAGCGGCGCAGCTGCGGCACCGATGCGCCAGGTTCGATCTCGAAGCTCAGGCTGCTGAAGCTGCCGATCCCGTCATCCACCAGCAGCCCGACGGGCACTTCGGGCGCTGCGCCTGCGTCGTCCAGAGGCGCGGCAGCCTCCAGCTTCCAGGCACTGAGGAAGCGGTCGAAGAAACCCACCGTGCCCTGTCGCCAGATCTCGGCCACGTACACATTCCAGCCATCCGGCTGCTCCACCACGAAGCCCCAGGCGAATTCGTGCACCTGTTCAGGGGCTTGGGAAAACACGCCAATCTCCTGCACCTCCTCACGCGCAGCGTACTCGGCAAACAGCGGGCCGGGGCCCGTGGCATGGCCGCGGACGAAGCGCTCGATCTCCTGCGGATCGGCCACAAACAAGGCCTGCTGGCCGGGTGTGGACTTGCGCGCGCGCTTGAGCAGGCGTTCGGTTGCGTCGACCGTTTTCTGGGCGTTGATGCAACGGTCGCGGAAGGTTCGGCGCCCTTCTTCGGTGGAGATCAGGGCCACGGTTTCGTCAAAGGCGGCGTCGTCCTGCAGGTGGCCCGACTCGCGCATGTGCAGCACGATGTCGAGCATGGAGTTGCGTGTGATGTGCTCGATCATGTAGGCCATCTCGCCGCCTTCATAGTCGGTCATCGATGACTTGATCCATGCCATCAGCTCCAGGCCCGAGAGGCCTTGCGGGGCACGCGGCATGTCGTTGAACAAAGCCCGAAGCACCCGCACGGTGTCCAGATCACTCGCCATAAATCCCTCCAGGCAGACGCATTTGCGCAAATGGGTGACCAGCCGGATTGGCCTGCAATACCCGGTACACCTCCAAGCATAGTTCCGAACGGCCTCGTGGCGCCGCCCGCACCGTGACGCTTTTGGCGCGAACCGTCTGCCATTTGGTCGATGGTGCGACGCTGCCGAAAGACCTACCTTGTCACCACACCCGCCGTGTGGAGCGGGTGAAGGGAGTTCACATGAGAGTTCTTGCCTTGAT
>NZ_JALHLX010000016.1:0-2433 GCF_022844385.1 Hydrogenophaga sp. | reverse complement strand
GGTGGCAGCATCAAGGTCGAAGTGAGCAGCGTGGGCTCATCCACACAACGCACAGACGGCCATGTTCTCGCGGTGGCGGAGACGGTGCGCGAGATCGTACGAGACATCACCGGGATCAATGACCTGCCGACGCTGTGCTTCAGCGCGCTTTCCAGTGCCAAGGAGGAAACCACGACACCCATTCGCGGGATTTGCGAAAGCTACTTCAAGGACAAGGTCGATAAGGTGGAAGCGCGATTCCAGGGCATCATCAAGCAACAGGCCATCGCGGAAGATCCGACAAAATCTCCCTCTGAACGAGCGCTCGCTTCCCAGGAGGTCGAGCGCCTCAGGGATCAAAACCGTCGTTCCATGGAGGTTCTGTCGCGACCCCGAGGAAAGTCCTTCTAGATCGTCCCGGATGCCGGCAGGGTGCCCGGCAAAATCCAGACTCCTGGAGAACTCTGGACTGGAATGGGGTGCGTAACTTCAACGACATCCCAAGCGTGAAAGAATCCGGTGGTCCCACCCATGGCCCAAGCCTGCGACGACTTGGACCTCACCCCACGCCAGGAGATCCAAATGCACTTCAAATCCATTCTCGCCACCCTCACCCTGGCGCTGGCCGCCACCTCCGTGTCTGCCCAGGACACCGTGGCCTACCACTTCGACAACACCATGGCCCAGGGCCTCAAGGGCTTGCGTAATGTGCGCAACCACCTGGACACCGATCCCACGGCCAAGATCACCATCGTCACCCACGCCGAAGGTGTGGACATGCTGATGGAAGGCGCCAAGGCGGCCAACGGCACCGAGTTCGCACCGCTGGTTTCGGCCCTCAAGAGCCGGGGTGTGGCGTTCGAGATTTGCGAGATCACGCTGAAAAACCGCGACCTCAAGAAGGAGCAATTCATTCAGGAGGCCGATTTCACACCCTCGGGCGTGCTGCGGCTGGCCAAGTTGCAGAAGCAGGGATTCGCTTACATCAAGCCTTGAGCCAGCGCGACCGGTCGGGTCGCTTCTTCGGTGCGAAACAATCTATTGACTAACAATCTATTTGTTAATAGACTATCAGCACATATTTGAAGGAGCGATCCATGACCACCCTCTCTGCCCATCCCCAAGTCCACGGCCTGTTCGACCCCGCCACCTGGACTGTCACTTATGTCGTGCACAACGGCCCGGGCAGCGAAGCCGCGATCATCGATTCGGTGCTCGACTACGACCCCAAATCGGGCCGCACGCAGCACACATCTGCGGAGCAGTTGGTCACGTACGTGCGCGCCAACGACCTCAAGGTGCGCTGGATCCTGGAGACCCATGCCCACGCCGACCACCTCTCGGCTGCGCCGTGGCTGCGCGCCCAGTTGGGTGGGCAGATCGGCATCGGCGGCAACATCACCACTGTGCAAAAGGTGTTCAAGGGTGTGTTCAATCTGGAGCCAGGCTTCAAGCAGGACGGCTCCCAGTTCGACCACCTGTTTCAGGAAGGTGAGGCCATCCCGCTGGGCGCGCTCTCCGGTGAAGTGCTGTTTGTGCCCGGCCACACGCCGGCCTGCGCGGCCTACCGCTTCGGCGATGCCGTGTTCGTGGGCGACACACTGTTCATGCCCGACGTGGGCACCGCTCGCTGCGACTTTCCGGGTGGCGATGCCCGCACGCTCTACGCCTCCACCCGCAAGCTGCTCAGCCTGCCGCCCGAGACCCGGCTGTTCATGTGCCACGACTACCCGCCCACCGACCGGCCGGTGGCGTTCGAGACGACGGTGGCCGAGCAACGCGCCAAAAACATCCATGTACACGACGGCGTGAGCGAGGATGAGTTTGTGGCCATGCGCACCAAGCGCGACGCCACGCTGGAGATGCCCACATTGATCCTGCCGTCGGTGCAGGTCAACATCCGCGCCGGCGAGTTGCCACCGAAAGAAGACAACGGCGTGGCCTACCTGAAGATCCCGCTCAACGCGCTCTGACCCCCCCACCGCACCCAACCAGGCCAGCACCATGACCACCGTTTCCGTTTCACTCCTGCAGCAGGCCGACTACCGCTTCGAGATCCGGTTCGGCGAAGGCATCGTTCCCCTGATCGCCGACGAACCTGCCCCGCTGGGCAAAGGGGAAGGTCCCGCCCCTTCGCAACTGCTGTGCGCCGCGGTGGGCAACTGCCTGAGCGACTCGTTGCTGTTTGCCTTGCGCAAGTTCAAGCAGGCGCCCGAACCTTTGAGCTGCGAAGTGACGGCCGAGGTGGGGCGCAACCCGGAGAACCGGTTGCGCATCCTGGGCATGCACGCCACCATCACCCTGGGTGTGGCGGCCGGTTCGCTGGAGCATCTGGACCGCGCACTTGCACAGTTCGAGGAGTTCTGCACCGTCACGCAGAGCGTTCGCCAGTCCGTTCCGGTGCGCGTGACCGTCATTGACGCCAACGGCCTCACGCTGCGCGATCAGGCCTGA
>NZ_JALHLX010000015.1 GCF_022844385.1 Hydrogenophaga sp. | reverse complement strand
GTGTCGATCACGGTCAAGCTGATCAACCCCATCGCCATGGAAGAAGGCCTGCGCTTCGCCATCCGCGAAGGCGGCCGTACCGTTGGCGCCGGCGTCGTTGCCAAGATCATTGCTTAAGGAGCGGACATGTCTACCAAGCAAAAAATCCGCATCCGCCTGAAGGCGTTTGACTACAAACTGATCGACAGCTCTGCCGCCGAGATCGTTGACACCGCCAAGCGCACCGGCGCGATCGTCAAGGGCCCCGTGCCCCTGCCGACCCGCATGAAGCGCTTCGACATCCTGCGTTCGCCGCACGTCAACAAGACCAGCCGCGACCAGCTCGAAATCCGCACGCACCAGCGTCTGATGGACATCGTGGACCCGACCGACAAAACGGTTGATGCCCTGATGAAACTCGACCTGCCCGCTGGCGTGGACGTCGAAATCAAGCTGCAGTAACTGCGGTTCCCAAGCCGGTCGGCGCTTCGTGCGCAGGCCGGCTTGCGCAAACAAAGCCCGCTGGTTATACTGGCGGGCTTTCCTGGACTTTGGTTCGGGGAGTTCGGCTTTTGCCGATGCGGTCTGACAATGATGCAGGTCGTATTTTTAAAACGTGTCGACGCCCTTCGGGGAGAGTCGATGCACCATCAGCCCCGGCCAATTGAAGTCGGGAACGGAGAAAACAATGAGTCTTAGCAACTCCCTCGGGTTGTTGGGTCGCAAGGTGGGCATGATGCGTCTGTTCACCGATGACGGGGACGCAGTTCCTGTCACGGTGGTCGATGTGTCGAACAACCGTGTGACACAGGTCAAAACCCTGGCCCATGATGGCTACGATGCGCTGCAGGTCACCTTTGGTGCCCGCCGTGCTTCCCGCGTGACCAAGCCCGAAGCGGGCCACCTGGCCAAGGCCGGTGTCGAAGCGGGCGAAATCATCCAGGAATTCCGCGTCGCTTCTGACGTTGCTGCCCAGTACCAGCCCGGTGCCGTGGTGGCCCCCAACGCGATTTTCGCGGTGGGTCAGAAAGTGGACGTGCAAGGTACTTCGATTGGTAAAGGCTTCGCCGGCACCATCAAGCGCCACAACTTCAAATCCCAGCGCGCGTCGCACGGCAACAGCCGTTCGCACAACGTTCCGGGCTCCATCTCCATGGCCCAGGATCCGGGTCGCGTGTTTCCGGGCAAAAAGATGACCGGTCACATGGGCGATGACACCAAAACCATCCAGAACCTCGACATCGTGCGCGTGGACGAAGCCCGTCAGCTGCTCATGATCCGTGGCGCTGTGCCTGGCTCGAACGGCGGTTTCCTGACCGTGCGTCCCGCCATCAAGGCCAAATCCAAGGGAGCAAACTGATGCAAGTTGAACTCCTGAACGACCAGGGTCAGTCGTCGTCCAACGTGGACGTGCCTGAAACCGTGTTTGGTCGCGACTACAACGAAGCCCTGATCCACCAACTCGTGGTGGCTTACCAGGCGAACGCCCGTCAAGGCACGCGTGCACAAAAAGACCGCCAGATGGTCAAGCACTCGACCAAGAAGCCGTTCAAGCAAAAAGGCACGGGCCGCGCCCGCGCCGGTATGACCTCTTCGCCCCTGTGGCGCGGCGGCGGTCGGATTTTCCCGAACAGCCCCGACGAGAACTTCACCCAGAAGATCAACAAGAAGATGTACCGCGCCGGCATGGCGTCCATCTTCTCGCAGCTGGTGCGTGAAGGCCGTCTGGCCGTGATCGACTCCATGAAAGTGGATTCGCCCAAGACCAAGCAGCTGGCCGACAAGTTCAAGGCCATGAACCTGCAATCGGTTCTGGTGATCGCCGAAGAAGTCGACGAGAACCTGTACCTCGCCTCGCGCAACCTGCCCAACGTGCTGGTGGTCGAGCCGCGTTACGCCGATCCGCTGTCGCTGGTGCATTACAAGAAGGTCATCGTCACCAAGGCGGCGATCGACCAGCTCAAGGAGATGTTCGCATGAGCGTCACAAAATACGACGAAGGCCGCCTGATGCAGGTCCTCGTGGCACCCATCGTGTCCGAGAAAGCCACCCAGGTCGCCGAGCAGACCAACGCCATCATGTTCAAGGTGTTGCGTGATGCTTCCAAGCCCGAGATCAAGGCCGCTGTCGAACTGATGTTCAAGGTCCAGGTCAAGGGTGTGTCCGTGCTCAACCAAAAAGGCAAGGCCAAACGCTTCGGCAAAACGGTGGGTCGTCGCGACCACGTTCGCAAGGCGTATGTGACCCTCATGCCGGGTCAAGAGCTGAACTTCGGCGGGGAGGGCGTTTAATCATGGCAGTCATCAAGATGAAACCCACCTCACCAGGCCGTCGCGGCATGGTGAAGGTCACGCGTGACCATCTTCACAAAGGTGAAGGTTTTGCACCGCTGCTGGAACCCCAGTTCCAGAAAGCCGGTCGCAACAACAACGGTCACATCACCACCCGCCACAAGGGCGGTGGTCACAAGCACCACTACCGCGTTGTCGACTTCCGTCGCAACAAGGATGGCATTCCTGCCAAGGTCGAGCGCATCGAGTACGACCCGAACCGCACGGCGCACATTGCACTGGTGTGCTACGCCGACGGCGAGCGCCGCTACATCATCGCCCCGCGTGGCGTTGAAGTGGGCGCGACCCTGCTGTCCGGCTCGGAGTCGCCGATCCGCGTGGGCAACACCCTGCCGATCCGCAACATCCCGGTCGGCTCGACCATCCACTGCATCGAGCTGCAAGTCGGCAAGGGCGCGCAAATCGCCCGCTCCGCCGGCGCCTCAGCTGTGTTGCTGGCTCGCGAAGGCATCTACGCCCAGGTCCGCATGCGCTCTGGTGAGGTCCGCAAGGTCCACGTGGATTGCCGCGCCACCATTGGTGAAGTGTCCAACCAGGAACACAGCCTGCGCCGCTTGGGCAAGGCCGGTGTCAAGCGTCACATGGGCATTCGCCCAACCGTTCGCGGTACCGCGATGAACCCGATCGACCACCCGCACGGTGGTGGTGAAGGCAAGACCGGCGAAGGCCGCGCTCCGGTGGATCCGTGGGGCAACCTGACCAAGGGCTACCGCACCCGCAACAACCGCCGCACGCAGTCGATGATCGTCTCGCGTCGCAAGAAGTAAAGGGTTGACAACATGACTCGCTCACTCAAAAAAGGCCCTTTCGTTGACCATCACCTGATGGCCAAAGTCGAGAAGGCCGTGTCCACCAAGGACAAAAAGCCCGTCAAGACCTGGTCGCGTCGCTCGATGATCCTGCCCGATTTCATCGGCCTGACCATTGCCGTGCACAACGGCAAGCAGCACGTGCCCGTGTACATCACCGACCAGATGGTTGGACACAAGCTCGGCGAGTTTTCGCTGACGCGGACGTTCAAAGGCCATCCGGCCGACAAAAAAGCGAAGAAGTAAGGAACAACCATGGAAACCCGTTCAATCGTTCGAGGCGTTCGCCTCTCGGTCGACAAAGGCCGACTGGTTGCCGACCTGATTCGCGGCAAAAAGGTCGACCAGGCCCTCAACATCCTGGCGTTCACGCAGAAGAAGGCCGCTGGCATCGTCAAGAAAGCTCTTGAGTCCGCCATCGCCAATGCTGAACACAACGACGGCGCCGACATCGACGAGCTGAAGGTCACGACCATCTACGTCGAACAAGGCACGACGCTCAAGCGCTTCTCGGCCCGCGCCAAAGGCCGCGGCAACCGCATCAGCAAACCCACGTGTCACATCTACGTGACGGTTGGCAACTGAAGAGGTCACAGGAATATGGGACAAAAAATCAACCCCACCGGGTTCCGCCTCGCCATTTCGCGCAACTGGGCCAGCCGCTGGTACGCGAGCAACCGTGACTTCGCCGGCATGCTGGCCGAAGACATCAAGGTGCGCGAGTACCTCAAGGGCAAGCTGAAGAACGCCGCCGTTTCGCGCGTCGTGATCGAGCGCCCCGCCAAGAACGCCCGCATCACCATTTACTCGGCACGTCCGGGCGTGGTGATCGGCAAGAAGGGCGAAGACATCGAGAAGCTGAAGAAAGAACTGACCGCCAAATTGGGCGTGCCGGTTGCAGTCAACATCGAAGAAGTGCGCAAGCCCGAAATCGATGCCAAGCTGATTGCCGACAGCATCACGCAGCAGCTCGAAAAACGCATCATGTTCCGCCGCGCCATGAAACGCGCGATGCAGAACGCGATGCGCCTGGGCGCACAGGGCATCAAGATCATGTCGTCGGGCCGCTTGAACGGCATCGAAATCGCACGTTGCGAGTGGTACCGCGAAGGTCGCGTGCCACTTCACACCCTGCGCGCCGACATCGACTACGGCACCTCCGAAGCCAAGACCACCTACGGCATCATTGGTGTCAAGGTCTGGGTGTACAAGGGCGATACCCTGGGTCGCAACGATGCGCCCGTGGCTGCCGAGCCCCGTGCCGAAGAAGAGCGTCGCCCCCGTGGTCCGCGCCGTGAGCGTCCAGCAGGTCCCCCTGCACGCGCTGCGGTTCGCCGCCCCGGTGCCAATGCCGCTCCAGCCGATGGCAGCGACAAGCCTGCCGAAGCCACGACCGGTACCGAAACCAAACCCGCCGTTAAGCGCGTTCGCAAAGACGCCGCGCCCGCATCTGCAGCTGCGGACGGCAAAGGAGAATAAACATGTTGCAACCTGCTCGCCGCAAATTCCGCAAGGAACAAAAAGGCCGCAATACCGGTGTCGCCACCAGCGGCGCCACCGTCGCGTTCGGTGACTTCGGTCTGAAGTCCACCGACCGCGGCCGCCTGACGGCACGCCAGATCGAAGCCGCGCGTCGCGCGATTTCCCGTCACGTCAAACGTGGCGGCCGCATCTGGATCCGTGTGTTTCCGGACAAGCCAATCTCCCAGAAACCTGCTGAAGTCCGCATGGGCAACGGCAAGGGTTCGGTGGAGTACTACGTGGCCGAGATCCAGCCCGGCAAGGTGCTGTACGAGATCGTCGGCGTGCCGGAACAGCTGGCCCGTGAGGCGTTCCAGCTGGCCGCCGCCAAACTTCCCCTGCGCACCACGTTCGTGACGCGCTTGTTGGGTCAGTGATTCAGGAGAACACAAGATGAAAACTGCTGAACTGCGCCAAAAGGATGTGGCCGGCCTCGAAGCCGAAGTGAAATCGCTGCAAAAGGCCCACTTCGGTCTGCGCATGCAAAAAGCCACGCAACAACTCAACAACAACGCCGTGCTGGGCGACACCCGTCGCGCCATCGCTCGTGCCAAGACCATTCTTGCCGAGAAGCAGCGCAACGCGGCATCTGCCAAATAAGGAGTGACCATGACGGAAGCTAAAACATCCCTCAAGCGCACCTTGATCGGCAAGGTCGTCAGCGACAAGCGCACCAAGACCGTGACGGTCCTGGTCGAGCGCCGTGTGAAGCACGAGCTCTACGACAAGATCGTGGCCAAGTCGAGCAAGTACCACGCCCATGACGAAAAGGGCGAGTACAAGACCGGCGACACGATCGAGATCACCGAGAGCCGTCCGCTGTCGAAGACGAAAAACTGGGTCGCTACCCGCCTGGTCCAAAAGGCCGAGCTGGTTTAAGCGCGATTCGCGCTGCTTGCAGCGCCGAACTGAAAAGCGACCGACAATGCCGGTCGCTTTTTCTTTTTCCAGGCTCGACTTTTTTTGAGCCTTCACACCCCGGCCCACAGGCCCAAAACCATGAGGAGCACAGCATGATTCAGGTTGGCGAAAAAATCCCGGCGGCCACGTTGATGGAGTACAGCGAGGTTGAGGGCAACGGTTGCAGCATTGGCCCCAATGCCGTTGACGCCCACAAAGCCGCGGCCGGCAAAACGATCGCCGTGTTCGCGCTGCCCGGCGCCTTCACCCCGACCTGTTCGGCCAAGCACGTGCCCGGTTTTGTGGAGCACGCAGCCGACTTCAAGGCGGCCGGTGTGGACGAGATCTGGTGCCTGAGCGTGAACGATGCGTTTGTGATGGGTGCCTGGGCGCGTGACCAGAAGACCGGCGACAAGGTGCGCATGCTGGCCGACGGCAGTGCCGACTTCGCCAAGGCCACGGGTCTCACGCTGGACCTCACGGGTCGTGGCATGGGTCTGCGCAGCAACCGGTATTCGATGCTGATCAAGGACGGTGTGGTCAAGGCGCTGAACGTTGAGGCGCCGGGCAAGTTTGAAGTGAGCGACGCGGCCACCTTGTTGGCTCAGGCCAAAGCCGGCGTCTGAACGCGGTTTGAGCCAAAGCGAAAGCCGCTGGTGGTGACACCAGCGGCTTTTTCATTTCTCACCAGCACCTCACGAGCCTGAAGTGATGCTTGCACGACCTTGTAGTCGCCGCTGAACGGACCCAAGGAAGAGAACCCTCAGAGATCCAACTTGAGGTAGTGCGCCCCGGGAATCGGGTTGTGATAGTACGGCGCCACCTCCACAAACCCAGCCTCCTGGTAGAGCGCACGGGCGGTCTCCATGTCGCTGAGCGTGTCCAGCAGCATGGTGGTGTACCCGGCCAGGCGGGCGTCGGACATGACTTGCTCCACCAGCAGTCGGCCCAGTCCAAAGCCGCGGAACGCCCGGCGCACGAACAAACGCTTCATCTCGCAGGCGTCAAGGTGGTCGGTGTCGGTGAGCGGGCGAAACGCGCAGCAACCTGCGGGCTCACCCCCCACCAGGGCGACAAACACCGATCCGGCGGGAAGCGCGTATTCACCCGGCAAGTTGGCCAGCTCGGCCTCGAATCCCTGGAAGCACAGGTCGATGCCCATGTCGGTCTGGTAGTCGAGGAACAAGGACCGGACCGTGTCCAGGTCGTCAGGAAATCGGGCCAACCGGAGCGTGACGTCGGCGGTTTCGGTGGGTTTCATTCGAGTGGGGTGGAATCGGGCGCGGACGGGGACGCCACTATACGGCCAGCTGGCTGCTTGAAGACATCAGAACGCGTTGCCCAACTGAACCAGCCAGGTCACCGCCCCGCCGCAGACCACCAGAATCATCAGCGCCAGCGCCCGCGTTGCCAACGAATCGCTCGCCTGCGGCAGAGCCAGGCCAGGCGCCACTTGTTTGTCGCCCACCACCATCGGGCGCACCAGGTTGTCCTTCTTGACCCATTTGTAGAAAACGATGGCGGCCACGTGCAGCACCACCAGTGCGATCACGATGAACTTGCCGACGTTCTTGTGGTAACTCGTGGCCAGGGCCACCGTGTCGCCCGAAACAAAACGCACCAGCGGACCGAAAAAGGAGATCTCGTCGTCGCTCATCAGGCCGGTGGTGACCTGCGCCAGCAGGATCAGCAGCAGGGCAAACACCGACAAGGCGCCCAGTGGCGTGTGACCAACCCGGTGTTCCGGCTTGGCACGCCCTCGCAGGTAAGCCAGCACAGAGGATGGCGCGTACAGAAAGCTGCCAAAGCGCGACCAGTGCCCGCCCACGAATCCCCAGGCCAGGCGAAACAACAGCAGCGTGAGCACCGCGTAGCCCAAGCGCAGATGCCAGGTCATCCAGTTGCCGCCCACATTGGCGGTGATCACGAGACCCACGACGGCGGCGGCGAGCAGCCAATGGAAAAGACGGGTGGGCAGGTCCCAGACGCGAATCGTTTGCATGGTCAAGACGGATGGTTTCAAAGATGAGTGGAGCCAGGGGGCATGCCGACAGTTCCAGGGGAACTTGAACGATGTCGGCACACTCTCGTTCGGGCAGCACACCCGCTGCCTTTTGTATTCAACCACGCTCAGGAGTGTTCATGAAAATTCTCGCCCCATTGGCCATGGCCGTTGCGCTCACCAGCCTGTCTGCCCCGGCGTTCGCCCAGTTCCAGAAGCCCGAGGACGCCGTGAAGTACCGCAAAGCGGCCTTCACCGTGATGGCCAGCCACTTCGGGCGCGTGGGTGCCATGGCCAACGGCCGCGTGCCGTTCGATGCCAAGGTGGCGGCCGACAGCGCGGCGATCGTCGAGACCATGAGCAAACTGCCGTGGGAAGGTTTTGGTCCCGGCACCGACAAGGGCGATACCCGCGCGCTGCCGGCCATCTGGACCGAGCAGGCCAAGTTCAAGGAAGGCGCCGACAAGTTCCAGGCCGAGGCGACCAAGCTGAGCGCCGCCGCCAAGACCGGCAACCTCGACGCTGTGAAGACCGCCTTTGGCGCTGTGGGCCAAAGCTGCAAGGCCTGCCACGACGCCTACCGCAAGGACTGATGGCGACCGCGGCCTGGGCCGGAATGCAAAAAGCCGGGACCTGGGTCCCGGCTTTTTGCTGTGGGGCACTCGCTGCGCTTCAGGTCTGCGCCAGCAGTTTCTCGATGAGCTGGTGCAACGCTGCGAAGTCAGGCTCGCCCACGTAACGTTTGACGATGCGACCCTGCCTGTCGACGAGGTAAGTGGTGGGTGTGAGCTTGACGTCGCCCCACTGCTGCGCCACTTCACCCGTGTTGTCGAGCGCCACCTTGAAGGGCAGTTGGCGGCTCTGCGCAAAATTGAGCACCCAGTTGGGCGGGTCGTATTCCATGGCCACCGCCACGGTGTCGAAGCCCTGTCCCTGGTACTTGTGCCAGGTGGCCACGATCTGCGGCATTTCTTTCACGCACGACACGCAGGTGGTGGCCCAGAAGTTCACCAAGGTCACCTTGCCTTTGAGGTCGGCGGTGGTGGCCTTGGAGCCATCAATCAGTACAAAGGTGGATTGCGGCGCGGCCTCGCCGCCCGCGCAGCCGGCAAGGCCCAGCACAGCGGCAGTGCCCAGTGCAACCGCTGTGGCAATACTGCGGCGGCGCAAGCGGCCAGGTCGATCAAGTTCGGTCATTGTGTTTTCATTTCCCGGGGGCTACATTGCCCCACGCCATTGATTCATCAGCATCCAGGAGACACCGCATGCAGCGCCGCCAGTTTACCCAGTCCACCGCCGCCATCGGCTTGTTGATCCTCGCGGCACACCAGCAGGCACGGGCCTTGTCGCTGGGGGACCTCACCGAGCGCGATGCCACCCAGGGCATCAAGGTGGCACTGGAAAAAGGCGCCTTGGCGGCCGTGGCCTTGCTGGGCAAGACCGATGGATTCCTCGGCAACCCAAAAGTTCGGATTCCTTTGCCGGGTTTTCTGGAAGACGCGTCCAGGCTGCTCAAGCTCACCGGTCAGGGCAAGCGTGTGGACGAGCTGGTCACCAGCATGAACCGCGCGGCCGAAGCCGCCGTGCCCATGGGCAAAGACCTGCTGGTGAATGCGGTGAAGTCCATGAGCGTGACAGACGCCAAGAACATTCTGGGCGGTGGCGACAACTCGGTGACGCAGTTCTTTGCCGAAAAGACCCGCACGCCGCTGGGCGAAAAGTTCCTGCCGGTGGTGACCAAGGCCACCGAGAAGGTGGGGCTGGCCAACCAATACAACAAGCTGGCCGGCCAGGCGGCGGGGTTCGGTCTGGTCAAAGCGGAAGATGCCAACATCCAGAAGTACGTCACCGGCAAATCACTCGATGGCCTCTACACCATCATCGGCGAGGAAGAGCGCAAGATCCGCCAGGATCCGGTGGGCACCGGCAGCGCCATTCTCAAAAAGGTGTTTGGCGCGATGAAGTGAGCGCCGGGTGAAAGCTCAGCGCTTTTTGAGCTTGCCCCGCGCTTCCAGCAGGCGCGCCTCGAGATACTCGCCGTAGAAGTCGGGAACGGCAACACCCACCAGGCGCTCGGCCAGTTCCTGGCCGTCGGGGCCGAAGAACATCACCGTGGGCGTGAAGCGTGCCTTCCAGGTGCGGGCCTGATCAGCGGGGGTCGTCGTCTCGCCGGCAAATCCCTGCAGGTTGGTCTGGCGGTCCAGCACATCCAGTTGCACCGCCACCAGCAGACCCTCACGGCGCATGGGGGCCAGGTAGTTGTTGCGCACCAGCTCGCAGTACACACAGCCCTTGAGCGTGGTCATCACCACCAGCGGCTCGCCGCGCGCGGCCGCGGCCACCGCAGCGCCGCGCAGCGAGGTGGGAGTGGGCAAGGACTGCGGCGCGTTGGTCATCGTGAGCGTGCTCAAACCGCACCGCTGCGTTGCAGCTCGGCGAGTTGTTCCGGCGTGCTGCCCAGCCAGTCGCCCAGCACCTCGGCCGTGTGCTGACCCAGCAGCGGTGGCGGCAGGTCGTTGCGCACCGGCGTGGCGCTGAGTTTGAGCGGGCTGGCGACCAGGTCGACATCGTCCGACAGCGGGTGCTCCCAGCGCTGCACCATGCCGCGCGAGAGCACGTGTTCGTCGGCGAACACCTCGGCCAGGCTGTTGATCGGGCCGCAAGGCACCTTGGCCGCTTCGAGCGCGGCCAGCCAGTCGGCCTTGCTGCGGGACTTCAGGATGGCCTCCAGCAGCGGCACCAGCACGGCGCGGTGGCGCACGCGGTTCTGGTTCTGCGCAAAGCGCGTGTCACTCGCCAGTTCAGGCTGGCCGGCCACCGCACAGAACTTGGCGAACTGGCCGTCGTTGCCCACCGCCAGGATGATGTGCTGCGCCTGGCCCTGCGCGTCGGGCGCGACTTCAAACACCTGGTAGGGCACGATGTTGGCGTGGGCATTGCCCGCGCGTCCCGGTACCTTGCCGTCTTCGCGGCCGCGCACCAGGTAGTTGGCGCCCAGGTTGGCGAGCATGGCGACCTGCGTGTCGAGCAGGGCCATGTCGATGTGCTGTCCTTCGCCGGTGCGCTCGGCATGGCGCAGCGCGGCCTGGATGGCGACCGTGGCGTACAGCCCTGTGAACAGGTCGGCCACTGCCACGCCCACCTTCTGTGGCCCACCACCAGGCAAATCGTCGCGCTCACCGGTCACGCTCATGAGACCGCCCATGGCCTGGATGGCGAAGTCGTAGCCCGCGCGCTCTTTGTACGGACCGGTCTGTCCGAAGCCGGTGATGGAGCAGTACACCAGCTTGGGGTTGAGGGCGCGCAGGCTCTCGAAGTCCAGGCCGTAGCGCGCCATGTCGCCGACCTTGTAGTTCTCCACGAACACGTCGGCCTTGGCGGCGAGTTGGCGGATCAGCGCCTGACCTGCGGGGGTGGCGATGTCGCAGGTGATGGAGCGCTTGTTGCGGTTGGCGCCCAGGTAGTACGCGGCCTCGGCCGTGTCGGTGCCATCGCGCCCGCGCAGGAAGGGCGGACCCCAGCCGCGTGTGTCGTCGCCCCCGGGGTGGTTGTCGCCGGGTGGGCGCTCCACCTTGACCACATCGGCGCCGAGATCGGCCAGCGTCTGTGTGCACCAAGGGCCCGCGAGCACGCGGGACAAATCGAGTATGCGGATACCATCCAGAGCATTCATGTTGCCATTGTGCTTGAGGCTCCCGCACCTGCGGTGTCGCCGCGGTGGCGGGTCCATTTCCATCCCATGCCGTCATTTCCTTTCGATCGCGCAATGCGGCGATGCAGGCCGCTCGCCGCCTTGAGCCTGCTGGCGCTGACCGCCTGTTATCCCACCTTCAACTGGCGCGAGCTGCGGCCCGAGGGCACGCCGCTGCAGGCACTGCTGCCGTGCAAGCCGGAAACCGCTGAACGCACGGTGCCGCTGGGTGGTGTTCCCACGGTGTTGCACATGCACAGCTGCAAAGCCAGCGGCCTCACCTTTGCGCTGGCCTGGGCCAACGCGCCGGATGCCGCCGCAGCGCCCGCCATGGCGGCCGACTGGCAGCGCGCCTCACTGGCCGCGATCCGCGTGGACCCGGCCCTGCACACCGATCCCGCCCACCAATGGAAGTTCTCCGTGGCCGGCGCTTCGCTGTCGCAGGGCATCACGGCGCAAGGCACCGATCCACAGGGCCAGCCCGTGCAAGCCCGGGCGGTGTACTTCGCGCGCGGCGCGCAGGTGTTTCAGGCGGCGATTTATGGCTCCGCCAGCGACGAGGTGAACACCGCGTTCTTTGACGGCCTGAAGCTGCCATGACCAGCGCACCGACACACGCCAGCGGCGACGCGCTGGGCACACGCGCCGCGGTCATCGTTTTCCTGACGTTTGCGATCGCTTATTTCTTCTCTGCCCTGGTGCGCGCGATCACGGCCACGCTCTCGCCCACGCTGAGCCTGGAGCTGGACCTGAACGCGGGTGACCTGGGCCTGCTCGCGGGCGGCTACTTCCTGGGCTTTGCCATGACCCAGTTGCCGCTGGGCAACTGGCTGGACCGCCACGGACCGCGCAAGGTGATCCTGGCGTTTCTGGCCGTGGCTGTGGTGGGTTGCATGGCGTTTGCACTGGCCACGAGTTTTTCAGGTCTGCTGGCTGCGCGCGTGCTCACCGGCATGGGCGTGAGCGCCTGCCTGATGGCGCCACTCACCGGTTTTCGCCGCTGGCTCACGCCCGCCACGCAGCTGCGCGCCAACTCATGGATGCTCATGACCGGCTCGCTGGGCATGGTCGCGGCCACCTTGCCGGTGCAGTGGCTCATGCCCTACACCGGCTGGCGCGGCATGTTCTGGATGCTGGCCGGTTTGATTGCGCTGTCGATGGTGGGCATCGCGCTCATGGTGCCGCGCTGGCGCCAGGAGACGCCCGCGCTGGCAGAAGGTCAACAACCTTCAGGCACCAGAGGTTATGGCTTCATCTGGCGCAACCCTTACTTTCGCCAGATGCTGCCGATCGGCTTCGTCAACTACGGCGGCATGGTCGCGGTGCAGACCCTGTGGGCCGGGCCCTGGATGGTGAAGGTGGCGGGCTACACGCCGCAGCAGGCGGCTGCCGGTCTGTTCGGCATCAACCTCTCGATGCTCTGCACCTTCTGGCTCTGGGGCTTGGTCAACCCGCACCTGGCGCGGCGTGGCCTCAAGCCGGAGCAGCTGATTGCGTGGGGTCTGCCGTCGAGTTTTGTGGTGTTGACCGCCATCGTGTGGCTCGGTGCCGGCGCGGGCTGGGAACTCTGGGCACTCTTCTGTGTGACCAGCACCTTCGTCTCCTTGTCGCAGCCGGCGGTGGCGCTGGCTTTGCCGCCCGAGGCCGCCGGCCGCGCGCTGTCGGCCTACAACCTGGCCATCTTCGGTGGCGTGTTCGGCGTGCAGTGGGGCATCGGCCTGTTGATCGAGGCGCTCACGGTGTTCGGCTGGAGCGAGCCGGTTCGTTACCGCGGCGCCATCGCATTCTTCGGCGTGTGTTGCGTGTTCGCCTACCTCGCTTTCTGGCGTGCCTGGCGTGCGCGTCCCGGCGTTCAGGCCAGCTAAACTGCGTCCATGAACGGCATCCTCATCATCGCGCACGCGCCCCTGGCTTCTGCCTTGCGACAGTGCGTCATGCATGTGTTCCCCGACAGCGCCGAGGCCGTTGCGGCACTCGATGTGCAACCCAACGTACCGCCCGAAGAATCGCTGGCCCAGGCGCGTGCGCTCATGCGCCAGATGCACCTGCCGCAAACCCTGGTGGTGACCGACGTGTTCGGCGCCACGCCGTGCAACGTGGCGCAAAAACTCATCGACGGCATCAACTCCAAGTTGATCACCGGCGTGAACCTGCCCATGCTGCTGCGCACCGTGTCGTACCGCCACGAGTCGCTGGACGCGCTGATCTCGCGCGCCATGATCGGCGCCACGCAGGGTGTGATTCAAGTGGCGGTGACCGCTCCGCAGAACCAGGCCCGACGAGCCACCCATGATCAAGACCACCGTGACCATCAGCAATAAGCTGGGCCTGCATGCACGCGCCTCGGCCAAACTCACCAAACTCGCGGGCAGCTTCGCCAGCGAGGTCTGGATGTCTCGCGGAGACCGCCGCGTCAATGCCAAAAGCATCATGGGCGTGATGATGCTGGCCGCGGGCTTGGGCAGCACGGTGGAGGTGGAAACCATCGGAGCCGATGAGCAGGTGGCGATGGACGCGCTCATCGCGTTGATCAACGACAAGTTCGGCGAAGGCGAATGAGCTTCTCCGTCCACGGTCTCGCCGTCTCCCGGGGCATTGCCATCGGGCGGGCGGTGATCGTGGCGTCGAGCCGGGTCGACGTGGCCCACTACTTCGTGCAGACCGAACAGGTCGTGGGCGAAATCGAACGGCTGCGCCATGCGCGCAACGAGGTGGCGGCGGAGATTCTGAAGGTGCAGCAAAGCCTGCACGACCTGGGGCCCTCGGACGCCCATCCCGAGCTCACGGCCTTGCTCGATGTGCACCTCATGCTGCTGCAGGACGAGCAGCTCACCAATGGCGTGAAGCACTGGATCGTCGAGCGGCACTACAACGCCGAATGGGCGCTGACCACCCAGCTGGAGGTGATCGCGCGCCAGTTTGACGAGATGGAAGATCCCTACCTGCGCGAGCGCAAGGCCGACCTGGAGCAGGTGGTTGAGCGCATCCTGCGCGTGATGCGCGGCGTGTCCTCGCCGGTGGTCAGCGGTCAGCCCCACCCCGGGCAGGACAACGCCGTCGACGTGCCGCTGGTGCTGATCGCACACGACCTGTCGCCGGCCGACATGTTGCAGTTCAAGCAAAGCGTGTTTGCCGGTTTCGTCACCGACGTGGGCGGCAAGACCAGCCACACCGCCATCGTCGCGCGCAGCATGGACATCCCGGCGGTGGTCGGCGCTCGCTCGGCCAGCCAGCTGATCGAGCAGGATGACTGGGTCATCATCGACGGCGATGCCGGCGTGGTGGTGATCGATCCTTCGCCCATCCTGCTGGCCGAATACGGCTTCAAGCAGCGCCAGGGTGAGGTGGAGCGTGAACGACTCTCACGCCTGAAGAACACTCCCGCCGTCACGCTTGACGGGCAGAAGATCGAGCTGCTGGCCAACATCGAACAACCCGAAGACGCGGTGGGCGCGCTCAAGGCCGGTGCCGTGGGTGTGGGGCTGTTCCGCAGCGAATTCCTCTTCATGGGTCGCAACGGCAAACTGCCCGACGAGGAAGAGCAGTACCAGGCCTACAAGCGCGCGGTCGAGGGCATGCAAGGCCTGCCGGTGACCATCCGCACGGTGGACGTGGGCGCTGACAAACCGCTGGACCGTGTGGCCCAGCGCGCCGGCGAAGACCACCTCAATCCTGCCCTGGGCCTGCGCGCAATCCGCTGGAGTCTGGCCGACCCGGCGATGTTCCTGGCGCAGTTGCGAGCCATACTGCGAGCCGCCGCGCACGGGCCTGTGAACCTGCTCGTTCCCATGCTCGCACACGCCAGCGAGATCCGTCAGACGCTGGCCTTGATCAATCGCGCGCGCGAGCAGCTGGAAGCCGCTGGCGTTCGACAGGGCGCGGTCAAGCTGGGCGCCATGATCGAAGTGCCCGCCGCCGCGCTCACCATTCCGCTGTTCCTCAAACACTTCGACTTTCTCTCCATCGGCACCAACGACCTGATCCAGTACACGCTGGCGATTGACCGTGCCGACGAGGCTGTCTCGCACCTTTACGACCCGGTGCATCCCGCGGTGCTGCACCTTCTCGCCAACACCATCACGCAATGCCAGGCGCAGGGCAAAGGGGTGAGCGTGTGTGGCGAGATGGCGGGGGATGTGGCCATGACGCGTTTGTTGCTTGGCCTGGGCTTGCGCAGCTTCTCCATGCATCCGTCGCAGATTCTGGCGGTCAAGCAGCAGATCCTGCGTTGCGACACGACGCGCTTGCAGACCTGGGCGCAGACGGTGCTGGCGGCGGAAGACCCAGCGGCGTTGATGACAGACTGAAGGTCAGTTGGATGGGCGCGTGGCCATGACAGCCGCGCCCACGATCATCAAAGCCGCCAGTCCGATGGCCGGACTCGGCATCTCCCCCCGCACCAGCAGCAGCGTCAGCGTCGACAACAGCGGCGTGAGGAAGCTCAACACGCCAATCTGCCGGGCATCGCCGCGTTTGAGAGCCGCGTCCCACAAAAAGAACGCTCCACCGAGCGGCCCCAGGCCCAGCACGGCAATGAGCAGCATGTCTCGGGTCGACAGCGAGACGGCAGGCTCCAGCAGCACGTGGCACAGCAGCGAGAGCACGCCCGACAGCAGCGCGAAGCTGCCGATTGCCGCGGTGGGAAACGCGCGCACGCGTTTTGTCATCAGCGAATAGCTCGCCCAGATGAAGGCCGAGGCCAGGGCCGGAACATAACCCCAGGCCCAGCGCACGTCACCGGTGTCGCCCGTGCCGCCCAGAATGGCCAGCGCCGCGCCAGCAAAACCCAGCAGGGCGGCAAAGATGTGCCGGCTGGTGAGCGAGACGCCGGGCAGGAACAACGGCGCCATCACCACGATGCCCAAGGGCCAGAGGTAGTTGACCAGGTTGGCCTGCACGGGCGGCGCGTGGCGCAGTGCGATGAAGAGCAGGAAGTGAAAGCCGAACAGGCCGTACACGCCCAGCGCCAGCGTGCTGGCCGGCACACGCCACTGGCGAAAATCGAAGCGCGAAAGTGGCAGGGCGATCAAGCTGCCCACCAGCAACGACAGCCCGGTGAGCAGGAAGGGCGGCACATGGGACAAGGCCACGCCAAGCGCAGCGAGTGAGGCCCAGAGCACGACGGCACCGAGCGCAAGCAGGTTGGCGGGGTTCAAGCTGAGTGGCGCAGCGCGACGTGTCTCACTTCAACACGCCGTGTGCCTGCTGGTCGGCGTGGTAGCTGCTGCGCACCATGGCGCCCACAGCGGCGTGGCTGAACCCCATCTTGTAGGCCTCGGCCTCGAACATCTTGAAGGTGTCGGGGTGCACATAGCGACGCACCGGCAGGTGGTGACCGCTGGGCGCGAGGTACTGGCCGATGGTGAGCATGTCGATGCCGTGCGCGCGCATGTCGCGCATGACGTCCAGGATCTCTTCGTCGGTTTCGCCCAGGCCGACCATCAGGCCGCTCTTGGTCGGCACGTGCGGGAACAGGGCCTTGAATTTTTTGAGCAGGTTCAGGCTGAACTGGTAGTCCGAGCCCGGGCGCGCCTCCTTGTAGAGGCGCGGCACGGTTTCCATGTTGTGGTTCATCACATCGGGCGGCGCGGCCTTGAGGATCTCCAGCGCACGGTCGTCGCGGCCGCGGAAGTCGGGCACCAGCACCTCGATTTGTGTTTGCGGCGACAGCGCACGCGTCCTCTCGATGCAGGCGACGAAGTGGCCTGCACCACCGTCGCGCAGATCATCACGGTCCACGCTGGTGATCACCACGTACTTCAGCTGGAGCTGGGCAATGGTTTTGGCCAGGTTGTCGGGTTCGTTCACGTCCAGCGGATCGGGGCGGCCGTGGCCCACGTCGCAGAAAGGGCAGCGGCGCGTGCACTTGTCGCCCATGATCATGAAGGTGGCCGTGCCCTTGCCGAAGCACTCGCCGATGTTGGGGCAGCTCGCCTCTTCGCACACCGTGACCAGCTTGTTGGTGCGCAGGATGTCCTTGATCTCGTAGAAGCGGGTGGTCGGGCTGCCGGCCTTCACACGAATCCACTCAGGCTTCTTCAGCACCTCGGCCGGCACGATCTTGATGGGAATGCGCGATGTCTTGGCCTGGCTCTTCTGCTTGGCGCTCGCGTCGTAGCTGGCGGCGGGCTGGGCTTCGCGCACGGTGGTGTCGGCGGCGGCAGGGGCGGGCGTGTCGGTCGGGTTCATGGCGGCGGCGCGGGTGGCGCTGGAGGTCAGGGTTGGTCAGGGTGGTCATCAAGGTGACAGGGTGGCGCCGAGCTTCTGGCTCAACACCTGCGCGGCCCCATCCCGTGAAACCGTCACTCCGATTGTAGAAAGGTCCACCGTTTGCAGGCCCGTGTAGCCACACGGGTTGATGCGCTGGAAGGGTTGCAGGTCCATCGCCACATTGAGCGCCACGCCGTGGTAGGTGCAGTGGCGGCTGACCTTGATGCCGAGCGCGGCGATCTTGCCCAGGCCGGTGAAGTCGGGGATCGGGGCTGGCTCACCGGGGCTTCGCTTTTGCGGGCGCTGGGGCAGCGCAGCGTGGCTGAAGGGATCGTTCAGCCGCACATAGATGCCCGGCGCGCCGGCCACGCGGTGACCCGTGACCTGAAAGGTCGCCAGTGTGCGGATCACGGCCTCTTCGACCCGGTGGACAAATTCCTTCACGTAGTAGCCCGCCCGTTGCAAGTTGACAAGCGGATACGCCACCACCTGACCGGGGCCGTGGAATGTCACCTGCCCCCCCCGGTTGGTCTGCACCACGGGGATGTCGCCCGGGGCCAGCAGGTGGTCTTCGCGACCCGCCAGGCCTTGTGTGAACACAGGCGGGTGTTCGCAGATCCAGAGCTCGTCGGGCGTATCGTTCGTCCGCTCGGCGGTGAAGGCCTGCATGGCCTGATAAGTGGTGTCGTAAGACACCAGGCCCAAAGCTCGAATGATCACAGAACGATCTTGACCATGGGGTGCGTGGTCAGGGTGCGGTAGAGCTCGTCGAGCTGTTCGCGGCTGGTCACGTGCACGCTCAGGGTCAAGCCCATGTAGTTGCCCGCCTTGCTCGGACGCTGCTCCACGGTGCCGACGTCGAAGGTGGCGTCGAAGGCCTTGGCCACATGCACCATGGCATCGATGAAGCCCTCCACGTTCGCCCCCATCACCTTGATGGGAAACTGTGTCGGGTACTCGATGAGCGATTGTTCGGGCGGGATGTCGCGGGGCTGTTCCATGGGGCTTCTCCGGTTCAGGCCGACAGGGCGGCCACGGCTTGCTGGTAGCCAGCGTACAGGCGTTGGTAGATGGGGCCTGGGCGGCCTTGCCCAACCGGCTGACCATCGAGGCGGGTGATGGGCAGCACCTCTTTGGTGGCGGACGACAGGAGCAACTCATCGGCGGCCCACACCTCGGCACGGGTGATGGGGCGCAGCTCGAAGCGCAGGCCCTGCGACTGGCAGATCTCTTCGATCAGTCCGAAGCGGATGCCCTCCAGCACCAGGTTGTCCCTGGGTGGCCCCATGACCGTGCCGTCTTTGACCACCCAGACGTTGCTGGCGGCCGCTTCGCTCAAATGGTCACCGCGAAACATCACGGTTTCCACCGCGCCGGCGTCCACGCTGATCTGGCGCGCAAACACCGCGCCCAGCAGGCTGGTGCTTTTGATGTGGGCTTTCTCCCAACGGAAATCGTCGGCAGTGACGCAGGCCACGCCGTGCTCGCGTTGCGCCGGGGAGGCCAGTTTCATCTCGCTCACCATCACGAACACCGTGGGCATGATGTCCGCTGGCATCGCGTGGTCCCTCAATGCCACGCCTCGGGTGACCTGGATATAGATCAGTTGGTTGGCGGCGCCACGGCTGTCATGCAGTGAGAGGGCCAGACGTTGAGCGATCGCCGCCCACTCGGCGCGAGACAAGGGATTGCTGATGCGCAACTCGGCCAGCGAACGGTCCAGGCGCGCCATGTGCTGGTCAAAACGGAACGCCACACCGCCGTAGCAGGGCAGTACCTCGTACACACCGTCGCCAAAGATGAAGCCCCGATCCAGCACGCTGACCCGGGCGTTGCGCAGTTGCGTGAACTCGCCGTTGAGGAAGCAGAGGGTGTCGGGCAGCTCGGGGGGAGTGCCCCAGTTCGCAGAGGTCATGAAACGATTATCGGCGGCGGTGTTCGCAGGAGACGCACAAGCTGTGTTCAGCCTTGACGACCCCATGGGGTTTCTACGTATAATCAGCGGCTTTGCGAACGTCGCCCAACCGTAACCTGTCTGTAACCATCCATGTCGACAATGCAGCACGTCGATCCGGAATCGCAGAACCAGGCAGACGGTTCAGATGGTGAGCAAGAGAACGAATTCAAGCCGCTGACGCGCGAAGAAGCGCAGCAGTGGCGGGCCAGCCAGCCGCGCATCTCTTTGTGGCGTCTGGTCGGTGTGCAGTTGTTGGTGGGCTTGTCCTCGGGTGCGCTGGCGTGGTTGTTCACACAATCGGCTTCGGTGGCCTGGTCGGTCCTCTACGGCGCAGCCGCGGTGGTGTTGCCTTCGGCCTTGATGGCTTACGGCTTGACGTCCAGTGCATTGAGTCGCCTGTTGGCGGGTTATGCGCAAGCCGCTTTCGCCGGGTTTTTGTGGTGGGAGGGGGTCAAGATTCTGTTGGTGGTGGCCATGTTGTGGTCGGCGCCCTGGATCGTCCCCGAGCTGAATTGGCTGGGCCTGTTGGCCGGTCTGGTGTTGGTTCTCAAGGTGTACTGGTTTGGATTCTGGATCCAGACCCGGCGCGCAAATCTAAACGGTTGAATTTCCGACAAATCGGTGCAAACGAACATGGCAACTGAAGGCAGCGCTCTGACCCCCGGCGAATACATCCGCCACCACCTGGTCCATTTGACGAACAAGAAGCAGGAGTCGATCGTCGACTTCTCGGTCATCAACATCGATTCGGTGATCTTCAGCTCTTTCCTGGGCATCCTGACCTGCTTCGTGCTTTGGCTGGCCGCTCGCAAAGCCACCGCGGGAGTGCCCGGCCGGTTCCAGGCCGCCGTCGAGATGCTGGTCGAGATGGTCGACAGCCAGGCCAAGGCCGTCATCCACAACGCACACAGCCGCAAGCTGGTCGCTCCCCTGGCTCTCACCGTGTTTGTCTGGATCTTCCTGATGAACTTCATGGACATGGTGCCGGTCGACCTGATTCCATCCATCTGGCACGTGGCGGGTCCTGCCATGGGCTACCCCGACTACATGCGCGTGGTGGCCACGGCCGACCTCTCCACCACCCTCGGCCTGTCCGTTTCCGTGTTGTTGATGTGCTTGTTCTACAACATCAAGATCAAGGGCATCGGCGGCTGGACGCACGAACTCGTCACCGCACCTTTCGGCACCAGCAAGAACCCCATCTGGGCCGTGCTGCTGGGCCTGATCAACTTCCTGATGCAAATGATCGAGTTCGTGGCCAAGACGGTCTCCCACGGCATGCGGTTGTTCGGAAACATGTTCGCGGGTGAGTTGGTCTTCATGCTGATTGCGTTGCTGGGTGGCTTTGCTTCCCTCTCGCTCGGCGGTGGCCTGTTCTTCGTCGGACATGTGATCGCAGGCACGGTTTGGACCTTGTTCCACATTCTGGTCATCACCTTGCAGGCGTTCATTTTCATGATGCTGGCCCTGATTTACCTCGGGCAGGCGCATGACGCTCACTGAGTGGCGCGGCCTGTCCTCGCTCTGAGTTCTCGTTTCTCTCTTTCCTTTTTTCAACTTTCGTTCATCTCATAGGAGTCATCATGGAAAACGTTCTGGGTCTTGTCGCATTGGCTTGCGGTCTCATCGTCGGTCTGGGCGCCATCGGCGCATCCATCGGTATTGCGCTGATGGGCGGCAAATTTCTGGAAGCGTCGGCACGTCAGCCTGAGCTGATGAACGACCTGCAGACGAAGATGTTCATCCTGGCCGGTCTGATCGACGCGGCCTTCCTGATCGGCGTGGCCATCGCCCTCCTGTTCGCGTTCGCCAACCCCTTCACGCTGGCTTAATGGGATTTGCTGCCACTTCGGCAGCGTTCTGAGCAGCGGGGGTCTTCCATGACCATTCGCTGGCAGCGCGCCGACGCAGCAGCAAGTGCATCACCACTTATGTCAACACACAGAAAGGCGTTGCGATGAATATCAATGCAACCCTCTTTGCGCAGGCCATCGTCTTTGCGATCCTGGTGTGGTTCACGATGAAATTCGTGTGGCCCCCGATTGCCAAGGCGCTCGATGAGCGTGCGTTGAAGATTTCCGAAGGTCTGGCGGCTTCCGAAAAAGCCAAGTCCGAACTGGCCGTGGCCAACAAGCGTGTGGAAGAAGAGTTGGGCAAATCGCGCAACGAAGCCGCCACCCGTCTGGCCGATGCCGAACGCCGTGCGCAGACCGTGATCGAAGAGGCCAAGGCGCGTGCGACCGATGAAGCCAACAAGATCGTGGCCGCCGCTCACCTCGAAGCCGAACAGCAGGTCGTCAAGGCCCGCGAAGCCCTGCGCGAGCAAGTGGCTGCGCTGGCTGTCAAGGGCGCCGAGCAGATCCTCAAGCGCGAAGTCAACGCTGGCGTTCACGCCGAGTTGCTGGGCCGCCTGAAGACCGAGCTCTGATCCACCGACACGGCACCAAAGGACAACCATGGCCGAAATCGCCACCATTGCCCGCCCTTACGCGGAAGCGCTGTTCCAGGCCTCGGGCGCTGGCGCGGCAGGCACCGCCGCCTGGCTCGACGAGCTGGCGTCGGTGGCTGCCGATGAGCAGCTCCGTCTGTACGCCGACAATCCCCGGACGACACCCGAACAGGTGTTCAGCCTGGTCACCGGCGTGATCAAGACGAGCCTGCCCGTGATGGCGCAGAACTTCCTGCGCACCGTGATCGACAACGGCCGCCTGGCTGCGCTGCCCGAAATCGCGGACCAGTTCCGTGCTTTGAAGAACGTGCAACAAGGCGCGTTCGACGCCGTGGTCTACAGCGCCTTCGCGATCGACAGCGCTGCGTTGGCCGATCTTTCCGGTGTGCTGGAAAAGCGATTTGCCCGAAAGCTCAATCTGCAGGTTGAACTGCAGCCCGAGTTGATCGGTGGCATTCGCGTGGTGGTGGGCGATGAAGTGCTCGACACCTCGATCAAAGCCCGCCTCGAACACATGAAATCCGCCCTGACCGCGGCCTGAACTCGGTTCATACGCTGTCACCCCGCGCCCGCCTGCTCACCATTTAACGAAAGAAGGAAAGAGTCATGCAACTCAATCCCGCTGAAATCTCCGAATTGATCAAGTCCCGCATCGAGGGACTGGGCACATCGACCGATGTGCGCAACCAGGGCACCGTGGTGTCGGTGACCGACGGTATTGTCCGCGTCCACGGCCTGTCCGACGTGATGCAGGGCGAGATGCTGGAATTCCCGGCCAACAAGGACGGCGTGCCTTCCTTCGGCCTGGCGCTGAACCTGGAGCGCGACTCCGTGGGCGCCGTGATTCTGGGTGAGTACGAGCACATTTCCGAAGGCGAGACCGTCAAGTGCACGGGCCGTATTCTGGAAGTGCCGGTGGGTCCCGAGCTGATTGGCCGCGTGGTCAACGCCCTGGGCGCTCCGATTGACGGCAAAGGCCCGATCAACGCCAAGATGACCGACGTGATCGAGAAGGTTGCGCCCGGCGTGATCGCCCGCAAATCGGTGGACCAGCCGGTGCAGACCGGCCTGAAGTCGATCGACTCCATGGTGCCCGTGGGTCGTGGCCAGCGCGAGCTGATCATCGGCGACCGCCAGACCGGCAAGACCGCTGTGGCAATCGACGCGATCATCAACCAGAAGGGTCAGAACATGACCTGCGTCTACGTTGCGATTGGCCAGAAGGCCTCGTCGATCAAAAACGTGGTGCGTGCCCTGGAGCAGGCTGGCGCGATGGACTACACCATCGTCGTGGCCGCTTCGGCTTCCGAATCCGCTGCCATGCAGTACCTGTCGGCCTACTCCGGCTGCACCATGGGCGAGTACTTCCGCGACCGTGGCCAGGATGCCCTGATCGTGTATGACGACCTGTCCAAGCAGGCTGTGGCCTACCGCCAGGTTTCGCTGCTGTTGCGCCGTCCCCCAGGCCGCGAAGCCTACCCAGGCGACGTGTTCTATCTCCACAGCCGTCTGCTCGAGCGCGCGGCCCGCGTGAACGCCGACTACGTCGAAGCCTTCACCAAAGGTGAAGTCAAGGGCAAGACTGGTTCGCTGACGGCACTCCCGATCATCGAAACGCAGGCCGGTGACGTGTCCGCTTTCGTGCCCACCAACGTGATCTCGATCACGGACGGCCAGATCTTCCTGGAAACCAGCCTGTTCAACGCCGGTATCCGCCCCGCCATCAACGCCGGTATCTCGGTGTCGCGCGTCGGTGGTGCTGCCCAGACCAACCTGATCAAAGGCTTGTCCGGCGGTATCCGTACCGACTTGGCCCAGTACCGTGAATTGGCTGCGTTCGCGCAGTTCGCCTCCGACCTGGACGAAGCCACCCGCAAGCAGCTCGACCGCGGTGCACGCGTGACCGAGCTCCTGAAGCAGGCCCAGTACAGCCCGCAGTCGATCGGTCTGATGGCCTCCACGTTGTTTGCCGTGAACAAGGGCTACCTGGACGACATCGAAGTGAAGAAGGTCCTGTCGTTTGAAAACGGCATGCACGCTTTCCTGAAAGACAAGCACGCGGCCATGCTGGCGACGATGGAGAAGAACGGCGCGAAGTGGGATGTCAAGCCTGCCAAGGCAGATGACAGCGACGCAAAGAAGGCATTCAAGAAAGAGTGCCAGGACGCCGAAGCCCAGCTGGCAGCAGCCATCGCCGACTTCAAGAAAACCGGCACCTACTGATCCGGCCCATTGACTTCTTAGAGGAAACACAATGGCAGCAGGCAAGGAAATACGCGGCAAGATCAAATCGGTGGAGAACACCAAGAAGATCACCAAAGCCATGGAAATGGTCGCCGCCTCCAAGATGCGCAAGGCGCAGGAACGCATGCGTGCGGCCCGGCCTTACGCGGAGAAGGTGCGCCAGATCACCGGCAACCTGAGCCGCGCCAATCCCGAGTACACGCACCCCTTCATGTTGACCAACGACGCCAAGGTCGCGGGCTTTGTGGTGGTGACGACCGACAAGGGTCTGTGCGGTGGTTTGAACACCAACGTGCTGCGCGCGGTGACGTCCCAGCTCAAGGACCTGCAGGCGCAGGGCCAGACCGCTGAAGTCGTGGCCATCGGCAACAAGGGCCTGGCGTTCATGAACCGTATCGGCGCCAAGGTCGTGTCCAGCGTGACCGGCCTGGGCGACACGCCGCATCTCGACAAGCTGATCGGCCCGGTGAAGACCTTGCTGGACGCGTACACCGAGGGCCGTGTCAACGCGGTTTACGTCTGCTACACCAAGTTCATCAACACGATGAAACAGGAATCGGTGGTCGAAAAACTGTTGCCGCTCAACACGGGTGAACTGCAGGAGAACGCCGGTGGCCGTGACTGGGACTACATCTACGAACCCGATGCACCGGCCGTGATTGACGAGCTCTTGCTGCGTTATGTGGAAGCCCAGGTTTATCAGGCCGTGGCTGAAAACATGGCCTCAGAACAGTCCGCGCGCATGGTGGCCATGAAGGCCGCCACCGACAATGCCGGCAGCGTCATCAGCGAACTCAAGCTGGTCTACAACAAGACCCGTCAGGCAGCGATCACGAAAGAACTTTCGGAAATCGTCGCCGGCGCCGCAGCGGTCTGAAGCAGCTGCCCAACAGAATCCGAGAAACGAAAAGGTACCCATCATGTCTCAAGCTACCGCACAAATGAACACCGGTGTTCAGGGCAAGATCGTTCAGTGCATCGGCGCCGTCGTGGACGTGGAATTCCCACGCAACCAGATGCCCCGCGTGTACGACGCCCTGAAAATGGAAGGCTCTGCCCTGACGCTGGAAGTCCAGCAGCAGCTGGGTGACGGCGTGGTCCGCACCATCGCGCTGGGTTCTTCCGACGGCCTGCGCCGCGGCATGGTCGTGACCAACACCGCCCAGCCCATCATGGTGCCCGTGGGCAAGGCCACGCTGGGCCGCATCATGGACGTGCTCGGCGCGCCCATCGACGAGCGCGGCCCGGTCGACCAGACCCTCACTGCCTCCATCCACCGCAAGGCGCCGGCCTATGACGAGCTGTCGCCATCGCAGGAACTGCTGGAAACCGGCATCAAGGTGATCGATCTGATCTGCCCGTTCGCCAAGGGCGGCAAGGTGGGTCTGTTCGGTGGCGCCGGCGTGGGCAAGACCGTGAACATGATGGAACTCATCAACAACATCGCCAAGGCCCACAGCGGTCTGTCGGTGTTCGCCGGTGTGGGTGAGCGCACCCGTGAAGGCAACGACTTCTATCACGAGATGGCCGACTCGGGCGTGGTGAATCTGGAGAACCTGGGCGAATCCAAAGTGGCCATGGTGTACGGCCAGATGAACGAGCCCCCAGGCAACCGTCTGCGCGTGGCCCTGACCGGTTTGACCATTGCCGAATCGTTCCGCGACGAAGGCCGTGACGTGCTGTTCTTCGTGGACAACATCTACCGCTACACGCTGGCCGGTACCGAAGTGTCCGCTCTGCTGGGCCGCATGCCTTCCGCCGTGGGCTACCAGCCGACGCTGGCCGAAGAAATGGGTCGTCTGCAGGAGCGCATCACCTCCACCAAGGTGGGCTCGATCACCTCCATCCAGGCCGTGTACGTGCCTGCCGATGACTTGACCGATCCTTCCCCTGCAACCACTTTCGCCCACCTGGACTCCACCGTGGTGTTGAGCCGTGACATCGCTTCGCTGGGTATCTACCCCGCGGTCGATCCACTGGACTCCACCAGCCGCCAGCTGGACCCGCTGGTCGTGGGCCAGGAGCACTACGAAACCGCCCGCGCCGTGCAGAACACCCTGCAGCGCTACAAGGAACTGCGCGACATCATCGCCATCCTGGGCATGGACGAACTGGCACCGGAAGACAAGCTGGCCGTGGCCCGCGCGCGCAAGATCCAGCGTTTCCTGTCGCAGCCCTTCCACGTCGCTGAAGTGTTCACTGGCTCGCCCGGTAAGTACGTGACCCTGGCCGAGACCATCCGTGGTTTCAAGATGATCACCGCCGGCGAGTGCGACCACCTGCCCGAGCAGTCGTTCTACATGGTCGGCACCATCGACGAAGCCTTCGAGAAAGCCAAGAAGATGGCGTAAAGCGACCGAGGTGGGTGTCGGCTTGCGCCGGCTTCCTGCCCGTTTGCTTTTCAACCATCTTCCAAAGGAGACCCTATGAGCACCATCCGCGTCGATGTGGTGAGCGCCGAAGCTTCCATCTTTTCTGGCGATGCCAAGTTCGTGGCCTTGCCGGGTGAAGCGGGCGAGCTGGGCATCTTGCCCGGTCACATTCCGCTGATCACCCGCATCAAACCAGGCGCCGTGCGTATCGAAAAAGCCGATGGCGGTGAAGAGTTCGTGTTCGTGGCCGGTGGCATTCTGGAAGTGCAACCCAACCACATCACCGTTCTGTCCGACACCGCCATCCGCGGCAAGGACCTTGACGAAGCCAAAGCACTGGACGCTCGCAAGGTGGCCGAAGAAGCTTTGAAGAACGCCAAGAGCGATATCGATCTGGCCAAGGCCACGTCTGAGTTGGCGGTCATGGCCGCCCAGATCGCTGCACTGCGCAAGTTCCGTCAAAAGAGGTGAGCCTTCAGGCCGCGGCCTGGGTTCCAGATGAAGACCGGCTCGATGCCGGTCTTTTTTTGTCCCCATGCTGCGGCAAGCTGTAACAGTCCGAATACCATGGGGGTGTCAACAAAGGCGGAGACGATGTCATCGATTTTTGAAAGTCCGGAACTGGCACCCGAAGAAGTGGCGGCACGTCTGCTGGTCACGCCTTCTGCGCTGGCCGACCTGACGTTGGCGGACGCACTCAAGGTTGTGGGGTACATGCGGCCCAAGCTCATCAAGGCGGGCACGGTGATCATCCAGGAGGGGGAGGTCCGGCAGACCGACTACATGCTCCTGGTGCTGGAAGGCGACATCGCGGTGGAGAACGAAATGCCTGGCCTGCACGAAAGCATGGTAGTCAACATCATGGGGCCCGGTCATTTGATCGGGGAAATGGGCGTGCTCGACGGCGCGCCGCGCTCGGCCACCTGCACGGCCAACACCAATATTGCTGCTGCCGTGCTCTCGCGCACCGCGCTCATGCGCATCTTGAAGGAGGACCCGCGCCTGGGTTCGCGTCTGTTGCTCGCGATCTCCAAGCGCATGGCCGACCGCCTTCGCGAGACCACCCGAAAGCTCAAGACTTTTGCCCAGATGAACAAGGCCTTGCAGCAAGAGCTTCAGGTGGTGATGAACAGTCGAAGCCCGCTGGACAAACGCAGGGGCTGATCGGCTCAGCCCGTGGTCCTCAGCGGCGCACCACCGCGTCGGGCAGTTCGTTGGGTCGCACAGTGCCTGCATCGGCCGGGAAATGGGCCACCAGCAGCGCAGAAACTTCCTCCAGCGCCTGGGTGAGACCGTCCTCAAACTCACCCGACCGCAGGCGTGAGGCCATGCGGTCCACCATGGCCTGCCACTCTCTGTCACTCACGAGGCGAGAGAGTGCACGATCTGCTACGAATTCGATGGCGTGTTCGGCCAGCAGCACGTAGATCAACACGCCGTTGTTGTGTTCTGTGTCCCATATCTGCAGCCGTCCGAACCACGTCAGGGCGCGTTCTCGCACCACGACAGCCAGCGGTGTTGCGGACCCGATGCGCCAGAGGTAGCTCAAGGGCAGCGAAGCCTCCACACACAATCGCACCTCGCCGGTGTGGCGGCCTTCGCTGGCGGCGACACGGCGAGCGATGCGCTCGGCCATGTCGTCGGGCACGGCGCACAAGGTGTCCGAGCGGTCCATCCAGCGGTGTTTGAAGATGCGCAGCCACTTGTTCATGGGTCTCACCAGCCGCCAGAGGCACCGCCACCGCCAAAGTTCCCGCCACCCCCCGACCTGAACCCACCGCCGCCGCGCCCCCCTCCAAAGCCTCCGCCACCCAAGCCACCACCACCCCAGCCACCCGAGCGGCCGCTGCGGCCTGAGCCACCCATGGAAGCCGCCGGAAGGAACTGCATGAACAGCGCAGCGAGCATGCCCAGCAGGCCGGCACCGATGGCCACCCAGACCACGGCGGTCAGCACCCATGCCAAGCCGCCCGCGCCCACCCCGGTGAGCACGGTGCCGAGCTTGTTGCCGAACATGCCACGCAGCAGCCCGGACAGCATGGGCACCGCGAACACCAGGAAGATCAGCGCGTCCATCCACTCGAAGTCGCTGGATCCGGCCGCGCGCTGCGCCGCCGAGGCGTTGGGCAAAGGCAGTTCCTCACCTCGGATGCGCGCCAGGATCTGGTCAACGCCGGCGTCGATGCCGCCTGCGTAGTCGCCTTGCCTAAAGGCGGGTGTCACGGCACCGTCCAGGATGCGGCGGGCCATCAGATCGGGGATTGCACCCTCCAGCGCCTTGGCGGTGGCGATGCGCAGGCGCCGGTCGTCCTTGGCAACGATGAACAGGGCGCCATCACCCACGTCGGCCCGGCCGATCTTCCACGCATCGCCCACGCGCTGCGTGAAGTCGGCGATGTCCTCGGGGGCGGTGGTCGGCACCATCAGCACCACCACTTGCGAGCCGTTGGACTGTTCGAACGCAGCCAGCTTGGCCTCCAGGGCGGCGAGGCTGGCGGCGTCCAGCGTGGCGGTCTGGTCGATCACACGCGCGCTCAGCGCAGGGACCGGCAACAGTCCCTGGGCCGACGCGAAGGCCAGCATCCCCCACAGTCCCAGCGCCAGCAGGCACCGGGCGCACAAGCGTGTCATGGCTTCTTGAAGTCCACCGTGGGCGGTGCGGAGATGGCCGCTTCGTTGGCCACCTGGAAGTTGGCTTTGGGTCCGTAGCCGAACACCATGGCGGTGAGGTTGGTGGGGAAACTGCGCGAGAGCACGTTGTACTCCTGCACGGTCTGGATGTAACGGTTGCGCGCCACCGTGATGCGGTTTTCGGTGCCTTCGAGCTGCACCCGCAGGTCGCTGAACCCCTGGTTGGCCTTGAGGTTGGGGTACTGCTCCACCACCACCATCAGTCGGCTGAGCGCACTGCCCAACTCACCCTGAGCGGCCTGAAACTGCTGCATGGCGGCGGGGTCGTTCAGCGTCTCGGGCGTCACCTGGATGCTGGTGGCCCTGGAGCGCGCTTCGATCACGCGGGTGAGCGTCTCCTGCTCGAAGTTGGCTTCGCCTTTGACCGTGGCCACGATGTTGGGGATGAGGTCGGCGCGGCGCTGGTACTGGTTGAGCACTTCCGACCAGGCCGACTGCGTCTGTTCGTCCAGCCGCTGGAAGTCGTTGTAGCCGCATCCCGTGAGTCCGATGGACAAGAACAGGGCAGCGAGCCAGGTGGTGACGGAGCGCAAGGATGTGTGCATAAAACCTCCATTGGCCAGCTGGCCGTTCATGCCGAGGCTCTGCCTGAGCCTTGAATCTGCGGGACTATACCCCCGGGGCGTGACGCAAAGCGGTGCGCCCGGTCACACAGACGGTGCGCTGCCGTCAAAATATGGCCATGCGAAAACCCAAACTCCCGCCAGGCGCTGCCGACGACACGGAAGCCGCGTTTTACGACGCCCTGCAACACGCCGATATCGAACGGCTCATGGCCTGCTGGGCCGACGAGGACGACATCGTCTGCGTGCATCCTGGCGGCCCACGGCTGGTCGGTCATGCGGCGGTGCGCTCAGCGTTCGAGGCCATGTTTTCCAACGGCAGCGTGCAAGCCTTTCCGGAGAAGGTGCGGCGCCTGGACGCCGGTGCGTGCAGCGTGCACAGCCTGGTCGAACGCGTGGCCGTGATGACCGACGACGGACCGCAACACGCCTGGGTGGTGGCCACCAACGTTTACGCCAAGACCGCGCAGGGCTGGCGCATGGTGGCGCACCACGCCAGCCCGGGCATGCGCACCGAGCCACCCGAGGTGCTCACTGCAAGACCGGTTCTGCATTGAACACCGACAGCTTTCACTACGCCGCTCCGTGGTGGCTGCCCGGTGGCAACGCGCAGACCTTGTGGGCCGCGCTGGCCAGCCGCCGGCACTTCGGCCCGGCCCCCACGTGGACGCGCAGCCGCTGGAACACGCCCGATGGCGACTTCATCGACGTTGACCATGCGCAGCCAACTGCCGCCGCTGGCGCTCCCTTGCTGGTGCTGTTCCACGGTCTCGAAGGCTCGTCGGCCAGCCAGTACGCGGTGGCCTTCGCCGACTTTGCGGCCACCCATGGCCTGGCCTTCGCCGTGCCGCACTTCCGGGGCTGTTCGGGCGAACTCAACCACGCGCCACGCGCCTACCACTCGGGTGATTTTGAAGAGATCGACTGGATCCTCAGACGTTTCGCCGCGGAGCACCCCGGGCGACCCTTGATGGCTGCAGGCGTGTCGCTGGGTGGCAATGCACTCATGCGCTGGGCCGCCGAGATGGGCGAGTCCGCCAGCCGGCATGTGCGGGCGGTGGCGTCCATCTGTTCACCGCTGGACCTGGCCGCAGGCGGTCACGCCATTGGCCGTGGCTTCAACCGGTTGATATACACCCGCATGTTCATGGCCAGCATGGTGCCCAAGGCCTTGAAGAAACTGGATCAGCACCCCGGCCTGTTCGACCGGTCCGCGTTGCTGGCCGCACGCGACCTGTTCGAGTTCGACAACCTGTTCACCGCGCCGCTGCACGGCTTTCGGGACACGCCCGACTACTGGTCGCGCGCGTCGGCCAAACCGGTGTTGCACCAGATCCGCGTGCCCGCGCTCGCACTCAATGCCCGAAACGATCCGTTTGTGCCGGCGGCTTCCCTGCCCACTCAGCAACAGGTTGGGCGGCACGTGACGCTGTGGCAACCCGAGCAAGGAGGACATGTGGGGTTTCCCGTGTCGCACGGTGCGCTCGGTCTGCCCGGCCATGTGCGCGCCATGCCCGAGGCCGTGGGACACTGGCTCCTCGCTCACCTTTGATCGAACACCATGGACGACATCGTCAAAGCTGCCATGGCCAAGTGGCCCAACGTGCCCGACTGCTTCGGCTGGCTCGGGCTGGACGCGCGCGGCAACTGGTACATGCGCGACGACCGCGTGCAGGCCGCCGGGCCTTTCCCCGCCAGCAAGGGGTCGCTGCTCCAGCATGAGAAGCTCATCGAGTTCATCCAGCGCAACTATGCGGCCGATGCACAAGGCCGGTGGTACTTTCAGAATGGACCGCAGCGTGTTTACGTGGAGCTCGAAGCCACGCCCTGGATCTGGCGCCTGCAACCCAATGGGCGTGTGCTCAGCCACACCGGCTCGCCCGTGCAGGTTCTGGCCAGCCTGCTGGATGAAGGAGGCAAGTTGTATCTAGCGACCGATCTCGGTCTCGGGCTGGTGCACAGTGCCGACATGGCGCTGGCAGCCGACCGAGTGGAGGCTGGTGACTGGAATCCAGAAATGGTGTTGTTCGAGGAACTGCGTACTCGAGGCCGCTTTTTGCAGAGCCCCAAGGCATCAAACGACAAAAAACCGGCTTGAAGCCGGTTTTTTGCTGGTTGTGAAGGATCTCTACTTCACAGAATCGAGCATGTACTGCACGGCAACCTTGATGTCGGCATCCGATGCGGTTGAACCACCTTTGGGTGGCATGGCTCCCTTGCCCTTGATCACGCTGGCGGTTAGGCCGTCAAGACCCAAAGCCAAGCGGGGCGCCCATGCCGCCTTGTCGGTCAACTTGGGTGCACCAGCGACTCCAGCCACGTGGCAGACCGCGCAAGCCTGCTTGTAGAGTGCTTCACCGGAAGCAGCGGCCACCGTGGTGGCGGCCGCTGGAGCTGGGGCAGGCGCAGCTGGCGCGGCGGCTACAGCGGCGACAGGTGCTTCTGCGGCCGGAGTTGCCGCTGGGGCCGCTGCCGCTGCCGGCGCAGCCGCCTCGGGCTCAGCAAATTTGCCGCCGGCCGCATTGGCCAGGTGCACCACAGCGCGACCCAGTTCCTCGTCGCGGTACGCGCCACCGCCCTGAGCGCCCATGGCACCTTTGCCTTTGAGAACCGACACCAGCATTGCTTCATAGCCGGTGGCGATGCGGGGTGCCCAGGCAGCCGCGTCGCCGAACTTCGGCGCGCCGGCCACACCCGCTGCATGGCAGGCCATGCACTGGGCAGCGTAAACCGCTTCACCCGACGCCAGCGGACGGTTGGCATCGCGCAGCTCAACCGTGCCCACACGCTGGATGCGTTGTGCAATCGCCAACTCGGGATCGGCAGCGCCCATCGCAGGCTTGTCGCCCGAGGTCACGGCATAGACGAGTCCGATGATGATGAAAATGGGAGCGACAAATGCGAAGAATGACGTCCACAGCAACTGCGAAGGTGTCTTGATCGGGCCGGTGTGGTGCTCGTGGTCGCTCATGATGTCCTCAAGGGATGGCAGAGCAGGTCAATGCAATGACAGCTCGGCCCGTAAAGAATGGTTCTGCACAGCCTTCGATTATAGCCAAGGCCCTCTGGCCAGGCCTCGGGAAAGCCCCTCGCTGATAGAATGAAAGTGGTTGCGGCTGTAGCTCAGTGGATAGAGTATTGGCCTCCGAAGGCTGTCGTCGTCGGCGAAAAACGCAACAGGTAGACTCTTGGTCTCCAAACAGCATGCGGCTGTAGCTCAGTGGATAGAGTATCGGCCTCCGAAGCCGAGGGTCGTGGGTTCGATCCCCGCCAGCCGCACCAAAATCAACGACTTACGTGAGCCTCTCATGGCCCATGCAGCAGTCGAGTGATTCCGAACTCACCTTTTCAGCACAGGCCATGGGCCCTGAGAGACGCGGCGGACGAGGGTCAGAAGTTCTTCTGAACATTTCCTGTGGCCCATCCGTGGCCCACTCATGGCCCACGAATAACCTGTCGACCAGCAGCAGCGGTCATTTATGACCCTTGGACTGTGGCCCAGGCATTTGCTCGAATGCCATTCAATAGTCCACACGCGCAGATAGAGCTTTCTTCTAGCTGGCCGAAGCTGAAGAGTGATGATTCATGACCACCGAGTGCGACAGCGAGACATCATGACGTCAAGGACTGAACTGCAGCGAATCCTGTCCTTGGTGTTGGCTCTTGCACTTCGCGGTTGTGTCCTCATAGCTGTCTTCCACACATTCGCAATGCCGCTGGTCCTACGACAGCTCATGAGAGCAAAGCCGCCGCTGGCTTCCTCTGCAAAGACGTGGCTAGCCAAGCGCGGGCTGGCTGATCACTGTCTCACCGGGTCAGCAAAAACTGCCCTTGGCTGAAAGCGCAAGTTGGTCCCGCGTTTAAACGCAGCGAGTTGCGCAGGTGGCGGTCAGGTTCACCTTGGCGAACACTGAATTCACCAAGCCAGGCATGCTCAATGCGGTTCGATTTGTTCGGTGGCTCACTGACCGTGACGGCGCCCATTACACCTTGCTTCAGCCGAGCTTCGTGCCATGGCCGCCTTTGTTGATCTGTGTCAATGCAAAAAGAGCGCCAAGCTTTAGCCTTAGGCCGTTGCTTCCTCAACCCTCAACGAACATGCGCCTGTCCCGCCGCTCACTGCCACACATCACCAGGATGATTCTGCTGGTGTGGCTGTTTGCGTTGGGCGCAGGTGTGGCCAATGCCTGCCTGCTGAACACGTCGAACGACGGCACCCAGTCATCGGTCTCGGTGGCATACCTCGGTACGTCTGTCGCCCACACCCATCAGAAAGAAGCGCCGAATCACGGCACCGCTGGTTGTCTGAAGTTCTGCGATGAACCCAGGCTGGCCATCCAGAAGATCGCCCAGCCCCTCAGCGATGACGGGTCGGGCACGGTCGGCGCCGTAACCCGGGCACTGGTGCCCGCAGTGTCGCCAGCCACTGCCGATCAACTTCCGGTGCTCAGCCACCGACCCGCGCACATGGCCTTGCCCATTGCTGCGCGACCCCATCGCCTGACCTTATAGGACGCATCGCGGGCAACCGCGATCCGCGCTCCCGCGTTCTGGCCTGCCCCGGCGGCCCACACCTTTCCGATCATTTCGGTTCTTCCCACCGTGACGTCATCGCTGGCGCCACCCGTACTCATTCACAGGACACCACCATGAAAAAACTCATCACCCTCATTGCGCTCTCGAGCACTGCTTTCCTGACCGCATACGCGAACCCGACCCCACCGGTCGCGGGCCCTGCGTCGACTGCTGGCGGCGGCGCGCATGCCGACCACCATCCAGCCACTGCTGCGGCACCGGCACCTTCAACACCTGCACCCGCAGCACCTGCCGCCATGGACGAACGCATGAAAAACATGCAGGCAATGCGCGACAAGATGATGAATGCCAAAACGCCGGCCGAACGGCAGGCCTTGATGGACGAACACATGAAAAGCATGCACGAGGGCATGGCGATGATGAAAGGCATGCAGGGCATGGGGAACATGCAAGTCAAGCCAGGCATGGCGGGCATGAAAGACATGCCCATGAAAGACATGGCCAAACACCATCAGGCGATGGCGATGCACATGGAAATGATGCAGACCATGATGGAAATGATGATGCAGCGCATGCCAGGTGCTGCCATGCCTCCTGCGGGCAAGTAATGGGCCATCACCGCCCACGACACAACCCACAACAGGAGCTCTGAAATGACCACATTCACGCGACGGCACTTCCTTGGCAGCATCGGCGCGCTGGGCGCAGCCGGTTCTGTTCCAGGCGTTCTGGCCGCCTCCCCGGGCGCGGCAGGTGCCATGACGGCAGAGATCGCCGGCATCGAAAAAGAGGCGGCGGGATTCACCAATCCGCTGCGGTTGCCCGGCAGCAGCGGCCTCTTCGGCGTGCTCCCGGTGTCCGAGTTCCGCGAGGTGCAGGTGGTGCGCACCGAGATCGAGGTTCTCCCCGGCCGGCGCACACCCTTCCTGGCCTATGCCGTCGAATCGGGCGGCAAGACCTTCCTGAACCCGGCGATTCTGGCCCGCCGCGGCGACGACATGCGGGTGCGGATGACCAACCGCATCGATGAACCCACCGTCATCCACTGGCACGGCCTGAGCGTGGATTCACGCAACGACGGCAATGGGCTCAGCGTGGTGCTACCCGGGCGCAGCATGGACTACAACTTCACCCTGCGCGACCGCTCGTCCATGTACTGGTACCACCCCCATGCGCACGGCTTCATACCGCAGCAGGCCTACCACGGCCTAGCCAGCCTGCTGTTTGTGGAAGACGACGATGAGGTTGCGCTGCGCAAGGAGCTGGACCTGGCCCTGGGCGAAACTGAAATCCCCCTGGTGTTGCAGGACCGCGAGTTCGATGCGCAGGGGCGACTGCGCTACGCGCCCACGACCGCCCAGTCCTTTGGTGGCTGGTTGGGAGACCGTTTGCTGGTCAATCTGACGGAGCGTCCATTCATCCAGGTCGGCCGCCGCATCGTGCGCTTTCGCGTTCTCAACGGTAGCAACGCACGCAACTACCGGTTGGCCTTCGTGCAGGGCGGGCGCCCCCTCGGGTTCTTTCTGGCTGGTACGGATGGTGGCTTGCTGGCCCAGCCGCTGCGCATTGACCAGACCTTCATCGCCCCCGGCCAGCGGCTGGACGTGCTGGTGGATCTGCGCGAAGCCGACCCTGCCCTGCCTGTGACGCTGGCCTCGCTCACCTTCGACCCCATGCACAACGAAGGTGGCCATGATCAGGGCCACGCAAACCACGCTGCGCCAACCATGGCCGGCATGGGGCATGGCCAGCAAGGGGTGGCACCCGCGGTGGAGCCGTCCCATGCCATGGGCATGGAAGGCGACGCGCGCGCGCTGATGCGCATCGACCTGAAACAATCGGCCCGGTACGAACGCCGCGTGCCTGCGGTGCTGTCCAGCCTGCCAGCCGCGCCTGCCAACGCAAACCCGCCTCGGCGCATGCAACTCGGGCACAACGGCACAGGCAACTGGACGATTAATGGCCAGATCTTCGACCCGAAAGTGGCGGCGCTAAGCGTGCAGCGAGGCGCCCGCGAAAACTGGCTGATCGAAAACGCCGAACGCAGCATGCCCCACCCCATGCACCTTCACGGCTTTCTGTTCAGGGTGATTGAACGCCTGGGCAGCCCCACACCCGTGCGCGAGCTGGCGGGCGCACGAGGCCTGCTGCCGCAGGATCAGGGTCTCATCGACACCGTGCATGTGTGGCCCGGCGAATCCGTGCGGATCGCCATCGACTTCACCCACCCGAACGTGGGCGATCAGGACTACGTCTTTCACTGCCACACGCTGGAACATGCGGAAGCGGGAATGATGCTGCGCTACACCGTGAAAGCATGAGATGAAGCACCCTACATCCCCCCAGTCGAACCCACCCAGAAACCTGTGGCGCACACGCTATGGCATCGGCCTGATGGTGATGGGTGCGATCGCGGCATTCTTTCTGTTGGCCGAGCACCGGGCGCATATCTTTGGCGCCTGGCCGTTTCTGCTGATCCTGATCTGTCCGTTGATGCATTTGTTCATGCACCGCGGCCATGGCGATCATGGTCATCACACGGGTGCTGATCAACCACGGACCGGGGTGCATGAGCCAGATCAGGCAAACCAGGAGAACGGCCATGAATCACGGTGAAACGGCCTATGGCCTGTGGTTTCTGGTGGCCCTCAACTCGGCCATCTTCATCATGTTCGCCTTCAGCTTCTTCAAGCCGGCTACCACGCGCGACTGGCGCAGCTTTGGCGCCTTCTCCGCGTTCATCGTGGCCTTGTTTGTCGAGATGTACGGCTTCCCGCTGACCATCTACCTGCTGTCGGGATGGCTGGCGACGCGGTTTCCCGAACTTGACCTGCTGACCCACAACACAGGCCACCTGTGGTCCACCTTGCTGGGCGAAACAGGGAATCCCCATTTCGGTGTTTTGCATCTGGCCAGCTACGTCTTTCTGGGGTACGGCTTCTATTTGCTATCGAGCGCGTGGCATGTGCTGTACCACGCACAGCGGAAGCACTCGCTGGCGACCACCGGGCCTTACGCCCGCATCCGGCATCCGCAATACGTTGCCTTCGTGCTGATCCTGCTGGGCTTCCTGCTGCAGTGGCCGACCCTGCTGACCTTGCTTATGTTTCCTGTCTTGCTCTTGATGTACGGGCGACTCGCCATCACCGAAGAAAACGAAATGCGCCAGCAGTTCGGCCCGGACTACGACGCATACGCACAGTCCATACCCCGATTCTTCCCGCGCCTGCGCAATTCACAGCCGATGGCGAATTCGGCGTCAGGGAAATGACCTGGGCCGTGCGTTGCCTTTGCGACGCGACTGACCACCACGCCGCAGTTCGGCTTTTTTCAACCGTATTTCTCAACAAGGATGTCTCATGAATACAAGAAAAAACCACTGGCTTTTGACCGGGGTGCAGATAGCCCTACTGGTCTGGTCCGGCACCACCTTCGCCGCCGACAAGGTCTATGTGGCCAACGAGGGCGCTGACATGGTCAGCGTGCACGACGCCGTTTCGTTCGAGAAGCTGGCCAGCGTGCCCGTCGGCCAGGCGCCGCACAACGTGCAGGTATCGCCCGACGGCAAGTTCGCATGGGTGACCAACAATGGTGAGCCTGCTCAGAACGTTCCGCACAAGGGTGGGGGTCATGGCTCACACGGCGCAATGGCACAACCTGGGGCCGTCTGGGTCATCGACACCAGCACCCAGGCAGTCGTCGACAAGGTGCCGGTCGGAGCGCACCCGGCCCATGTGGTGGTGACACCAGACGGCAGCCTTGCCTACGTCACCAACGGCGGCGACAACTCGGTCAGCGTGATCGACACGTCGGCGCGAAAGCTCGTGGCGACCATTGCGGTCGGTCAGTATCCCCACGGCCTTCGAGTCAGCCCGGATGGCAAAGAGGTCTACGTGGCCAACCTGAAGGGCGGAACGGTGTCGGTCATCGACACCGCCAGCCAGAAGGAGGTGGCGCAGTTGCCGGTTGGCAAGGGCCCGGCCCAGACGGGTTTTGCGCCTGATGGTCGTTTCGCCTTTGTCTCACTGTCTGAGGAAAACGCCGTCGCTCTGATCGACCCTGCCACGCGCAAAGTGATTCGCAAAATCGCTGTTGGAACCGTGCCCATCCAGCTGTTTGCCACACCGGACTCGCGCACCCTGCTGGTGGCCAACCAGGGCACGCGCAAGGTGCCTGGCAAGACCGTCAGCCTGATTGACCTGGAGACTTTCAAGGTCGTCAAGACCGTGGAGACCGGTAACGGCGCCCATGGCGTGGTGGTAGATCGCGACGGGCGTCTGGCCTATGTGACCAACATCTACGCCAACTCGGTTTCCGTGGTGGACCTGAAAGACGGCAGCGTCACGAAGACCATCCCGGTGGGCAAGGCGCCCAACGGCATCAGCATCGCGCCTTGACATGGGCGGCTTCGCTTAAACACCATGCGAAGCACCTGGCCATGCATTCAGTCCATCCGCAGCCACAAGAGGTCCGCTCATGACCAATGAAACAACCGCTACAACGGGTTCAATCACCGAACTGATCGTCCCGGGCATGGGTTCAGACCATTGCGCCGGGATCATCCGGACCACTTTGCAGCGGCTGGATGGAATTGCTGAAATCACCACCAACATCGCCAACCATCGCGTGAACGTGAGCACTTCCAATGGCGGTCCGGATGCCAATGCGCTGCGGAGCGCGGTAGAAGGCGCGGGCTACGAGGTGGCATCGGTTTCACAGGCGCAGGATTCGGACGGCGAAGCAGAGACAGTGGCAGAGCAGAACTACCTGTCTCAGGCACGCCAACGTTTGTGGATCGCGGGTGTGCCCACCACGCTGATCATGTTGCTGATGGTCCCCCATATGTTCTGGCAGCCTGTGCCTGGATACCTGGCCATCGTGGTGCTGCTGGCATTTCCTGTGGTGTTTCTCTATGGCGGTGCAGCAACGCACCGGGCCTCGTGGCGTTCATTGAAAAATCGAACGTTCAACATGGATGTGTTGATCTCGTTGGGAAGCATCCCGCCGTATCTGATCGGCCTGGCTGGTTTTGTCTACCCCATGACGTCCTTTGTTGAAATGGCCGCCACGATCACCACGTTTCATCTGCTGGGCCGTTTTCTGGAGGCCAAGGCCAAGGGCCGTGCATCTGAAGCCATTCGCCGTTTGTTGACCCTGGGTGCCAAGACCGCTCGGATTGAACGTGAGGGTGCTGAAATTGAAATCCCCGTGAAGGAGCTGCAGCCTGGCGATGTGATGGTGCTGCGACCCGGCGACAAGATCCCCACTGATGGCGAAGTGATCGATGGTGAGAGCCATGTGGATGAATCGCTGGCGACCGGCGAGTCGGTGCCGGTATTCAAAGCCAAGGGTGATGCGGTCATTGGTGCAACCATCAACAAGGAAGGACGGTTGCGGGTCAGAGCGTCACGGGTCGGCAGTGATACGTTTCTCTCTCAGGTGATCCGCTTGATTGACCAGGCACAAGGTTCTCGCGTTCCCATTCAGGAATTCGCTGATCGCATGACGGGTCGTTTTGTGCCGGTGGTGATTCTGATTTCCTTGGCGAGCCTTTTCGCGTGGCTGCTGTTCGGTGAAAACCTGAGACCGATTCTGGTCTGGGGTTCCGGCTTTTTGCCCTGGGTCAATCCGGCTGCAGACACTGGCGTATTGGCCATACTGGCCGCGATCGCCGTGCTGGTCATCGCCTGCCCCTGCGCACTGGGACTGGCAACGCCCACGGCACTGATGGTGGGCTCCGGCATTGGCGCAGAGCGCGGCATTCTGATCCGCTCCGGTGAGGCGATTCGTAAGCGCACGGCCATCCCACCCTTGAAGGGATTGGTCTAAGCGGCAACGATGGTGTCCACCAAGCAAATAGGTGGACACCATGAATGAAGCCAAGAAGAAGACCCGCCGGAGGTACGGCGCCGAGCTCAAGCAGCAGATCCTTGCCGAGTGCGCCGAGCCAGGCGCTTCGGTGGCCGGCATTGCCCTGTCGCACGGCATCAACGCCAACGTCGTGCACAAGTGGCGCCGCCAAGATGGCAGCGTGCTGCCTGCACTGGAGGCGCCCGCATTCGTTCAGGTGTCGCTGCCGCCCGCGGCGTGCGCACCTGCACCGGACATCCGCATCGAGCTGTGCCGTGGCGCCACCACCGTCTCGGTGACCTGGCCCTTGGATGCGGCCGATCAGTGCGCCGTGTGGTTGCGAGAGCTGCTCAAGTGATCCGGGTTGATGCGCTGTGGCTGGCCACTGAGCCGCTGGACATGAGAGCGGGCACCGAGACGGCGCTGGCTCGCGTGGTGTCGGTCTTCGGCGCGGCGCGACCGCACCACGCCTACCTGTTCGCCAACAGAAGAGCCACCCGCATGAAGGTGCTGGTGCACGACGGAATCGGTGTGTGGCTGGCAGCGCGGCGCCTCAACAGCGGCAAGTTCGTCTGGCCGCGTGATACTGCAATCACCGCCGCGCTCACCCGCGCACAGTTCGATGCGCTGGTGCTGGGCCTGCCCTGGCAGCGCCTTGGCGACGGTGGTGTCATCACCGTGGTCTGACTCTGAAGCGCAGACCGGTGCTTGCCAATTGGGGCATGCGCCAATGGTGCGCACATTCCAGTGCTGGCACAGTGAATGTCCATGGTGGTCGAGCCTCAATCCCTGCAGAGCCTGTGCGCAGAAGAGCTGCGTGAGCTGACCACGCGCCTCATGGCGCAGCTGCGCCACCAGAGCGCGCTGCTGGACAAACTCACGCACGAGAACGCGCTCTTGAAGCGCATGAAGTTCGCGGCCCAATCCGAACGCTTCAACCCCGAACAGAAGAGCCTGCTCGAAGACGAGATCGAGGCCGACCTGGCGGCCGTGGCCACGGAGATCGATGCGCTGCAGGAAGCGCAGGCACCAGCCAAGCTGGAAGAGAAGAAGGCGCCGAAGCGCGCGCCGCTGCCGGCCAACCTGCCGCGGCGCGAGATCCGCCACGAGCCTGAGTCCACCCTGTGCCAGTGCGGCTGCCAGATGAAACGCGTGGGCGAGGACGTGGCCGAGAAGCTGGACTATGTACCCGGTGTGTTCAGTGTCGAGCGCCATATCCGGGGCAAGTGGGCATGCGCGAAGTGCGAGACGCTCACCCAAGTCCCCGTCGATCCTCACGTCATCGACAAAGGCATCCCCACCACCGGGCTGCTGGCGCAGGTGCTGGTGGCAAAGTACGCGGACCACCTGCCGCTGTACCGCCAGGAAGCGATCTTCGGCCGCGCCGGTTTGGCGATCCCGCGCTCCACACTCGCTCAATGGGTGGGCTCCTGCGGCGTGCAGTTGCAGCCGCTGGTGGATGCCATGAGAAACGAGCTGCTGCAGCACCGCGTGCTGCATGCCGACGAGACGCCGGTGTCCATGCTCAAACCGGGCAATGGCAAGACGCACCGCGCCTACCTCTGGGCTTACGCCACGGGTGCCTTCGAGAACACCAAGCTGGTCGTCTACGACTTCTGTGAATCGCGCTCGGGCGAACATGCTCGGCGCTTCCTGGGGGACTGGAGGGGCAGCCTCACATGTGACGACTTCAGTGGCTACAAGGCCTTGATCGCCAATGGCGTGACCGAGGTTGGCTGCCTGGCGCACGCGCGGCGCAAGTTCTTCGATCTGCACGCGGCCAATCAAAGCCAGATCGCCGAGTTCGCGCTGCAGCAGTTCGGTCGGGTCTACGAGATCGAGCGTGAGGTCAAGGAGCTCAGCGCCGATCAGCGCCAAGCCACCCGGCAACAGCAAACGAAGCCGCTGCTCGATACCTTGCACCGGTGGATGGTGCTGCAACGTCAGAAGGTGCCCGAAGGTTCGGCGAGCGCCAAGGCGCTGGACTACAGCTTGCGGCGCTGGGAAGCGTTGACGCGGTTCGTCGGTGACGGGCAACTGCCCGTGGACAACAACTGGATCGAGAACCAGATCCGGCCCATTGCCATTGGCCGTAACAACTGGCTCTTCGCTGGCAGCCTGCGCGCTGGCCAGCGGGCGGCAGCCGTCATGAGCCTGATCCAGTCAGCGCGCATGAACGGGCATGACCCCTACGCCTATCTGCGCGATGTGATGGCACGTCTGCCCATGCAGCGCGCCAGCCAGATCGGCGAGCTGTTGCCGTTTCGCTGGCACCCGGTCTAACCGCACCACCAAATCGAAGTTGACCATGTCACGCAGTCAAGATGGGTTGGTTGCGTGCCTTTCCATCAACACCCGTCATGTCCAAGATGGGTCGGCTTGACGTACGATCAAACGGAGTTCCGTGTTTGTGAAGGTGCGCTACGGCAGGTTGATGAAGAACACAGCAGGATTACGCCGCGTGGCTGGATAGGCGAAACACTGCAACCGAGGTCACTAGGTCGGTGGCCTGTGTACGTAGACTGCTGGCTGCTGCCGCCATTTCCTCTACCAAGGCGGCGTTCTGCTGAGTGGCCTGGTCCATCTGGGTCACGGCTTCGCCGATCTGGCCCACACCGTCGCTCTGTTCTTTGCTGGCCGAGCTGATCTCACCCATGATGTCGGTCACGCGGCGCACGCTGTCCACCACCTCGTTCATGGTGGTGCCGGCCTTGTCGACCAGCGCGGTGCCGCTCTCCACGCGCTCCACGCTGTCATTGATGAGCTGCTTGATTTCCTTGGCGGCGGCAGCACTGCGCTGTGCCAGGTTACGCACCTCGCCAGCCACCACCGCAAAGCCACGGCCCTGTTCGCCAGCGCGGGCCGCTTCCACTGCGGCGTTGAGCGCGAGGATGTTGGTCTGGAATGCAATGCCGTCGATCACGCTGATGATGTCGCTGATCTTGCGCGAGCTCTCGTTGATGCCCTTCATGGTGTCCACCACCTGGCTGACGACCTGACCGCCTTCCACTGCCACGCGCGATGCGCTCTGGGCGAGCTGGTTGGCCTGGGCAGCGTTGTCGGCGTTCTGGCGCACGGTGGAGGACAGTTCTTCCATCGAGGCAGCGGTTTGTTCCAGCGCGCTGGCCTGGCTTTCGGTACGTGAGCTCAGGTCCTGATTACCCTGCGCTATTTGTTCGCTTGCACTGGACACGGATTCAGAGCCACTGCGCACGCGACCCACCACCTGCACAAGTCCAGTCTGCATATCTGCGAGGGCTTGCATCAATAGGCCAGTTTCGTTTTTTGACTTCACGTCGACCACACGGGTGAGGTCACCCGCGGCCACAGCGCGTGCAAGTTCAACGGCACTGTTGATGGGGCCAGTGATGGAGCGGATGATCCAAGCCGCTACTACCGCCGCGGCCAGGGCTGTGAGAAGCACGGCTGACACGATGGTAATGATGAGGTTCTTCACTACGCTCTGCGCCGACTGGCTAGCGGCCTGTGCGCCCGCGGCTTCATAGCTCACCGCTTCATCAATCGCATTCATGTAGGTCAATTGCAAGGGTCGCACGGTTTCGAACAAAAGGGCGATGGCGGGATCCCGTTCGTTCCTGTCGATCAGGGCAATAAACCTGTCCACAGAGTCGTCAAAAGGTTTTCGAGCCTGTCCCAGTTGAGCCTGAATTTCTTTGCTTTTGGTAGAGATGACCAAAGAATCAAGCTCGGCAGTCATTTTGTCCACGGCTACCCGCGAGTCTGCGATGGATTGTTTTTCTTGGGCAACCTTGGTCGGGTCGGCAAGAAGAGCGATGTTGCGGATCGCGCGGGCCTGCAAGTTGGTTTCATTTCGCACCAACTCCATATCGGCGATTACCTTCATACGGCGCTCTGTGATGTCAACCAGGTCGGTTTGCACCGCCATGGTGCGCATAACGCTGAGTGCACCGATTGCCAGGAGCATGAATACAAGCAAAGTGAACGCACCCACCAGACGGGTGGAAATCTTGAGATCGTTGAACATGTCTGCTTCCTTAGAACATGTGTCGAGTCGATACGGCCATTCAACTCTTCAACTGGCCAGCGCACCGGGTCGACGCGGTCGTAATATGACGACTTGTAACATTTCGACATCCTAAGCTCGAACTTTAGGTGGGCATATCGAGAATTGAACCGTTTTTTCAACTCATATGGTTCCAGTACGGATGGTCGAAAGTAAACGCTTGGCAAGCACATCGCTAAACGGCCGGTCGCCTCCGTCAGCTTGGGATGACTGTCCCCTGACCGATTTGATGGAGCGTCTGCATATGCAGGGCGCCGGCCAGCTTGGCGAACTGGTACCGCACCGGGAGCGGTCAGCCACACAACGCATTCTGGGAAACAACCTTGCGCCCTGCGATCAAGATGGGATCGCCGCGCGCTTACGGCGATTCAGACTTTTAAGGACATCAAGGTCATGGTGCTGGACAAAACCGGCACGATCACCAAGGGCGAGCCGAAGATGACTGAAGTGGTAGCGGCGACCGGTGTGGATGAAGCACATTTGCTGCTGATGGCTGCCAGCATTGAAAACGCCTCTGAACACCCGATTGCCCGCGCGATTGTGGACGGTGCCCGCGCCCAAGGGATAGACCCCTTGGAAGTCACTGAATTTCAATCCACCGGCGCACGTGGCGTGTCAGGTGTCGCCGACAACAGGAAAGTGCTGATTGGCAACTACCGTCTGCTGGATGAGGCCGGTGTGGAAGGGCTGGAAGCGTTGAAGGAAGCGCTTGCCGGGTTGGAGGAAAAGGGGCGCACAGCCGTGCTAGTGGCAGAAAACCATCAGGTACTGGGCATTGTTGCAGTGGCTGACACCATCAAGGAGGAGTCTGTAGCCGCCATCAAGGCCATGCATGCGCTGGGCCTGCATGTGGTGATGGTGACCGGCGACAACCAGCGCGCAGCGCAGGCGGTGGCGGCAGAGGTCGGTATTGATGAAGTGCAGGCTGGCGTACTGCCCGAGGGCAAGGTCGACGCCATTCGCGCCTTGCAGGAAAAGTACGGCAATCACGTGGCCATGGTGGGCGATGGCATCAACGACGCCCCCGCCTTGAAACAGGCCAATGTGGGCATTGCCATTGGCGCCGGCGCCGATGTGGCCATTGAAGCGGCAGATGTCACGCTGGTGCGCGGCGAACTGACCGGGGTGGTCGAAGCCATGCAGCTGTCGCGGGCCACGTTCAGCAAGATCGTGCAAAACCTGCTGTGGGCCAGTGGTTACAACATCATCGCCATCCCCATTGCTGCCGCCGGCCTGTTGCACCCCATGATTGGTGTCATTGCGATGACAGCCAGCTCTTTGTCCGTGATTGGCAACTCTTTGCTCATGAAGCGAAGCTACCGAAAGAACCTTCGATAGGAGCGTGTCGCTGGCCCTCACGACGTGTAGGCCAGCAGCATGCAAGGGATTTAAAGAACAGGTGCCAGGAGGTAGGCGGCTCGCGACGCCAAACGGAACCACCAAGGGCGGTCATGGACATCACTGGCGGTCATGAGGTGAGCGCTGGAAAAGTCGTGCTGGTATTTCGCCGCCATCTCCTCGGCAAAGCCACGGTCGTACACCCAGGTGGTGATTTCGAAGTTGAGCCTGAAGGAACGGTTGTCCAGGTTGACTGTACCTACTGCCGCCGCTTTGTCGTCTACCAGAATGGTCTTGCAATGCAAGAATCCGCCATGGTATCGGTAGACATTGACACCGGCTTCCAGAAGAGGCCCAAGGAATGCGTACGCCGCAAAGTACAGCAGCGGGTTGTCCGGTTTTTCTGGAATGAGTATTCGTACATCCACACCGCGTAACGCCGCCAGCTTCATCGCAGCCTGAACACCTTCGTCCGGCACGAAATAGGGGCTTGCGATCCAGACCCGGCTCCGGGCGTTGGACAGCGCCAGCTGCACCATCAGACTGGCGGTTTCGAAGCGGTCAGCTGGCCCACTGGGCAACACGAGAACAGGGAGGTTTCGCCCATTGGCCTCAGCCGGTTTCCAGTCGTATTCAAGGGCTTCGCCCGTGGCCCAATACCAGTCCTCCAGGAAAGACAACTGCAGGCCAAACACGGCCGGACCCGCCAGCCTCAGATGCGTGTCGCGCCAGGCACCGATTCGGGGGTCCCTCCCAAGGTACTCGTCTCCCACATTGAGGCCCCCCACCCACCCAACCCCGCCGTCTGCAATGACGATCTTGCGGTGGTTGCGAAAATTCATCTGAAACCGGTTTCCGCTACCTCTAGTGGAATGAAAAGGCCTGACTTGAACACCTGCGAAGCGAAGCTCGTTCAGATAGCTTTGTGGCAACTGGTAGCTTCCAATCTCGTCGTACAGAAAGTGCACCGCCACCCCGGCGCGGGCACGCTCTTGCAACAGTTTGCTGAGATCTCTGCCGACAATATCGTCGCGGACGATGTAGAACTGAACAAGCAGGTAATGATTGGCGTTTTGAATGCCTTCAAAGATGCTTCGAAAGGTGGCCTCGCCGTCTGTCAGCAATTCAACATCGTTCCCTTCGAGGGTAGGGAGCTTGGCCAGGCGCTCCATCGCAGTCATATCCAGATGCGATGAAAAATCCTTGACAGAAAAAGACTCCACCAGCGCCATCTTTTTTGCAAGGGCATGATGAAGTTGACTGTCAGTGTCCCGCCGACCTATGACATATCCATTGAATTTCGCACGACCAAACACCCAGTAAGCTGGAACCGACACCACAGGAAAGGTGTTCAGCGAAATGATCCACGCGACAGCCCCAGGCGCTGTGCGTGTGTCCATCAAGGCATCAATAGAGGAAAAGAGGCCCAGAACGTGTGCGACAGCAAGAGTTGATGCAATCCAGTGCTTTTTCACGGCATGAGCTAAATGACGCCATTCGAAAGCTTTCATGTTGTGTGGTTCATGGTTTCAGTGGGCTATCTTTCTTAGGTGGTCATGTGACCGACTCGACGACTGATCAAGGTATCCGCCACCTCAAAAAACAAGAAATCACAGTGCTGTCGCCATTTCGGTCATCAAGCTAAGAACAAAAAACGACATAGAGGACCTCCATGATAGGAGGGCATGCCCAGCCACACCACCCGGGATGCGAGTCCGCACTGAGCGATTCGAGAGCCTGGGATTTTTGGCTCGGCCTGAACGCGCAAGAATCTCACTACGTTGCGCTCACTCAGTAGGCCGAGCGGTGCGCAGTTTGTGGACGCGCCGATTTCACCTGGTCGTGGTCCCTGCAAAAGCAATCTGTACCCACGTCTTCCCCAGGTCGTGACTGACAAACACGTTGCGCTTGAATGTAGCGATGGCGATTTCTGTAGAACGCACAGGGTTTTGTGCGATACGGGCCACTGCGTCATCGTCTTCGAGCGGAAGCGCGACGTCATCGGCAGTGGCACCGCTGGTCAATCGAATCCTCCTGAGCGACGGTTTCTCCGCAGAATAGCCGCTGAACCACACGTGCTCCCCATCAACATCGAAGCTGACCGCGAGCACGAAACCAGGATCGCCGAGGCGATGAAACGTGTCAGCATGGTTACGCGAGAAATAGAGCCCCGCATCGCTCGCAGCGGCAACCATTCTCGGATCGGAAGGGTGAGCAGCCAGCTGATGGATCGGCCCTCCCAAGCCTTTTGCCTCCGCTCGACGCCAGCGAACACCGTTGTCAAGCGTGTAGTGGATGCCTGTCCTCCCCATCCTTGAATTCGGCTGGCGATTGGACGCGTATACAACATTGACCCTGAGGCTCGCAGCCAACGTGTGGAAGTCTGACTCGCCGTGCAGCCCGAGCTTGCGCCACGTCTTTCCTCCGTCCGTGCTCTTGATCAGTCCCATCGGATCGGCAATGTTAGATTCAGGCGCAGGATGGCCGCTGCTGATCAGCGCATCACGCGAGGCGGCGAGGCTCTTGAACTCATGCGCAGCCCCTGCAGCGGTCGACCACCTCCCACCAGAGTGGATGGCCAGCCCCTGGTCACTGGTGATGATCAATTGCCTGCCATCGGCGCTGTATACCAAGCCGTAGGAATGTGTCAGTGTGACGGGTTGGGTGGCGAACGCGATGGTTGGCGTGAGAAGGGCCAAAGACAGAATCGCGATTCGAAGCGGATGCTGTGCCATGACGACATGGTATTTCGCGGTGATGCGAGCGTCAAATCGTCAGGCCTGCTGGTGAACTCGACCGCTGAGGCAGGCGGCGAAGCTGGTTCGGCGCCAGTTCCAGCAGCAACAACCATCACTTGCCAACTTCGCTTCGCAAATAGCTATCGGATCGAGTGGGGGCGGGAACTTCAGGTAGGTGCCCCCGCTCGGAACCATCTGACGATATCCTGCCGCCGAGAGTATTGCTCCTCAAGTTTGTCCGCCCAGCAAAAAGCGAATCCCCGATGACGGCGAAGCCCACTTGTTACCCCGTCGCTCAAAGAAGCACACGACGGGGCTAGCAACCAGGCTGGATCGGTCCGGTGCGACACGACTGGCTGGCGCCTATCTAGACAGCCAGTCGTGTCGATGTAGTTACGGTGTGCGAGCCCTTTTGGGCCTCAAGGTCTGTGTTCAAGAACCTGCCAGCTCCCAGCAACGGCGAGACGCCACTCCGCCGCTACTTCGGTGCGTTTAAGTCGCGCATTGGCGAGGGCTCGCCTCGGACCTGAAGGAGTAGCCCGTGAAGCGCTTGATTTTGTTTCTGGCAATAGTGTCCGTAGCAGCTGTGGCTGCTGCCACCGGAGATGAAGCTGCTTTGCGCGCGACGCTGCTTCGGGTGTTCCCGAACAGTTTTGACCCAAGCTATCTCGAAGACACGGATTCCGGGCGTGCTCGAAGCTGCAATTGATGGCCGGATTGTCTACATCACGGAGGATGGCCGCTACCTTCTCGGCGGACCGATGTTTGACATCAATGCCGACCAAAATCTCACCGACCTCAGGCTCGAACAGATCAATATGCTTCCTTTCGGAAGCCTCCCCCTCGAATGGGCGTTTGATCGGACCAGAGGTACCGGTGCACGTAGCATCGCGGTGTTTATGAGCCCTGACTCGTTCTCAGGAACTGAAAATTTCATGGTTATGCAGTAAAAAAACACCATCAAATGTGAGCACCAGAGCCCAGGTCGGACTGGGATTGATGACCATTATTCGGCTCTGATCAACAAGGCAGTAGGTGGTTCAACCAATGCCTTTCTTGAATCCCCCCGTCATGCAACTTGCCAGAGCCTCTCGCAATGCAGCGATGCGCGCAGGCTTGCCAAGCAAGTGGTCAACGCCGGCAGGCAGGACAGCGTCCTCCTGCATGCGTCGCCCCCACCCGGTCAACATGATCACGGGCGTGTTGGTCGACATGTCCTTCACCCCCGTGGCCACCGCATTCCCATCAACCCGGGGCATGCCGAGATCTGTGATGACCGCGTCCTAGCCACCCGCTTTCAAACTCGCCTTGAACAGATCCAACCCCTCCTGGCCGCCTCCGGCAGAAGTTGCCCGATGGCCTTCGCCTTCCAGAATTTTGCCCAAGGCACGTAGAAGAGCCACCTCATCAACAATCAACAATGTCTTCAAACTCTTGTGCTGTCCTGAAGGCCCCTCCGTTGCTTGATCGCCCCCGTCGCCGATGGCGCCTGTGCGAGGAAACAGATGCCAAACGTCGAGCCGTTCCCGGGCTCGCTCGTGAACAATATATCCGCCTCATGGCGCTGCTGGGTGCCGAACAACAAGCTTTGACGCTGTCTTGGTCGCCTCACTCAACACACGCAAAAGTTCATCCTGATCTGTTGGTTTATGCAATACAGCATTGAAGCCAGCACCTTCTAGCTGTGCTTCGTCCTCGAACGCAATCTGCCCACTGATGAGAATGACAGGTGGCGGTGAAGTTGTTGAACCGATATGGCGCGCCAGTTGCATTCCTGTCATTTTTGGCATGGATAGATCAGTCAGAACTGCATCCCATCTTCCTAGATTGGCTTGAAACGTTTTCCAAGCCTCCTCACCATCGCGAGCAATTGTCACCACCCATCCTTGGCGCTCCAGCAGCGCACTCCACGCGTCACGAACCAAAGCATCGTCCTCAGCGTAAAGTAGTCTTTTGGGAGCAGATGAAACAGTCATTTCTTGGTTGCGCGAGGAGAGTCCGAGTTGCTCCTGAGCTGGAAGTATGAGCACAAAGCAGGCGCCTTCTCCGGGTGCGCTGGTCACGCGAACTGCTCCTGAATGTCGGGCCATGATGCCCTGCACGACCGACAACCCGAGACCCGTACCCTTGTCGGAAGCTTTGGTGGTGAAGAACGGTTCGAAAATGCGATCGAGATGCTCAGCCGCAATCCCTGGGCCCTCATCGCGGATGCTCAACGTGACGTATCGACCTTCAGGGAGCTGATCAAAGAATACGTTTGGAGCTTTTCCCGCTGGCGGAGTGGTTTCATGTGAGTCGAGCGTGATCGTGATCAATCCCTTCCCGTCCATCGCATCACATGCATTGATGAGCAGGTTGACGATGACTTGCTTCATCTGCGTAGGATCCGCCTCGATCCAGTCATCCTCGGTTCGTTGATCCACCTGCAAAGTGCATTTCCCCATCAAGCCCAAGGCAACCAGGGTGCGCGCCTCCGCGATCAGTGCGCTCACGCGTATGCGCTCCAGACAGGGTGTCGATTGACGACTGAACGACAGGAGTTGTTTCATCAAGCCTGACGCGTAGCGGATGGACTTGAAGGCCTGCTCCAGCGACTCGGCGCTCGGGTGGTTGGGTGGCAGGTCTTCGTTTGCAAGCCGCACCCATCCGGAGATCGCTGCCAAGGAATTGTTGAAATCGTGTGCAATGCCGCTGGTGAATCGTCCAAGCGCCTCGGTCTTCTGGCTTTGCATCAACTGGAGATGAAGCGCTTCCTGGCGCGCGTGTGCCTGCCGTTGCTCTACCGCATCCTCTCTTGTTTTAGCCAAAAGATCGTTGATGCCCTGTGCAAGATCAGTCAACTCATCTCCGCCTCCGACCGACAGCTTTGAGTCCCCTGATACTCCCGCGCGCGTCACATTAATCAACTCCTGGTGCGTGCGTTGCAATCTGCGCAAAACAAGGTGATTCAACAGGAGCACCAGCAAAGCTCCCACCACCAAACCTGCCATTGCTACCTGCAAGGCGCCTGCCAGTGCAAGCGAGCGGCCCGCCTGGTGAAGATGCCTATCGAGTTCCAAGACCAAAAATGCCACCGGTCTTCCCTCCTGGTCGAGCACGGGTGCCGCAGCCTCAGTTTTTGCTGGTCCGGACGCATCTCCCTCTACAGGGAAATCCGACGGGGACGAATTGACGAAACTCAGCCGTACCGGGTTCATGAGGATGTCGCTGAATCGCGTCAACTCAGTCGAGTCAAAGCGTCGAACAGCGGCAAGAGCACCCATTGGAGCGGTGCCTGGTTTCAACTGGCTGCGCACAGCCGCAATCGACACCAGGTACAGATCCCCATCGATTTGGCGGTAGGTCCGCAGTATCGTCTTGCTGGTCTTGTCGGACAGGACCGAAACAGCAAGGCTGCGTAGCATTTGCGACATGCTTTCGGAGATCGGCTTCAGAGCCGGTTCCGCTGTCAGTTCCGCACCGGAAAGAGGGAGCCCTAGAGCATCTAGAAGCAGAATATTGGTGATCCCGAGGTACTTCATGTTGTCGGTACCAAAGTTCTCTGTGAAGAACTCTGGACGCGATCCCTGGATGAACTCCACTGTGTCCGTCCAGTACGCGTAGTCCATGATGGTCGCCGTCAAGCCTTCGAGCTGCTGGCTCAACAGCCTGCGGGCACGCTCACTTTCCTCTTGAGACTGCCGTCGCTCCAGATCCTCAAAAGACCTGGAGATCGAATGCTGTGAGACAAGGACGGAGGCCGTGGTCAACAGGCCGATGGTGGCCACAACGATTAGCCAGGCTTTGTATTGGAGTTTCATAGGTGGGGTGATCATCGGCAGAAAAGACGATGGACATGAAGATTCCATCGCCGATACCGAGCGTTGCTTCCTCCATCGTCAATCTGTACAACGGATCGGGGCAATAAGTCACACCACAAAACCAATGAGTCTGAAAATGAACGCTCGGGGGAATGACTGGTATGGAGGGACCTGCGGCCGTTCAGGCTCTGGTTGTTGCAATGACCGGAAGGCATCTTCGTGATGATTCGGTGCCCCGAAGACGAACGTCCGAGTTCAGTCTGGGGACTAAACCGCTCTCGCGGTAGTCTCCGAGCAGGGATGGTTGGTTGACGGCGATGGTGCACGCGCCGATGTTGTGAGCCGAGGCAATTGGCCTCGATCACGACAGGAGCA
>NZ_JALHLX010000014.1:14802-52963 GCF_022844385.1 Hydrogenophaga sp. | reverse complement strand
CAAGCTTTTAGCGAAGCGAACGACTTTTTTATCAGGCCCAAGCCAATTAGTTCGCTAGCTTGTTGATTTCATTTAACTTTGTAGCGAGCAACTCTTTTACCTCACCCCACGATGGCGGACTGGTCGCCCACCACCAGCGCGGCCAGCACACCACCACTGCGGGGATCGCTCACGCGCTCGTCGATGCGCTCGCTCACGCTTTGGCGCAGGGCGTCCAGTGGGTGGTACCAGGTGGAACCCAGCCGCTGGGGCGCTGGGTCGCGCGGCCCGTTCCTCACGTAGCCGGTGGCCTGAATGCCCTGCTCCCAGAGCCAGCGTTCGCGGTCAAAACCATGGGGGTTCGACAGACCGTGGGGGCTGCGCAGGCGCACAGTGAAGTGCCAGCGGTCGCCCGCTCGCAGGGCCGGCGCCTTGGGTGAAAGCTCCCACAGTGAGGCGTCGGCAGCTGGCGCAAAACCGGCGTACCAACCCAGCTGGATGCGTTCGGGCAGCGTCACCGGCCCACTGGCGCGCGTGGCCTTCTCGACGATGAACTCGAACCGCTCACCCTGCGCCAGACGCTGGGGCAGCGACGCAATGCGTCCGGTGATGGCGATGTCCACACCCTGCAGGTCAGGCGCCAGTGCCTGGCTGGCAAAGTGCGCCGCGCGCGCTCCGGTGAGGCCGGATCCGACCAGCACACCTGCAAGCAAGGCACCGAGCCACGCGGCCCGCGTAGGGCGCAAGCGCCAAACCCCCACGGCCAGGGCCAGGCCACCGCAAAGCAACAAGGCGTAGGCCCACCACGGCCACAACACCGCTTGCTGCAACTGCAGCGCCACGCCCAGCACCCAGCCGGGCAGGCCAGCCAACCCAGCCCACCGCATCGTCAGCGAAGCACTTTGAACACCGCTGCAAATGCGGTGCATGCGATGGCGTCATCGTTCTGTGGCGCAAGACTTGCTAGGATGAGTCCCAGCGAGCACGGCCAAGCCTTTGCCTGACGATTCATTGTTTCCTCCCCGTTGAAAGCCCCCACATGGCCATTCATGTCGCCCTGAGCCACATCACACATTATCGATACGACCGGCTGGTCAAGCTCGGTCCCCAGGTGGTCCGTCTGCGGCCTGCGCCACACAGCCGCACCAAAGTGCTGTCGTACTCCCAGCGCATCGAGCCCGAAGGCCATTTCATCAACTGGCAGCAGGACCCGTTTGCCAACTACCAGGCCCGCCTGGTCTTCCCCGAGCCCACCACCGAGTTCAAGGTCACGATCGACCTGGTGGTGGAAATGGCGGTCTACAACCCGTTCGACTTTTTCCTCGAGCCGCGCGCGGAGAACTTCCCGTTCAGCTACGACGAGGAACAAAAGAAGGAACTCGCGCCCTACCTGGTCACCGCCCCCGTGACGCCCCTGCTCAAGGCGTATCTGGCCACGGTGGACCGCACGGAACGACGCACGATCGACTTTCTGGTCGATGTGAACCAGAAACTGCAGCACGCGATTGCGTACACCATCCGCATGGAGCCCGGTGTGCAGGCGCCCGAAGAGACGCTCAAGCTGGGCAGCGGTTCGTGCCGCGACACCGGCTGGCTGCTGGTGCAGATCCTGCGCCACATGGGCCTGGCCGCGCGCTTTGTGTCGGGCTACCTGATCCAGCTCAAAAGCGACGTGAAATCGGTCGACGGCCCCAACGGCCCCGAACAGGACTTCACCGACCTGCACGCCTGGTGCGAGGTGTTCCTGCCCGGCGCCGGCTGGATCGGTCTGGACCCGACCTCCGGCCTGCTCGCGGGTGAAGGCCACATTCCGCTGGCCTGCACACCGCAGCCCTCCAGCGCTGCGCCGGTGGAAGGCGCCATGGACAAGTGCGAGGTGGAGTTCAGCCACCACATGGGCGTGACCCGGGTCTACGAATCGCCCCGCGTGACCTTGCCTTATACCGACGACCAGTGGGCCGGCGTGGTGGCCCTGGGCGAGAAGGTCGACGTGGACCTGCAGAAACACGACGTGCGCCTGACCATGGGTGGTGAGCCGACATTTGTCGCCACCAGCGACCGCGACGCGGGCGAATGGAACACCGACGCGCTCGGCCCGACCAAGCGCGGTTACGCCACCGAACTGCTCAACCGCCTGCGGGTGGAATACGGCGCGGGCGGCTTCGTGCACATGGGCCAGGGCAAGTGGTACCCGGGCGAGCAGCTGCCCCGCTGGGCACTCTCGATGTTCTGGCGCGCCGACGGCGAAACCATCTGGAACAACCCCGCGTTGCTGGCCGACGAGCGCGACGACAAACACTACACCGCCGACGATGCGCGCCGCTTCACGCAGGCGCTGGCCCGCAAGCTGGGCCTGTCCACGCAATACATCACGCCCGGCTTCGAGGACACCTGGTACTACCTCTGGCGCGAGCGCCGTCTGCCGGTCAACGTGGACCCGTTCGACGCCAAGCTCGACGACGAACTGGAGCGCGCGCGCCTGCGCCGCGTGTTCACGCAGGGCCTGGAGGCCACGGTCGGTTACGTGCTGCCGCTGCAGGCCTCGGGCCCCCATGGCGCCCTGTCCAACAACGGCAAGAGCAACTATGCGCGCGTCTCGGGCACCGTGTGGTCCACCGGTCCCTGGTTCTTCCGCGACGAGCGCATGTACCTCGTGCCGGGCGATTCGCCCATGGGCTACCGCCTGCCGCTGGACTCGCTGCCCTGGGTGTCGGCCGGTGACTACCCGTACCACATCGAGCAGGACCCACACACCGCACGCGACCCGCTGCCGCGTGGCGCGGCTGTGAAGCACCAGGTCTCGCCGCACCAGGTGGGCGGTGGTTTTGCCGAAGGTGGCACGGTCTCCATGCAGGGCATGGACTTTGACCCCGACGCCGAAACCGTGCAAGGCCTGCGCGCCGGCCAGCCCGGCCCCGGTGCAGCACCGGCGCAAGCCTTGTCGGCCCGTTTCCCGCAGCGTGCCGAATCGGCCGCCTGGCTCACCCGCACCGCGCTCTGCGTGGAGGCCCGCGACCCGCACCGCTCGAACGGCCCCAAGGCCGAAAAGGCCGGCGGCGGCAAGATCCAGCACATTTACGTCTTCATGCCGCCCATGGCGCACCTGGAGGACTACCTCGACTTGCTGGCCGCGGTGGAAGCCACGGCCGAGCGACTGGGCATGACCATCGTGCTCGAAGGCTACCCGCCACCGCGCGACCCGCGCCTGAAGATGCTGCAGATCACCCCCGACCCGGGCGTGGTGGAGGTCAACATCCACCCGGCCCACACCTGGGGCGAGCTGGTGGAGCACACCGAGTTCCTGTACGAGGCCGCGCACCAGACCAAGCTGTGCGCCGAGAAGTTCATGACCGACGGCCGCCACACCGGCACTGGCGGAGGCAACCACTTCGTGATGGGAGGCGCCACGCCAGCGGACTCGCCATTCCTGCGCAAGCCCGAGCTGCTCGGCAGCCTCATTGCCTACTGGCACAACCACCCTTCGCTGTCGTATCTGTTCAGCGGCCTCTTCATCGGTCCGACCAGCCAGGCACCGCGCGTGGACGAAGCGCGCAACGACCAGCTGTACGAGCTGGAGATAGCGCTGGCACAGATCGAGAAGAACCGCACCACCCACGGCGACCACATGCCGCCGTGGATGGTCGACCGCACGCTGCGCAACATCCTGATCGACGTGACCGGCAACACGCACCGCAGCGAGTTCTGCATCGACAAGCTCTATTCGCCCGACACGCCCACGGGCCGCCTGGGCCTGCTGGAGCTGCGCGCGTTTGAAATGCCGCCGCACGCGCGCATGAGCATTGCCCAGCAGCTGCTGCTGCGCGCCCTGGTCTCGCGCTTCTGGCAGAAGCCCTGGCATGGGCGCCTCACCCGCTGGGGCACCGAGCTGCACGACCGCTACCTGCTGCCCACCTACGTGCGCATGGACTTCGAAGACGTGCTCACCGACCTGGCCGACTTTGGCTACAAATTCGACATGGCCTGGTTCGACCCGCACTTCGAATTCCGCTTCCCCATGGTGGGCCAGGTGGCCGCGCGCGGCATCGAACTCACCCTGCGCAGCGCGCTGGAGCCCTGGCACGTGATGGGCGAAGAAGGCGCGCCGGGCGGCACCGTGCGTTATGTGGACTCGTCGCTGGAACGCATCGAGGTGCGCGTGAAGGGCTGGAACGACAGCCGCCACGTGATCACCTGCAACGGCCGCGCCATCCCGATGCAGACCACCGGCACCGCCGGCGAATATGTGGCCGGCGTGCGCTACAAGGCGTGGAGCCCGCCGTCGGCGCTGCACCCCTCGATTCCCTCGCACGCGCCGCTCACCTTCGACATCGTCGACACCTGGATGAAGCGTTCCATGGGCGGCTGCCAGTACCACGTGGCGCATCCGGGCGGCCGCAACTACGACACCTTCCCGATCAACGCCTACGAGGCCGAGAGCCGTCGCATGTCGCGCTTCTTCCAGATGGGGCACACCCCCGGCCATATGGATGTGAAGCCCGCCAGCAGCAGCCGGGAGTTCCCAGCCACACTGGACCTGCGGTACTGACCGTTCGCCGGGTGAAACCCCTTGTGTGACGGAAGCAACAAGGCGGTGACCCCTGCGCAGTGCCGCCTGCAGGTCGGCGGGCATACTCGGGTGCAGTGAACAACGACGCCTCCGACTCCCTGTTTGACGAGCTCAGTCCCGACAACCCCGGCGACTGGGCTTTGTCCTTGTCGGTCCCCGCCGACCCGGGCCACCGCGACGAACTGCGTGCCGGCGGCAAGTCCGCCGGCGACACGTTGGCTCCCGCCTGGGACAGCTTCTTCGAACACATCGGCACCGACGGCCTGGCCGACCTGAGCCGGCGCAACGACAACCTCCAGCGCCAGATCCGCGACAACGGCGTCACCTACAACGTTTACGCCGACGCGTCGGCCGGCCTGCAGCGCCCCTGGGCGCTCGACCTGTTCCCGATGCTGGTCAACCCGCAAGACTGGGCACAGATCGAGACCGGCGTGCTGCAACGCACCCGCCTGCTCAACGCCATCATGGGCGACCTCTACGGCGAACGCGAACTGCTCAAGCGCGCGCTGCTCCCCGCCGCGCTCGTGCAAGGCCACCCGGGTTATCTGCGATCGATGCAGGGCGTGAAACCGCCGGGCGACACCTGGCTGCACATCGTCGGCTTCGACCTGGCCCACGGGCCCGACGGCCGCTGGTGGGTGGTGGGCCAGCGCACGCAGGCGCCGTCGGGCCTGGGTTACCTGCTGGAGAACCGCATCGCGATCGCGCGCCAGTTTCCCAAGGCCTTTGCCGGCATGAAGGTGCAGCGCCTGGCTGCCAGCTACCGCGCGCTCATGGACGGCATCAAACGCATGTGCCCCGAAGGCGAGAACGCGCGCATCGCCCTGCTCACGCCCGGTCCCTACAACGAAACTTACTTTGAACACGCCTACCTGGCGCGGTACCTCGGCCTCACCCTGGTGGAAGGCAACGACCTCACCGTGCGCGACCAGCGCCTCTACCTGAAGACACTCAGCGGCCTGGAGCCGGTGCATGCGCTCATCAAACGGCTGGACGACGAGTGGCTGGACCCGCTGGAACTGCGCTCCGACTCGCGGCTCGGCGTGCCCGGCCTGCTGCAGGTGCTGCGCGCCGGCAACCTGGTGCTGGCCAACACGCCGGGTTCTGCCCCGCTCGAATCCAGCGCCCTGCTCGGTTTTCTCCCCGCCATCAGCCGCCACCTGCTGGGCGAAGAGCTCGCCATGCCCTCGCTGGCCACCTGGTGGTGCGGCGAAGACGCTGCGCTGCGCGAAGTGCTGCCACTCATCAAGGGCAGCGTGATCAAACCGACCTACCCGCGCTCCGGCCTTGAAACCGCCATGGGTCAAAGCCTGAGCGAACGCGAGCTGGATGAATGGTCCGGCCGCATGGCGCGCCACCCCGATCACTACACCGTGCAGTCGTGGCTGCCACTCTCACAAACGCCCACCTGGTCGGGCGAACGACTGATGCCCCGGTCGGCCATGCTGCGCGTGTTTGCACTGGCCGATGGCGCAGGCTCGTGGCGCGTGCTTCCTGGCGGACTGGTGCGCCTGGCGCCCCGCGGTGAACTCATTGCCGCCATGCAGCGTGGCGGCAGCAGCGCCGACTGCTGGGTGCTCACCGACGGCCCGGTGGACCACACCAGCCTGCTGCAATCGGCTCCCAGCACGCTGGCGCTGGCGCAGCAAAAACAACCCGTGACCAGCCGCGCGGCCGAAAACCTGTTCTGGCTCGGCCGCTACACCGAGCGCGCTGAAAACAGCATCCGCCTCGCGCAGATCGTGCTCAATCACCTCGGTGGCGAAGAGCCCAACTCGCGACCCCTCATGGCCTGGCTCACGGCCACCGCCACCGAAAACTCGCTGGTGATTTCCGAAGCGCCGACTGCCACCGCATCGCCGCGCGTGTTCGCGCGCAGCCTCATGGCGGCGCTCTCGCCCAAAGCCTCCGATCCGCTGTTCGCCAAGTCGCACAGCGTGGGCTTCAACCTGCGTGCGCTCAAGGCCGCCGCCTCGCAGGTGCGCGAACGCCTGTCGCAAGAACACTGGCACCTGATCGAGCGCACCGAAACCTGTTTTGCGCGCGACTGCGCCGCCTTGTCCACCGACGCCGAATACGCCACCGCCGAAGCCCTGACGGCGCTGCAGAACGCCAGCGAACTGCTGGCCGCCATCACCGGTTCACAGACCGACCGCATGGTGCGCGACGACGGCTGGCGCCTGCTCTCCATGGGCCGCCACATCGAACGGCTCGTCACACTCTCGCGCTCGCTGTCACTGGCGCTCGAGCACGGCTGTGTGCACGACCAGGCCGGCTTTGAAGCGGTCATCGCGTTGTTCGACAGCACCATCACCTTCCATGCCCAGTACCAGCAACGGCGCGACATGGTGGCGCTCATCGACCTGCTAGTGATGGATCGCGACAATCCGCGATCGCTGGCCTGGGTGGTGCAGACGCTGCGCTCGCGCCTGGCCAAGCTGGCCAGCAGCGCCACACCACAAGACGCGGTGCTGGCCGAGGCCCTGCCCAACCCGGACACCTGGGTGCTGCCCGACCTGAGCAACTGGCAACGCAGCCCCGAAGGCCTGCGCACCTGGAGCGATCTCGCCGAACTGCTGGACGGCTGCGAACTGGCGGCGGTGGAGCTCTCCAACGAACTCAGCCGCCTGCATTTCAGCCATGCAGATCTGCGCAACCAGTCCCTGGGTGCCTAGCAACATGAGCCCCCACGCTCCGCACTTCGTGTCGTCGCTGCCCCCCGAGGGGGCGCTGGCCCTCCTTGGGACGGCCCGGCGGAGGTCCTGACAACATGAGCCCCCACGCTCCGCACTTCGTGTCGTCGCTGCCCCCCGAGGGGGCGCTGGCCCTCCTTGGGACGGCCCGGCGGAGGTCCTGACATGCTCCTGCGCATCCTCCACCGCACCCGTTACCGCTACCACGGCTCGATCGACCTGGCGCAGCACATGGTGCACCTGTGTCCGCTGGACACGCCACACCAGCGCCTGATCAACAACGAGTTGCGGATCGACCCCATGCCGGCTGCGCGCAGCCAGACCACCGACGTGTTCGGCAACCAGCGCACGTTCTTTTCACTGCAGTCCACCCACAGCGTGCTCACGGTGGAGGCCGACAGCCTGGTCGAGACCAGCGCCCACCAGCCGCTGCCCCAGACCCCACCCTGGCGCACCATGACCTGGGAGCGCGTGCGCGAGCATTTCCGCTACCGGGCCAACGCACCGTTCGACCCCGCCGCCGAATTCCTGTTTGCGTCGCCCTACGTGCCGCGAGACGACGCGTTTGCTGCATTCGCCCGTCCGGCGTTCAAACCCGGCCTGCCCGCGCTGGCAGCGGCGCAGGCGCTGATGGAGCGGATACACACCGACCTGACCTACGAGACCGCCAGCACCGAAGTGAACACCCCCGCGCTCGAAGCCCTTGCCCAGGGCAAGGGTGTGTGCCAGGACTTCGCGCACATCATGCTCGGCTGCCTGCGCACGCTGGGCTTGCCGGCGCGCTACGTGAGCGGCTATTTGCTCACGCGACCGGCACCCGGCAAGGTGCGCCTGATCGGCGCTGATGCCTCGCACGCCTGGGTGTCCGTGTACGTGCCGATCGTGAGCGAATCGGACGACGAGACCGAGTCCAGCGGCGCCTGGTTCGACTTCGATCCCACCAACAACCGCTGCGGCTGGGGCAGCCCGGGCGAAGACTACGTGACGCTGGCCACCGGCCGCGATTTCGGCGACGTCTCCCCCATGCGTGGGGTCATCCAGAGTGGTGCCGACCACACCCTGCAGGTCGCGGTGACCGTCGCGCCGCCCGACGAATTGAAAGTGCTCGAAGCGCAGGAGACAGGCTCCAAAGCCTGAGTCTTGCGCCGACTGCCCGATGCAAGGGCCGTCATTAGAATGGGTCGCTCATCCTTCTGGAGCATTCCCCATGAGCATTTACGACAAGCTGTCCCAACTCGGCATCGTCCTGCCGCCCGTCTCGGTACCCGCCGCCGCCTACGTGCCCTTCGTGCAGACCGGCAACCTCATTTTTCTGAGCGGCCACATTGCGCGCCAGGACGGCAAGCCCTGGGTCGGCCAGCTCGGCCTGACCATGACCACCGACGAAGCCAAGCCCGCCGCCCGCGCCGTGGCCATCGACTTGCTCGGCACCCTGGCAGCCGCCTGCCTGGCCGCGGGCAAAACGCTCGATGACGTCAAGCGCATCGTCAAGGTGCTCAGCCTGGTGAATTCCACCGCCACCTACACCGAGCAGCACCTGGTGACCAACGGCTGCAGCGAACTGCTCGGCCAGGTGTTCGGTCCGGTGGGTGCGCACGCGCGCAGCGCATTTGGTGTGGCGCAGCTGCCCATGGGCGCTTGTGTGGAAATCGAGCTGATCGCAGAGCTCGGTTGACCCCCGCACTGGGGTGACCCCCCGCGCGCCTCACGGCGCTCCCCCCTGAAGGGGGGGCGGCATCTGGGGCCGGCGGAGCCGGACCCTCGCTGCCCCTGGTGGGGGTCACTTCGCTCGAACGGGACTTACCGCTTCCTGCGCTCGCTGGCACGCCGCACCTGACGGCTCTGGGTCGCTTGTTCTGCCACTTGATCCTTGGCGGCTCGGCGCCGCGCAAAGTGCCGCACAGCAAAGCGAGTGACCCCAAACGCCAGCACCGCCAGCGCTGCCGCAATCACCACGCCGGTGAGTTCGCTGTTGTCCATGTTCATTCCACCCGTGTCACGCGGTTGGGCTTGAAGCCCAGGTCTGCGGCTTTGCCTTTGCGGCCGCGTGCGGCACGGGCGTTGTTCAGGCTGCGGATCTCCAGCGTTTCGTCGCGTTCCTTGCCGCCACGACCGATGCCTTCGATCTTCACGCTGCGGGTGTAGGCCGCCGCACCGGCCAGCGTGTCCTTGGGCTCCAGGTCGATCAACATCAGGCCACGGCCGCCCTTCTCCATCAGCTTGAGTTCGCCGATCTCGAAAGTGAGGATGCGACCGCCCGTGGAGGCGCAGCACACGTGGGTGGCGGCGTTCAGCGGTTGGCCGCCCGACGTGAACGCGGCGTGCGACGGCACGCAAGGCGTTTCGCCTTCGCCGAGGTTCAGGAAGGTCTTGCCGCCGCGCTGGCGCGAGACCATGTTCTCCACCGTGGCCAGGAAGCCGTAGCCACCCGTGTTGCTCAACAGCAGCGCGGCATTCGCCGGGCCGGCGAAGTAGTGCAGCGGCTGCGTGCCGGTCTCCAGCTCGATCAGCGTGGTGATGGGCTGGCCATCGCCACGCGCACCGGGCAGGCTGGCCACCGGCACGCTGTACACACGTCCGTTGCTGCCGAACACGATCATCGTGTCCACCGTGCGGCACTCAAACGTGCCGTACAGGCCGTCGCCCGCCTTGAACGCGAAGCTGCCGGCCTCGTGGCCATGGCCGGTGCGTGCGCGCACCCAGCCTTTGCTGGACACCACCACCGTCACCGGCTCGTCCACCACCTTGATCTCGGCCACGGCCTTTTTCTCGGTCTGGATCAGCGTGCGGCGCGCGTCGGCGAAGGTCTTGGCATCCGCTTCGATCTCTTTCACCATCAGGCGCTTGAGGCTGCCGGGGTTGCCGAGGATGTCTTCGAGCTTGCCCTGCTCTTCTTTCAACGACTTGAGCTCTTGCTCGATCTTGATGGCTTCCAGGCGCGCGAGCTGGCGCAGGCGAATTTCAAGAATGTCTTCGGCCTGCCGGTCGCTCAATCTGAAGCGTTCGATCAGCGCGGCCTTGGGATCGTCGGCCTGGCGAATGATCGCGATCACCTCGTCGATGTTGAGCAGCACCAGCTGCCGGCCTTCGAGGATGTGGATACGGTCCAGCACCTTGGTCAGGCGGTGCTGCGAACGGCGGGTGATGGTGCTCTGGCGGAATTCGATCCACTCGTTGAGCATCTGCCGCAGCGACTTCTGCGTTGGCCGGCCATCGATCCCGATCATGGTGAGGTTGATCGGTGTGGAGCTTTCCAGGCTGGTGTGCGCAAGCAGCGCGGTGATGAGTTCCTGCTGCCCGATGCGGCTGCTCTTGGGCTCGAACAAGAGGCGCACCGGTGCGTCCTTGCTCGACTCGTCGCGCACGCCGTCGAGCACCATGAGGATGCTGGCCTTGAGTTGCGTCTGTTCTTGCGTCAGCGCCTTCTTGCCGGTCTTCACCTTGGGGTTGGTGAGCTCTTCAATTTCTTCCAGCACGCGCTGCGTGCTCACGCCCGGTGGCAACTCGGTCACCACCAGTTGCCACTGGCCGCGCGCGAGGTCTTCGATCTTCCAGCGCGCGCGCACCTTGAGGCTGCCGCGTCCGGTGCGGTAGGCGTCGACGATGTCGCCCGCCGGGCTGATGATCTGGCCGCCACCGGGGTAGTCGGGCCCGGGCAGGATGGCGAACAACTCGTCGTCGGTGAGCTTGGGGCTCTTGATCAGCGCCACGCAGGCGTCGGCCACTTCGCGCAGGTTGTGGCTGGGGATCTCGGTGGCCAGGCCCACGGCGATACCGGAGGCGCCGTTGAGCAGGTTGAACGGCAGGCGCGCGGGCAACTGCTTGGGCTCCACCGTGGAGCCGTCGTAGTTGGGCACAAAGTCCACCGTGCCTTCGTCGATCTCGTCGAGCAGCAGCGTGGTGATTTTGGCCAGCCGCGCTTCGGTGTAGCGCATGGCCGCAGCGCCGTCGCCGTCGCGCGAACCGAAGTTGCCCTGGCCATCGATCAGCGGGTAGCGCTGCGCGAAGTCTTGCGCCATGCGCACCAGCGCGTCGTAGGCCGCCTGGTCGCCGTGCGGGTGAAAGCGGCCGAGCACATCACCGACCACACGCGCACTCTTCACCGGCCGCGCGGCCGTGTTGTTGTTGGGACCGCTGAAACCCAGGCCCATGCGGTCCATGCTGTAGAGGATGCGCCGCTGCACCGGCTTCTGGCCGTCGCACACGTCGGGCAATGCGCGGCCCTTCACCACAGAGAGCGCGTATTCGAGATAGGCGCGCTGCGCGTAGTTCGCCAGGTTCAGGCCGTCGTCCGGTTCGGACAAGGGCAGTTCGGGATTCAGGATGTCGGACATGCGTCGGTTCTAAAAGGGGTCAGATGTCCACGTCGACCGAGTCGCCGTGCAGTTCCATGAGCTCGCGGCGCGAGGCGGCTTCGCCCTTGCCCATGAGCTTGGTGATGAGGGCTTCGGTGTCCGCGAAGTTGATCGCGCCCAGCACCACCGGCATGAGGCGGCGCGTGTCGGGGTTGAGGGTGGTGTCCCACAGCTGTTCGGCGTTCATTTCACCCAGACCCTTGAAGCGGCTGATCTGGCACTTGTCGCGTGCCACGCCATCCTTCTCGGCCTTGTCGAGAATGGCGTGCAGCTCGCCGTCGTCCAGCGCGTATTGCTTGAGCGCAGGCTTCTTGCCGCGCGCGGGCACATCGACCCGGAACAGCGGCGGGCGCGCCACGAACACGTGGCCGGCTTCGATGAGTTTGGGGAAATGGCGAAAGAACAGCGTGAGCAGCAGTACCTGGATGTGCGAGCCATCCACGTCGGCATCGGACAGGATGCAGACCTTGCCGTAGCGCAGACCGCTCAGGTCGGGCGTGTCGTTCGGGCCGTGCGGATCGACACCGATGGCCACCGAGATGTCGTGGATCTCGTTGTTGGCAAACAGGCGGTCGCGCTCGACCTCCCAGGTGTTGAGAACCTTGCCACGCAGCGGCAGCACGGCCTGGCACTCTTTGTCGCGGCCCATCTTGGCGCTGCCGCCGGCCGAGTCGCCCTCGACCAGAAACACCTCGTTGTGAGCGAGGTCCTTGCTTTCGCAATCGGTGAGCTTGCCGGGCAACACCGCCACGCCGGAGCCCTTGCGCTTCTCCACCTTCTGGCCCGCCTTCTGGCGAAACTGCGCGGCCTTGATGGCGAGTTCGGCGAGCTTCTTGCCGTAGTCCACGTGCTGGTTGAGCCAGAGCTCCAGCGTGGGGCGCACGAAGCTGCCCACCAGGCGCACCGCGTCACGCGAGTTCAGGCGTTCCTTGATCTGGCCCTGGAACTGCGGGTCGAGCACCTTGGCGGAAAGCACATACGAGGCGCGCGCAAACACGTCTTCGGGCAATAACTTCACACCTTTGGGCAGGAGCGCGTGCAGCTCGATGAAGCCTTTGACCGCCTGGAACAGGCCGTCGCGCAAACCGCTTTCGTGCGTGCCGCCCGCGCTGGTGGGGATCAGGTTCACATAACTCTCGCGCACCGGCTGGCCGTCTTCGGTGAAAGCCACGCACCAGGCGGCGCCCTCGCCTTCGGCAAAGCTCTCGTGCCCACTGTCCGCAAAGCCTTCGCCCTCGAACAACGGAATCACCGGTTCGCCGTTGAGCGTCTGCTGCAAGTAGTCGCGCAGGCCGCCTTTGTAGAGCCAGGTCTGGATGTCCTTGGTCTTCTCGTTCACCAGGGTCACTGTCACGCCGGGCATCAGCACCGCCTTGCTGCGCAGCAGGTGGGTGAGTTCGGCCATGGGCAACACGGCGGATTCAAAGTACTTGGGGTCGGGCCAGGCGCGCACCGTGGTGCCCTGCTTGCGGTCGCCTTCGCCCTTCGGCGTGATGACCAGTGCCTCGATCACGTCACCAGCCGAGAACGCCAGCCTCGCCACCTGGCCTTCGCGGTAGCTGGTCACCTCCAGCCGGGTCGAGAGTGCGTTGGTCACGCTCACGCCCACGCCGTGCAGGCCACCCGAGAAGCTGTAGGCGCCGCCCTTGCCCTTGTCGAACTTGCCGCCCGCGTGCAGCCGGGTGAACACGAGTTCGACCACGGGCGCTTTTTCTTCGGGGTGCAGGCCGAACGGGATGCCACGGCCGTCGTCGTCCACGCTCACCGAGCTGTCGGTGTGCAGCGTGACCTTGATCTTTTTGCCGTGCCCGGCCAGGGCCTCGTCGGCCGCGTTGTCGAGCACCTCTTGAATGATGTGCAGCGGGTTGTCGGTGCGGGTGTACATGCCCGGGCGCTGCTTGACCGGCTCCAGGCCCTTGAGAACGCGGATCGAGCCTTCGGAATACACGGGGGGAGTTTGGGTTGCCATGGGGGCGGATTGTAAGCACCGGAACCCTCAAAGACTGTATGAAGATACAGATATCCGCCCGCACGGTCGGCTTCCATGCCTGCCCGGCATCAATCGGCCGAGCCGATATCAAGAGCCCGCTCCGGCGGCGACAGGTCAAGGCCGGTCTTCTTCGCTACAGTCGCCGGATGTCTTCTGCCCCACCCACCCGCGCCCAGCTCTCGACCTTTCAGGTTCTCGCCTGCGGCGCCCTCATCGTCACGCTCTCCATGGGCATCCGCCATGGCTTCGGCCTGTGGCTGCAACCGATCACCCAGGCACAAGACTGGACCCGCGAGAACTTCGCTTTTGCGCTGGCTGTTCAAAACCTCTCCTGGGGCGTGTTCGGCATCTTTGCCGGCATGGCGGCCGACCGCTTTGGCGCGTTTCGTGTGCTGATCGGCGGTGCGGTGCTCTACGGCCTGGGCCTCATCGGCATGGCCCTGACCACCACGCCCATGACCTTTGCGCTCACCGCCGGCGTGCTGATCGGCGCCGCGCAGGCCGGCACCACCTACGCCGTGATCTATGGCGTGATCGGGCGGCAGATCTCGGCCGACAAGCGCTCCTGGGCCATGGGTGTGGCCGCAGCGGCGGGCTCCTTCGGGCAGTTCCTCATGGTGCCGGTGGAAGGCTGGCTGATCAGCAGCTTCGGCTGGCAAGAGGCGCTGTTGTTCCTGAGCGCGGCGGTGTTGTTGATCGTGCCGCTGGCCTGGGGCCTGCGTGAGCCGGGTTTTGGTGGCGGCAAGGCGCCAGCGCGTGAACAAACCATTCTGCAAGCGCTGCGCGAGGCCTTCCGCTACCGCAGCTTCCAGTTGCTCATGGCCGGCTATTTTGTGTGCGGCTTCCAGGTGGTGTTCATCGGCGTGCACATGCCGAGCTATCTGAAAGACAACGGCCTGTCGCCGCAGGTCGCGAGCTACGCGCTGGCGCTCATCGGGCTCTTCAACGTGTTCGGCACCTACGCGGCCGGCGCCCTCGGCCAGCGCATGGCCAAGCGGCACATCCTGTCGTTCATCTACTTCGCGCGCGCCGTGGTGATCGCCATCTTCCTGATCGTGCCGCTCACGCCCATGAGCGTGTACGTGTTCGCCAGCGTCATGGGCCTGCTGTGGCTCTCCACCATTCCGCCCACCAACGCGGTGGTGGCGCAGATCTTCGGCGTGGCCCACATGTCCATGCTGGGGGGTTTCGTGTTCTTCAGCCACCAGATCGGCAGCTTCATGGGCGTGTGGCTGGGCGGCGTGCTGTACGACCGCACCGGGAGCTACGACATCGTCTGGGTCATCTCGATCGCGCTGGGCGTGTTTGCCGGCTTGATCAACCTGCCGGTGCGCGAGACACCGATCGAGCGCGCCCCGCAGCGCATGGGAGCCGCGGCGTGAATCTGGACCCCCACTCTCCGCCGCTGCGCGGGTCGCTGCCCCCCGAGGGGGCTGAGCCGCCTTCGGGCGGCCGTGCGGCGGCTCGCCTCTGGCAGCGCGCCCTGGTGTGGATGGGCGTCATCGCCATCCTGCTGGGCACGCTCACGCTCTACAACCAGCCGGGCTTTCTGGTGAACCTGGCCGATCAGCTGTGGAGCTGTTTCTGATGCACGGCACGGAGGCGCCATCGGCCTGGGTGCAACGCTGGGCGCAGCTCGTAGAACCGGGCGGATCGGTGCTGGATGTGGCCTGCGGCCAGGGCCGGCACCTGAAGTGGTTCGCACAACGCGGCCACCCAGTCACCGGAGTCGACCGATCGACTGAAGCGATCGAGGCTGTGAAGCCCTTCGGCCGCGCTGTGCTGGCCGACATCGAAAACGGCCCCTGGCCGTTTGAAGGCGAGACCTTCGACGCGGTGGTGGTGACCAACTACCTCTGGCGTGCGCTGCTGCCCGTGATCACGCGCAGTGTGGCGCCGGGCGGCGTGTTGATTTACGAAACCTTTGCCATGGGCAACGAGAGCGTGGGCAAGCCCTCACGGCCCGACTTCCTGCTGCAACCCGGTGAACTTCTGAAGGCCCGCGAGGGTCTGCACGTGGTGGCTTACGAAGACGGCTTCTGCGACCGGCCCGAGCGCTTCGTGCAGCGCATTGCGGCGGTGCGAAAACACCCGGGGACACCCGACTCGCCGCCCCGGTATCCGCTGGATGCCACTGGGTAGAATGCACGATTCGCGCGAGATGCCGCGCCCTGCGGGGCCGGGTCCCCAAAAGCGCCCCATTTGAGCCTGCAGCAATGAACACCATCACCGGCAGCATCGTGGCCCTGGCCACCCCCCTGCATGAAGACGGCAGCGTGGACTACCCCACCCTGCGCAAACTCATCGACTGGCACATCACCGAAGGCACCGACTGCATCGGCGTGGTCGGCACCACCGGCGAGTCGCCCACCGTCACGGTGGAAGAGCACTGCGAAATCATCCGTGTGTCGGTCGAGCAGGCCAAGACGCACGGTGACAAGCGCGTGCCCATCATGGCCGGCTGCGGCGCCAACTCCACCCGCGAAGCCATCGAACTCGCACGCTTCGCGCAGAGCGTGGGCGCCGACTGCCAGCTGCAGGTCGTGCCCTACTACAACAAGCCCACGCAAGAAGGCCAGTACCAGCATTTCAAGGCGATTGCCGAAGCCGTGGGCGACCTGCCCACCGTGCTCTACAACGTGCCCGGCCGCAGCGTGGCCGACATGCACCACGAGACCGTCCTGCGCCTGGCCCAGGTGCCCGGCATCGTCGGGATCAAGGAAGCCACCGGCAACATCGAACGCGCGCAGTGGCTGATCCGCGAAGCGCCCAAGGGCTTTGCCATCTACTCGGGCGATGACCCGACTGCGGTGGCCCTCATGCTGTGCGGCGGACAGGGCAATGTGAGCGTCACCGCCAACATCGCGCCGCGCCTCATGCACGAACTCTGCGTGGCCGCCATCGCAGGTGACGTGAAACGCGCCATGGACATCCAGTTCCGCCTGATGCCGGTGCACAAACAGCTGTTCTGCGAAGCCAACCCGATTCCGCTGAAATGGGCCATGGCCCGCATGGGTCTGTGCCGTGAGACCATGCGTCTTCCGCTCACCCCCATGTCGCGCCATCTGGTGCCACAAGTCGAAGGCGCGCTGCAACAAAGCGGCCTGGTCTGACTCCAACCCACTCTTCTGTCCACCCCATATACCCGGTCTCCACCGAGCTCCCCCATGTCCACTCCCGCTCTGAATCAGACCTCCCGCCTTCAGTCCTGGGCCGGCGCTGCTGCGTGGTCCCGCCTGGGCCTGGTAGCCGCTGCCGCCCTCATCGCCTCGGGCTGCTCCATGCTCCAGGAAGACAAGATCGACTACAAGAGCGCCCAGCGCGGCAGCACGCTGGACGTGCCGCCCGACCTGACCCAACTCAGCCGCGACTCGCGCTATAACGTGCCGGGCACCACGGTGACAGCCAGCGGCTACCAGGCCGCGCTGCCGACCCAAGCCACCGCCGCCACCACCGCGGTGAACACGGTGGGCGACGTGCGCATCGAGCGCGCGGGCAACCAGCGCTGGCTGGTGATCGACCGCCCGGCCGACAAGCTCTGGAGCCCTGTGCGCGATTTCTGGCAAGAAAACGGCTTCCTGCTCGACATCGACCAGGAAGCGCTGGGCATCATGGAAACCGACTGGGCCGAGAACCGCGCCAAGCTGCCGCAAGACTTCATCCGTTCGACCATCGGCCGGTTGTTCGAGAATCTTTACTCCACCGGTGAACGTGACCGCTTCCGCACCCGCCTGGAACGCACCGCCAACGGCGGCACCGAGGTCTACATCAGCCACCGCGGCATGGTCGAGGTCTACTCCACCAAGGACAAAGACCAGACCGTCTGGCAGCCCCGCCCGGCTGACGTGGAACTGGAAACCGAATTCCTGCGCCGCCTGATGGTCAAGCTCGGCGTGACCGAAGCGCAGGCCCAGGCGGTCACCGCTTCAGCACCCGCGCAGGCCGCGGCCAAGGTCACCATGGTGAACAACGTCCCCGTGGTGCAGTTCGTGGACAACTTCGATCGCGCCTGGCGCCGCGTGGGTCTCTCGCTGGACCGCACCGGTTTCACCGTGGAAGACCGCGACCGCACCAAAGGCATTTACTTCGTTCGTTATGTCGAACCCGTTGTCGACGCCAAGGAACCCGGCTTCTTCGGCAAGCTGTTTGGTGGCTCGAAGAAAGAAGCGGCCACCGAGCGCTACCAGGTCGTGGTGCGCAGCGTGGACACCGCCACCACCGTCTCGGTGCTGGGTGCGCAAGGCCAGCCAGAGGGGTCGGCCAATGCGCGCCGCATCACGCAGCTGCTGGCTGACGACCTGAAATAAGCAGGCACTGCACAGAGAGCAAAGGCCGCCTTCGGGCGGCCTTTTTCATGGCGGGTTTACAGCCCGAGCTGGCTCGCGGGAAACGACGGCGTGCTCCGGAGCCAGCACTCGTTCACCCGCTCCTGCAGCGCCACGCGCCGCTCGGCATCCCTGCTGGCCACCAGCGTGTTGCGCAGCGGGTCCAGCCGCTCCAGCGTCCACACCGGCGAGCCGATGGCGCTGGGCAACTCGGCGCCCGCGACACCCGCGCAGGCGTGTGCCTCCACCAGATGCGACCAGGTCACGCGCCACTGCACAAACCGCGGGTGCAACAGGCGCAGCTGGTCGTAGTGCCGCGCCAGCATCTTGAGCGTGCGCCCGCGGCGCGCCCAGCGGTTCAGGGCATCGACCACCGCGCGCTCGCCCAGCGGCCAGTCGGCAAAGTCCGGGTCGCTCAGGGTGATGTGGTTCCAGCCTTCCAAAGCGGCGACCTCGAACGCCAGGCGCACGGTGTCTGCGAACACCTGCCGACCTTGGAGACGGCCTGTGGGCAAGGCTGGCGGAGCCGTGCCGGCGGTATCGGTCTGAGTCATGGCGAAGTCCTCAGTGAACAATCAACAAACCTCGGGCCGCCTCACACGAGGTGCAGCCATCCGGCCTCGAACCAATCCTGCAGCAAAGCCTGGGCGCCTTCGCTGGCGCGCTGCACCTGGCGTGCATCCAACGCACGCTCATCGGCGAGGCGCTGCATCAGGCGGGCATCGGCGCCGCCGGCGCGAAAACTCTCACCATTGATGAACACATGACGTGGGTCGTACATCATGCGGGTGCGACGGTCCAGCCGCACGGCGCCCGCCACCCAGTGGCCCTGTGCCTCGTCAAAAAAGATGCGCGGCTTGGGCTCGGTCATCACCTCGCCCAGAGCGCAGGCGAGCGATTGCCGCTCGGCGAGCAGACGCTGCAGGGCGTCCACCGCGAACGCTTCCAGCCCTTCGGGCATCGCGCCCGGGTGGGCCGTGGCGGCTTGGGTCGGGTCGCGGTACAGCGTTTCGTCGTCGAGCTCGTCAGCCATGCGCTGCAGCAGCTCGCCAGCCAGCCCGCCGCGCTGTGGCGCGCGAAAGCCGATGGAGTAGGTCATGCAGTCCTCGCCCAGCGCATCACCGTCGTGCGCCCAGCGCGGCGGCAGGTAGAGCATGTCGCCGGCTTCCAGCACATGCTCTTCCTCGGGCTCGAAGTTCTGCAGGATCTTCAGCGGCACATCGGGCTGCAGCGTCAGGTCTTTCTGCCGACCGATGCGCCAGCGGCGCTGTCCACTGGCCTGCAGCAGGAAGACGTCGTAGCTGTCGAAGTGCGGCCCCACGCCACCGCCTTCGCTGGCCCACGAGATCATCAGGTCGTCCAGCCGCGCATCGGGCACAAAACGGAAGCGCTTCAGCAGTTCGTGCACCGCGTCGTCATGCTGGTCCACGCCCTGCACCAGCAGCGTCCAGCCCGACTGCTTGAATGGCGGCAACGCGCTGCGCTTGAACGGTCCCTGTTTGAGCGCCCAACCCCGTGGCTTGCGCACGATCAGGCGCGACTCGACGGTTTCCTGGCTGGCCAGATCGAACAACGCCGAACGGCTCAGGATGGGTCGGAAGCCGGGAATGGCCTGGCGGATCAGCAAGGGGTTTTTTTGCCAGTGGCGGCGCATGAACTGCGCTGGTGACAAGCCGCCCAACAGGTTCAGAGGGATTTGCGTGGCGGCGGCCGTGGCCGGCGGCCCGAAGGTTTCAGGTTTGAACATGGGACAATTGTCGGATGAAAATCACCCAACAATGCGTCGTGGCGCTCACCTGGACCCTGAAGGACACGCTGGGCGAGAGTCTCGATGTGCTCGAAGAACCCGTGGAATTTCTCGTGGGCGGCAGTGACCTGCTGGCCAAGATCGAAGAAGGTCTGCTCAACCACTCGGTGGGGGACACGATCGAGCTGCACCTGGAGCCGGTCGATGGCTTCGGAGACTACGACGACACGCTGCTTTTTCTGGAGCCGCGCCACCTGTTCCCCGACGAGCTTGAAGAAGGCATGGGCTTTGAAGGCCTGCCCGCCGGCTGCAACCCCGCTGCACCCCGCGACCGCCTGTACTTTGTGAGCGACATCTACCCCGAGCACGTGGTGCTCGACGGCAACCACCCGCTGGCGGGCATTGCGCTGCGCATCTCGATGAAGGTGCACGCGGTGCGCGAAGCAACCGAAGCCGAGGTGGGCAAGGGCTCGATGGGCACCGGCTTCTTCCGCATGCAGGTGGACGAGCCCGACGAATTGCAAGGCCCGGGCATCACGCCGCCCGGTCCAAGAACATTGCACTAGGCCGCTTCAGCCCCGGCCGGTGGATCCGTAGCCACCCGCGCCGCGCTCGCTCGCGGCTTCGAAGTCGTCCACCACATTGAACTGCGCCTGCACCACGGGCACGATCACCATTTGCGCGATGCGCTCCATGGGCTCGATGGTGAAGGGCACACCACTGCGGTTCCAGGCGCTCACCATGAGCTGGCCTTGGTAATCGCTGTCGATCAGGCCCACCAGGTTGCCCAGCACGATGCCGTGTTTGTGGCCCAGCCCCGAGCGCGGCAGGATCATGGCTGCAAAGCCCGGGTCGGCCAGGTGGATGGCCAGCCCGGTGGGTACGAGTTGCCAGGCGTTGGGCGCCAGGGTCAGTGGCACGTCCAGGCAGGCACGCAAGTCCAGCCCCGCACTGCCACCGGTGGCGTACGCGGGCAACTGATCCGCCATGCGCGGATCCAGCACCTTCACATCGATGCGCATTCGGCAAACTCCAGCCAGGGTCATTCGGTCTTCTTGAGCGCTTCTTCCATCGCCTTCATGGGGTCCGGCTCGGCGTCTTCGGCTGCAGCAGGCTCGGGCGCAGGATCACCTTCAGCCGCCGGCTCGGCGCCGGGCTCCTCGGTGACTTCAGGCTCTTCTTCTTCGAGCCCAGGCATGTTGCGCAGCATGTCGGTGACTGTGGCGTCGTCGACCTTCACCGCCGCGTCCAGGCTGCCGGTGACGATGCCCGGATTGAGCACGATCACGGTCACCATGATCAATTGCAGCACGATAAAGGCGATCGAACCCTTGTAGATCTGCGCTGTGGTCACCGCCTTGATGCGCTTGCCCGTGACCACGTCGTCGTAGTCGTTGCGGGCAGCCACGCTGCGCAGGTAGAACAGCGCAAACCCGAACGGTGGTGTCAGGAACGAGGTCTGCAGGTTCATGGCCAGGATGATGCCGAACCAGATCAGGTCGATGTCCAGCTTGGTGGCCACCGGCACCAGCAGCGGCACCACGATGAAGGCGATCTCGAAGAAGTCGATGAACATGCCCAGAACAAACACCAGCAGGTTCACCACCAGCAGGAAGCCCAACTGGCCACCCGGCAATTTGTCGAACAGGTGCTCAACCCAGATGTGGCCATCGGCTGCGTTGAAGGTGAAGCTGAAGACGGTGGAGCCGATCAGGATGAACATCACGAAGATGGCCAGCTTGGTCGTGTTTTCCAGCGCCTGCTGGAGCAGCTTGAACGACAGTGTGCGCCGTGCGGCCGCCATGATCAGTGCGCCCAACGCTCCCATGGCGCCACCTTCGGTGGGCGTGGCCACACCCAGGAAGATCGTACCCAGCACGAGGAAGATCAGCACCAGGGGCGGGATCAGCACAAAGGTGACGCGCTCGGTCAGGCGCGAAAGCAGCCCCAGGTTGAACAAACGGTTGATCAGCGCCAGACCAAGGGCCAGAAAGGCCGAGATGGTCATGGACAGAATGAAGATCTCGTCGCCGGGTGCCGGTAACTCGCGGCCCAGCCAAGGGTTCATCACCGACTCGTGCACCTGCGACCAGCCGAAGCCTGCAAAGCCACAGAGCAGCAACAACGCGATCAGCGACTTGTGCCCGCTGGACCCGTTGGGCTGCGAGTAGATGCGTGCCTCGGGCGGCAGGGCTGGCACCCATGCCGGCTTGACCAACGCCACCGCCATGATGAACAGCAGGTACAGGCCCACCAGCATCAGGCCGGGCACCAAGGCACCGGCATACATGTCGCCCACCGAGCGGCCCAGCTGGTCGGCCAGCACGATCAGCACCAGCGAAGGCGGCAAGGCTTGCGCCAGCGTGCCCGACGCGGTGATGGTGCCGGTGGCGATGGTTCGGTTGTAGCCGTAGCGCAGCATGATGGGCATGGCGATCAGGCCCATGGAAATCACGGACGCTGCCACCACACCGGTGGTGGCGGCCAGCAGCGCACCGACCAACACCACCGCGATGCCCACGCCACCGCGAATCGGACCGAAGACCTGGCCCACGGTCTCCAGCAGGTCCTCGGCCATGCGGCTGCGCTCCAGGATGATGCCCATGAGCGTGAAGAACGGAATGGCCAGCAGGGTGTCGTTCTGCATGATGCCGAACACCCTCAACGGCAGCGCCTGGAACAGGTTGGAGGGAAACAACTCCAGCTCCATGCCGATGAAGCCGAAGAACAGCCCCGTGGCGGCCAGAGAGAACGCCACCGGAAAACCCGCCAGCAGAAAAATCAGGAGGCCCGCGAACATGACGGGCACAAAGTTCTGGGTCAACAGCTCGATCATGTTGCGGCTCCTGCGCGGCGCGCTTTTTCGTCGGCGGCGATCTGTTCGGCCAGCAACTCGGCTTCGGAAGGCCCGGAGTGGCTGAGCACGTCTGGGCCGTTCCCCGTGAGAAAGGCAAAGCGCTTGATGAGCTCGGAAATGCCCTGGACGAAGAGCAGCGTGAAGCCCAGGGGAATCAGGCCATAGACAGGCCAGCGAATCAGGCCACCCGAGTTGGACGACATCTCGCCCGAAGTCCATGCGCGCTCAAACAATGGCCAGCCCAGCGTGGCCATCATGTAGCACATGGGGAACAGGAAGATGATGATGCCGGCCACGTCGATCCAGTTGCGCGTGCGCGGGCTGAACTTGCCGGAGATGAAGTCGATGCGGACATGGGCGTTGCGCAGAAAGGCGTAGCCACCGCCCAGCATGAAAACCGCGGCGAAGAGGTACCACTGGATTTCGAGCAGGCCGTTGGAGCTGACGTTGAACACCTTGCGCACGATGGCGTTGCCCGCACTGATGAAGGTGGCGGCCAGGATCAGCCACATGGCTGACTTGCCGATCAGGTCACCGAGCGCGTCGATGAGGCGTGAGATTTTGAGCAGGAACAGCATGGAAATTCCCAGGGTGGTTGGGAGTGACGAACAAAGCCGTCGAGTCTAGCAAGCGAAGCGCGCCATGCCTGAACGGGCGCTGACGGCCGCCTCGTGGCGATGGAGGTCCGAGCAAAAAACCCCGCCTGGGCGGGGCTTTTTGTCGGACGTGCTCGCCGATTACAGCTTGGCCGCTTGCATGTAGCGGTCGAACTGGGCTTCGGTGAAACGGAACCAGAGGTTCTGGTCCTTGCGGAAAGCCGCGTAGTCGGTGTAGATCTTCTTCCACTTCGCGTTCTTGCTGCTGATGTCCGCATAGAGCGCCATGGAGTTTTTGAACGCCGCGTCCATCACAGCCTTGGGGAAGGGCAGCACCTTGGTACCCGAGGCCACGAGCTGCTTCAGTGCGCCGGGGTTCAGGGCGTCGTACTTGGCCTGCATCGTGGTGTGGGCAATGGCCGCCGCACATTCCACAATGGCCTTGTTCTCGGGCGACAGGGCAGCGTAGGCCTTGTTGTTGACGTACAGCGAGAGCTGTGGGCCACCTTCCCACCAGCCGGGGTAGTAGTAGAACGGTGCCACCTTGTTGAAACCGAGCTTCTGGTCGTCATACGGTCCGACCCATTCGGTGGCGTCGATGGTGCCCTTTTCCAGCGCCTGGTAAATCTCGCCACCGGGGATGTTTTGCGGAACAGCACCCATGGTGGTGAGCACCTTGCCGGCAAAACCGCCGACGCGCATCTTCAGGCCTTTCATGTCGTTGAGCGTCTTGATTTCCTTGCGGTACCAGCCGCCCATTTGGGCACCGGTGTTGCCCATCGGGAAGTTCACGATGTTGTAGCCCTCGTAGAACTCACGGAACAGCTTCATGCCGTTGCCTTCGTACATCCACGCGGTCATCTGGCGGCTGTTGAGGCCGAAGGGAACGGCGCAGTCCAGTGCGAAGGTGTCGTCCTTGCCGAAGAAGTAGTACGGCGCGGTGTGCGCGCATTCCACGGTACCTTCCTGCACACCGTCCACCACACCGAAGGCGGGCATGAGTTCGCCGCCCGGGTGCACCGAGATCGAAAACTTGCCACCGGACATTTCACCGACCTTCTTGGCAAAAACGTCTGCCGCACCGTAGATGGTGTCGAGCGCCTTGGGGAAACTCGAGGCCAGACGCCAGCGAATGGCGGCCTGGGCATGCACTGCGGGTGCAGCGCCGGCTGCCAGCACGCCGGCAATGCCTGCGTGCTTGATGAGTGAACGACGATCCATGTTGTTTGACTCCGTGGTTGGTATGGATACACCCAACCCGCCATGGCGGGCTGGAGACTGGGTCAGTCAACCGGAATTGTAGGAACCCCCCCCTCTCAGGAGTCGGGGGTTTTCCCTCGAAAAACGGCCCCTCGCCAGGACCATTCAGCCTCGTGCAAGCTTTGTTGGAATGCTCAGCCAACCACCTTGAGACCCGGTGTTGCGTGCAGCAGCGATTCGAATCGCGCGCGGATGGAAGCTTCGATGCCGGCAGCGTCCAGGCCCAGCGCAGCGAGCAGCTTCGCGGGATCACCATGCTCGGAGAACTCGTCGGGCAAACCGAGCGTGAGCACCGGCACCTGCAGGCCCTCGGCCTGCAACGCCTCCATCACAGCGCTTCCCGCGCCGCCGGGAATGCAACCTTCTTCCACCGTGACCAGCGCGTCGTGCGTGCGGGCGAGTTCACGCAGCAGGACAATGTCCAGCGGCTTGGCCCAGCGCATGTTGGCCACGCTGGCGCCCAGCTTCACGGCCGCCGCCAGCGCAGGGTGCAGCAAGGTGCCGAAGGCCAGGATGGCCACGCCCTTGCCCTGGCGACGCAGCTCGCCCTTGCCGAACGGCAGCCCGTCCAGGCTGGCTGGAATGGTCGCGCCCACACCGGCTCCGCGCGGGTACCGCACGGCCACCGGCTGGTTCTGTGCGTGCGCAGTGGAGAGCAACTGGCGGCACTCGGCCTCATCGGCCGGACACGCAATCGCCATGTTCGGAATGCAGCGCAGGTAGGCGATGTCGTAGGCACCGGCGTGGGTGGCGCCGTCGGCCCCCACCAGACCAGCGCGGTCCAGCGCGAACACCATGGGCAGGTTCTGCAGGGCCACGTCGTGGATGAGCTGGTCGTAGCCGCGCTGCAGAAACGTGGAGTAAATCGCCACCACCGGCTTGAGGCCTTCGCAGGCCAGGCCGGCGGCAAAGGTCACGGCGTGTTGCTCTGCAATGCCCACGTCGAAGTAGCGCTTGGGGAAGCGGCGCTCGAATTCGACCATGCCCGAGCCTTCGCGCATGGCGGGCGTGATGCCCACCAGGCGCTCGTCGGCCGCTGCCATGTCGCACAGCCACTGGCCAAACACCTGGGTGAAGGTGGTCTTGGGCACAGCGGTGGACTTCACGATGCCCACCGCAGGATCGAAGGTGCCCGGGCCGTGGTACGCAATCGGATCGTTCTCGGCCAGCTTGTAGCCCTGGCCTTTCTTGGTCACCACGTGCAGGAACTGCGGCCCACTGTCGGTCTCCAGCAGGTGGCGGATGTTCTCCAGCGTGGGGATCAGCGAGTTCAGGTCGTGACCGTCGATGGGGCCGATGTAGTTGAAGCCGAACTTCTCGAACAGCGTGGCGGGCACCACCATGCCCTTGGCCTGCTCTTCGAGCCGCTTGGCCAGTTCGAACAAGGGCGGCGCGCCCTTGAGCACCGTCTTGCCCACATTTTTCGCTGCAGCGTAGAACTGCCCGCTCATGAGCTGGGCGAGGTAGCGGTTGAGCGCTCCCACCGGCGGTGAGATCGACATGTCGTTGTCGTTGAGCACCACCAGAAGGCGGCCCTCGGCCACGCCAGCGTTGTTGAGCGCTTCAAAGGCCATGCCGGCGGTCATGGCACCGTCACCGATGATGGCCACGGCATTGCGGTGCTCGCCTTTGATGCGGGCGCCCATGGCCATGCCGAGCGCCGCCGAGATGCTGGTGGACGAATGGGCCGTTCCGAAAGTGTCGAACTCGCTCTCCGAGCGGCGCGGGAAACCACTGATGCCACCGAGCTGGCGCAACGTGTTCATGCGGTCGCGCCGGCCGGTCAGGATCTTGTGCGGGTAGGTCTGGTGGCCCACGTCCCACACGAGGCGGTCTTCGGGGGTGTTGAACACGTAGTGCAGCGCCAGGGTGAGCTCGACGGTGCCGAGGTTGGAGCTGAGGTGGCCACCGGTGCGCGCCACGCTCTGCAACAGGTAGGTGCGCAGTTCGTCGGCCAGCGGCAGCAGTTGCGCGCGGCTCAGGCGGCGCACATCGGCCGGTGACTCGATGGAAGACAGCAGGGAACTCATGGGCAGGTGGGTTCGGGTCATGAATGAATGAACGGGTCCCGGTGGACCTCAGGAGGCTCGACGGCCGACCCAGTCGGCCAGCGCGTGCAAGGTGTCGGACCGCTCGATGCCGCTGCGACGCAAGGCCTCGTGGGCCTGGTCGAGCACGCGGTCGGCATAGGTCTGCGCGGACGCCAGCCCCATCAGGGAAACAAAAGTGGGCTTGTCGGCGGCCGCGTCCTTGCCGGCGGTTTTGCCCAGCGTAGCCGAATCGGCTGTCACGTCAAGGATGTCGTCCACCACCTGGAAGGCCAGGCCCACGCAAGCGCCGTACTCGACCAGCCGAGCCTCGGTGTCCAGCGACACCCGCACTGTTGCCGCGCCCATCATGACGCTGGCCTGAAGCAAGGCGCCGGTCTTGTGGCGGTGCATCAACTCCAGCGCAGGCTGGTCCAGGGCAACGCCCACGCTGGCCAGATCGATCGCCTGGCCACCGGCCATGCCGCCCGCACCGGCCGCCAGGGCCAGCAGCCGGCACAGCCGCGCGGACATGGCAGGCTCAACGCTGCCGTCATCGGGCACCAGCAATTCAAACGCGAGCGCCTGCAGCGCGTCGCCTGCGAGCAGGGCCTGCGCTTCACCAAACTGCACATGCACGGTGGGCTTGCCGCGGCGCAACACGTCGTTGTCCATGCAGGGCATGTCGTCGTGCACCAGGGAATAGGCATGGATCAGTTCCACCGCGCAGGCAGCACGCATCGCGGCTGCGGCGTGGCCGCCCACGGCCTCGCAGGTGGCCAGCGCCAGCAAGGGGCGCAGGCGTTTGCCCCCGTCGAGCACGGCGTAGCGCATGGCATCGCCCAGACCGGCGGGCGCGTTCGCCGGGACCCAGCTGGAGAGCGCGCGCTCGACTGCGGCTTGCTGCGCTTCGCGCCACGAGGCGAACGCTGACAGCGTTTCGGGAGCCAGCGTCTGTGTCATGGCTGGTCCCAGGATTTGAGCTCGCCGCCCTCAAGGACCTTGATCTGGTTCTCCACCGCTTCAAGCCGGGCGCGGCAGAACGCCAGCAGCTCGGCGCCTCGCTGGTAGCGCGTGAGCAGCTGGTCGAGCGGCAGTTGGCCGGCATCGAGTTGGGACACGAGTTGTTCCAGCTCGTCGAGCGCGGCCTCGTAGCTGGCAGCAACGGGCTGTGCGTCGGCGGAGGATGGGGAAGTCTTGGCGGTACGGGGCACGGTGGGCATGGGTTCGTTCACGTGGTTCATTCTAAAGTGGGCACGCTTTTGCATACCGGCGCTGGCGAGCGGGTACTGCCCCGGGGGGTAGAATTCGCCCCTTTTCATCACTGACGGGCTTCCAACGCCCGGAGGGACGCACCACTCCACCCATCCCGCGCGAATTCGTCTCACGAGCACAGCGCTTACCCTGCCCCTTCATAGGGGGAGTCTCTAGGTCAGGACCACGATGTCTGATTTAAGTCTTCAACTGCAGCAGGCCGCAAGCCAACTTCAGGTTTCCAGTTACTTCGACGAAGCGCTGTTCCAGCGCGAAAAGGAAGTCCTCTTCCAGCGCGGGCCCCGGTATGTGGGGCACCAACTTGCCGTCCCCAATGTGGGGGACTACCACGCCCTTCCGCAAGAGGCCGGCGGGCGCGCCTTGGTGCGCACCGCCAAGGGGGTGGAGCTCGTCTCCAACGTCTGCCGGCACCGCCAGGCCATCATCCTCAAAGACCGCGGCAACCTGCAGGAAACGCGCAGCGGCAGCGCGGGCGGCAACATCGTGTGCCCCCTGCACCGCTGGACCTACAGCGGCGTCCAGGGCGGCCAGGCCGGCCAGCTGCTGGGCGCGCCACACTTCGAGAAGGATCCTTGCCTCAACCTCAACAACTACCCGCTGCGCGAGTGGAACGGCTTGCTGTTTGAAGACAACGGCCGAGACGTGGCCGTCGACCTGGCGAACATGGGCCCGCGCGCTGCACTTGATTTCGACGGCATGGTGCTGGACCACGTAGAACTGCACGAGTGCAACTACAACTGGAAGACCTTCATCGAGGTCTACCTGGAGGACTACCACGTGGCGCCCTTCCACCCGGGCCTCGGCGGCTTCGTCACCTGCGAAGACCTGCGCTGGGAATTCAAGCCCGAGTACTCGGTGCAAACCGTGGGCCCGGCCAACCTGCTCGGCAAGGCCGGCAGCCCGGTCTACCAGCGCTGGCACGAGCAGCTCATGCAGTACCGCCAAGGCCAGATGCCCGAGCACGGTGCGATCTGGCTGACCTACTACCCCCACATCATGGTGGAGTGGTACCCGCACGTGCTGACGGTCTCCACCCTGCACCCGGTGAGCGTGGACAAGACCATCAACATGGTCGAGTTCTACTACCCCGAGGAGATCGCGGCTTTCGAGCGTGATTTCGTCAAGGCCCAGCGCGCGGCTTACATGGAGACCTGCCTGGAAGACGACGAGATCGCCGAGCGCATGGACGCGGGTCGCAAGGCGCTGCTGGCGCGCGGTGACAACGAAGTCGGCCCCTACCAGAGCCCGATGGAAGACGGCATGCAACATTTCCACGAGTGGTACCGGGCGAAGATGAGCTTGGCAGAAAGCTGAGCAGTGCAAGCCCTGTGGATGGTGCTCGCGTCGCTGTTTTTTGCCACCATGGGGGTGTGCATCAAGTTTGCGTCGACCCACTTCAACAGCTTCGAGATCGTCTTCTACCGCGGCCTGGTGGGCGTGGTGTTCCTGATAGGTCTCACGCGGGCGAAAGGCGTCTCGCTGCGCACCAGCCTGCCCATGATGCATGTGTGGCGCAGCGTGGTGGGTGTGACGGCGCTGACCGCCTGGTTTTATTCCATCGCCATCCTGCCCCTGGCCACGGCCATGACGCTGAATTACATGAGCAGCGTGTGGATCGCGGCCTTCCTGCTGGGCGGTGCGATGCTGGTGCAGGGCCGCAACGCGCCCATCCTTCAGCAGGCGCCTCTGTTCCTGGCCGTGCTGGCCGGCTTTGGCGGCGTGGCCATGATGCTCCGACCCACCCTCGGCGAAGGACAGGCAGTGGGTGCGCTGGTGGGCCTGATGTCGGGCATCTTCTCGGCCTTCGCCTACCTGCAGGTGGCCGCACTGGCACGGGCCGGCGAGCCCGAAAGCCGCACGGTGTTTTACTTCTCCGTCGGTGCGGTGTTTGCCGGGGCCCTGGGCATGTTGTTTGTCGGCGCGAGCGACTGGCGTTGGCCCAGTGCCCTGTGGCTGCTGCCCATCGGGCTGCTGGCGGTGTTCGGGCAGCTCTGCATGACGCGCGCCTACTCCAGCGGCGCCACCATGGTGGTGGCCAACCTGCAGTACTCCGGCATCGTCTTCGCTGCGCTCTTCAGCCTCACCATCTTTGGCGACCAGTTGCCCCTGATCGGCTGGCTGGGCATGGGGCTGATCATCGTCAGCGGCATCACCGCCACCATGCTGCGTGCCCGCGCGGTGCCGAACGCACCCGCCGAGGACCACTGACGCCCGGCGGACCTCAAGCACAATGGGCGCATGTTCACCACCCTGATCTCCGCCCGCGAACTGCAGCAACGCCTCTCCAGCGGTGCACCGCTGCGCGTGTTCGACTGCAGCTTCGAACTCATGAACCCCGACGCCGGCGCAGCGCAATACAGCGAGGAGCACTTGCCCGGCTCGGTGTATGTGCACCTGGACCAGCACCTCAGCGACAAGACCGGCGCCGATCGCGCAAGCGGGGGAAGACATCCGCTGCCCTCGCGCGAAACCTTTGCCCGAACCCTCGCTGCGCTGGGCGTGTCCGACGGCATGCAGGTGGTGGTGCTTGATCGACAGGGCGCCAACTACTGCGGGCGCCTGTGGTGGATGCTCAAGTGGTGCGGCTTTGAGGCCGTGGCGGTGCTTGACGGCGGTCTGGCCGCCTGGAAAGCGGCGGGTGGCGCGGTGGAAAGCGGCCCTTCTCCGGTTCCCGAGGCCGGTCGCTTCACCCTGCAACCGTCGACCGCGCCGACCGCGTCGACCAGCAGCCTCCTGCAGGGCATGGGCCGGCCCGCACAGACCGTGATCGACGCACGCGCTGCGGCACGCTTCCGCGGTGAGGTCGAGCCGCTGGACCCGGTGGCGGGCCACATCCCGGGGGCGCTGAACCGGCCGTTTGCCGAGAACATCGGCCCCGACGGCCTCTTCAAACCTGCAGCCCGATTGCGCGCCGAGTTTGAACACCTGCTCGCCGGGCGTGACCCCGCCAGCGTGGTGCACCACTGCGGCAGCGGCGTCAGCGCCATACCCAACCTGCTGGCCATGGAAGTGGCTGGCCTGGGGCGCACAGCGCTCTACCCCGGCAGTTGGAGCGAGTGGTGCAACACGCCCCATGCGCCCTGCGCCGTTGGCTGACGGTCTCCTGCCCCTGCGCCCACTGCCCTCCCGCCATTCATGCAGCCGCACGACGACGACGCCTTCAATGTCCTGGGAGACCGGGATCGCACCAAAGCGCTGAGGCTGACGTCGCTGGTGATCGGCTGCACGGGCCTGCTGGTGCTGCTGCTGGAACTGGTGCTCGCGGCACCCGGCGAGCACGAGGCCTGGGTCGCCGGGGGACTGACGGTGATGGCCTGGGTGTGCTACGGCCTCACGCGTGTCGGTCGCACGAGGTACGTGGCTCATGTCATCGTGGCCGCTGTGCTGGGCGCGGCCATCTTCTCCGCACTCACCTACGGCTCGGTGCGCACCGCCGTGGGCTTCCTGTTCATGGGCTCGGTGGTGGGCGCCGGCATCTTTCTGGGGCGCACGGCGCTGATCGTCACCACAGTGGCGAGCATCGGTTCGCTGGGTGCGCTCACCTGGGCCGAAGCCGCAGGCCTGCTCACACCCAGGCCCGATTTTTCTGTGAGCTTGCGCGTGTGGATCACCCACTCGGCCACCGTGCTGTTGTGCGCCCTCACCGTCCACCACAGCCGCTTGAGGACCAACCGGGCGCTGCAGTTGCAGGCGCAGGAGTTCGAGCGCCGCAAAGCCACCGAGCAGGAACGGGACCGCAACCTGGAGCGCTTTGCGCGCATCTTCCGAACCAGCCCCAGTCCCATGATCGCCCAGTCGGCCCGCACCGGCTCCATCCTCGATGTGAACCCGGCGTTTGAACGCAGCTACGGCTACACGCGCGACCAGGTGCTGGGCCGCCAGGAGCATTTCTTGTGGGCCGACCCCACGCAGCGCGAGGCCTATCTGCAGCAGTTGTACTCACTGCGCCACATGGACCAGTTCGCCTGCCAGGGACGGCGTGCGGACGGTCAGACCTTCAATGCCCTCATCTCCAGCGAGATGGGGACCGACCGTGAAGACAAGCTGATCATCACGACCATCACCGATGTGAGCGTGCAGGCCGATGCCATGGACCGCCTCAGGCGCTCTGAAGAACGTTTTGCCAAAGCTTTCAACTTCAGTCCACTGAACCTCACCATCACCCGGCTGGCCGACGGCAGCTTCCTGGAAATCAACAAGGCGCAGGACCGGGCGCAAGGCATGCGGCCCGACGAGTTGATCGGCAAGACCACGGTAGAGGCTGGTGCGTGGCTCACGCCGGCCGACCGGGAGCAGTTTGTGGCCCAGCTGCTGCGTGACGGCCGCATCGACAACTACGACACCCGCATGCGTCACAAGGACGGCAGCCTGGTGGCCACGCGCCTGTGGGCCGAGCTGATCGAAATCGACGGTGAACCCTGCATCCTGTCCTGCACCGTGAACATCTCCGCCGAAAAACGGCGCGAGTCCCTGTTGCTCAACGTGGCCAAAGGCGTGGCGGCAGAAACCGGCGAGGCGTTCTTCACCGCACTCACCCGCCACCTGTCCGAGGCCATTGAGTGCGACCTGGTGGTGATCGGCGAGTGCACGGACCCCGATGTGGTGCAGGTCTTGTCCATCTGGAAAGACGCCGTGCCCATGCCCACCTTCAGCTTCGACACGCTCAACACGCCCTGTGCCGAGACGCTCAGGCAAAAAGAGGCCTTTGTTTGCGCGCAAGGTTTGCCGCAGGGCTTTCCCAACGCCCGGGGCATCAACCGGGAGGGCTTCCAGGCCTACCTCGGGCAGGTCCTTCGCGACGCCGATGGCACGCCCATCGGCATCCTGTTTGCCATGTGGCGCAAACCCCTGGCCCTGAGCGAGGACCTGCAGGCCCTGGTATCCATCTTCGCCAGCCGCGCCAACGCAGAACTGGTGCGCCTTCAGCGCGACCGCGAGATCCAGCGCCTGACGGAAACCCTGGAGCAGCGGGTGCGCGAGCGCACCGCCGACCTGCAAAAGCTCAACGCCGAGCTCGATTCCTTTGCCTACACCGTCTCGCACGATCTCAAATCGCCGCTGCGCGCCATCGACGGCTTCACCCGCCTGCTGGACGAACAGCTGGGAGAGCGCTTGAGCCAGGACGAGCGCGAGATGTTCGACCGGGTGCTGTCCTCCACCACAAGGATGGGGTCCCTCATCTCGGCGCTGCTGGCGCTGGCCCGGGTGAGCCAGGCTTCGCTGGAACGCCAGACGGTTGACCTGAGCCAGCTGGTGCAAGGCATCCTGGCTGAAGAGCAGGGCCGCCAGCCCGGGCGGCAGATCCAGTGTCTGGTGGCCGAAGGCCTGCAGGCCGAATGCGACCCCCAACTCACCCGCATTGCACTGGAGAACCTGTTGGGCAATGCCTTGAAGTACAGCCGCGACCGGCCAGAGACCGTGATCGAATTCGGCCAGAGCGCGGCAGAGGATGGTCAGACCATCCGGTACTTCGTGCGGGACAACGGCGTCGGCTTCAACATGGCCTACGCGGCCAAGCTGTTCCAGCCCTTCCAGCGCCTGCACATGGCCAACGAGTTCGAAGGCACCGGCATCGGCCTGGCCACGGTGCGCCGCATCGTCGAGCGCCACGGCGGCACCATCACGGCCTGCAGCGCGCCCGGTGAAGGCGCCACCTTCAGCTTCACGCTGGGCGACGCACCCAGCGCATGAAGATCAATGGGCCAGGCTGCTCACGAGCGTGACCAGCGCAATGCCCGCCATCAACCAGGCCACCTGGGCCACCGTGTCCCGAAAGCCCAGCTTTTTCTGCAACTGCGGGATCAGGTCGGCGAGGGCCACATAGACAAAGCTGCTGGACGCCGCCACCAGGAAGAACGGCAGGTAATCCTGCAACTGGGTCACCAGGAAATAGCCCACCACACCACCGAGCGCGGTGACTGTGCCGGCGAGCGACACCTTGATGAGCGCGGCGCGCGAAGTGCCGGAGGTGGCCCGCAGCACCACGAGGTCGCCGATGTGGTGCGGCACCTCGTGCGCGAGCACCGCCAGCGAGGTGATCACGCCCAGCCGCATGTCGGCGAGGAAGGCCGATGCGATCAGGATGCCGTCGCCAAACGCATGCACGCTGTCGCCGGCCAGCACGGCCCAGCCGCCCGAGCGCGGGCCATGCTCGTGGTGCGCATGACCGTGCCCGTGGTGGTGGGCTTGGTCCCCATGACCCACTGGCCCGTTGTTGTGCTCGTGCCCGTGGTGCCACAGCTCGGCCTTGTCGAGCAAGAAGAAGAACACCAGCCCGCCCAGCAGCATGGCAAACAGCTCGTGTGCACCGGCCTCGCTCTCGAAGGCTTCGGGCAGCAGGTGCATGAAGGCCGTGGCCATGAGCGCGCCCGCCGCCATGCTGAGCATGTGCTGCGTGAAGCGCGCCAACATGGCAAAGGCCATCAGCGCGGCGAGCCACACACTGCCCACACCGGCTGCAACAGTACCCACCAGGATTGCCAACAAAGTCATGTTGCTCTTTTCAGTTCACCACAAAAAAGGCCGCTCTTCAGCGGCCTTGGGTTCCCCGGGACGGTGCGGCTCAGGCCACACCGTGCTGCTTGAACCACGCCAGTGCACGGTTCCAGCCGTCTTCGGCCGGCTCCTTGCGGAAGCTCGGACGGTAGTCGGCGTGGAAGGCGTGGGGTGCCTCGGGGTAGACCACAAAAGTCGATGCCTTGGCGGCCGGACTGCCCACCGCCAGAGCGGCCTTCATCTTATCAACCGTGTCAAGCGGGATGCCGGTATCGGCGCCGCCATAGAGGCCCAGCACCGGGCCCTTGAGTTGGGCCGCCACATCCACCGGGTGTTTGGGGTTCAGCGGCGAGGCATCGCCCACCAGCCGGCCGTACCAGGCCACGCCGGCCTTCACCGCCGGGTTGTGGGCCGCGTACAGCCAGGTCTGGCGCCCACCCCAGCAGAAGCCGGTCACGCCCACCTTGGACGCATCGCCACCGTTGGCCGAGGCCCATTTCACCGCGGCGTCCAGGTCGGCCATCACCTGCGCGTCGGGCACCTTGGACACCACCTCGGCGATCAGCTTGGCCATCTCGCCGTAGCTCTGCGCATCGCCCTGGCGCACAAACAGCTCGGGCGCGATCGCCATGTAGCCAGCCTTGGCGAAACGGCGCGCGGTGTCGGCGATGTACTCGTGCACGCCGAAGATTTCGGACAGCACCAGCACCACCGGCAAACCGGTCTTGCCGGCAGGCGCGGCACGGTAGGCCGGCATCTTGTAGCCGTTGACATCGATCATCACCTCGCCCACGGTGAGGCCGTCGGAAGAGGTCTTGATCGCCGTCTGCGCCATCAGGGGCGCAGCGGCAGCGGCGTAACCCACACCCAGCGCTGCCTTGAGGGCCGTGCGGCGGGTGGCGCCGTGTTCGTTCGACTGACCGGGCAGCAAGGCCGAGAGGTCCTGGGTGAAGTTGTCGTTGAGCATGTTGTGTCTCCTGGTCGGGTGGTCGGCCTGCAAGTCTGACATGGGTGCTAAATCCGCGCGGCAGCGTCAAACATGTCGTGCAGTTCGTGCTCCCACGGACCCTGCTGATCCACCGCCGTCTGCACAAGCACCGTGCGGGTGGGCAGGTCGATCAGCACACGCTGTCCGTGGTGGCCGTGCATGGCAGGTCGTGAACCATCGGCGCGCGCATGCCAGAACAAGGCCTTGTAGCCCTGGGTCAGGCGGGCCCGGCCATGCAGCACCGGCGCATCCCCCTCGCTCCACGCGGTGCACTCGTTGATCCAGGCCTCGCTGACGATGACCCGGCCGTCGGGACCACGACCGCGTTGCGCCACCAGCTGGCCCAGCCGTCCCCAGTCGCGCAGTCGCGCCGCGAAACCAATGCTGTTGAACTCGGCCCCGCGCGCATCGGTGAGCCAGGTGGCCGGCGCCTCGGCACCCAGGGGTTGCCACAGCGCCTGCTCGGCAAAAGCCGACAGCGAGCCCCCGGTGACACGGCGCATCACCATGCCCAGCGTCAACGGAGCCAGCTCGTTGTAGTTGAAGCGCATGCCGGCGGATTCGCTGCGCCGGTTCCAGCCGCTGACCGTGCGTGCGATGTCGGGGTCTCTGCCCAGCAACGCTCCCGGGTAAAGAACCGCGTTGTCGCGCGCGTGCACCACGTCGGCACCGCTGCACATGTTGGCCAGGTGGCGCAGCGAAGTCTCTCCGTGCAGGGTGCCGGCGAGTTCGGGCACGTAGCGCGCAGCCATGTCGTCGAACGAAGCGATGAGCCCGCGGTCCAGGCAGATGCCCAGCAACAGCGAAGTGACGCTCTTGGCCATGGACCAGCTCTGCAGGCGCATGGCCGGCTGGCGCCCGAAGCGGTAGCGCTCTAGCAGGATGTTGTTGTCCCGCGCGATCAGCAAGCCGGTCACAGGCCACTGCGCCAGGTAGGCGTCGGGCGTCTTCTGGAACAGGCCCGAGCGGTAGCGGAAATCGTTCACCGGCGTGTCGTTCCAGGCGGCCCCCCGGGCGCCGGCGCGAATCACGTGATGGCGCATCGTGCGCTCGTGACCACCCGAGTAATTGCCCACACGGAATTCGGGCTGGCGCTCGAAACTGGAGCGGCTCTCGGGGTAGCCCCGCAGCGCACCCCACTTGTCGTCGGTCTGTGCCCAGGCCGGCAGGCTGGCCGCAGCCAGGCCGGCGCACACCAATGCGCGGCGCTGCAGCTTCAATGGGCTTTGTCCCAGTTGGGTCCAACGCCCACTTCCGCGAGCAAAGGCACCTTGAGCTCGGCCACGCCGGCCATGAGGCGCGGGATCTCGGCCTTGAGCCAGTCCACCTCGGCCTCGGGCACTTCAAACACCAGTTCGTCATGCACCTGCATGACCATCTTCGTGCCGCGCTGCTGCTCGTCCAGCGCCTTCTGCACCGCCACCATGCTGAGCTTGATGAGGTCGGCCGCCGTGCCCTGCATGGGCGCGTTGATGGCGGCGCGCTCGGCACCGCTGCGGCGCGGGCCGTTCGGACTGTTGATCTCGGGCAGGTACAGGCGCCGGCCGAACACGGTTTCCACATAGCCCCGGGCCTTGGCCTGGGCACGCGTGTCGTCCATGTACCGCTTGACGCCAGCGAAGCGTTCGAAGTAGCGCGTGATGTAGTTCTTGGCCGCGGTGTTGTCGATGGCCAGCGCCTTCGCCAGGCCAAAGGCGCTCATGCCGTAGATCAGGCCGAAGTTGATCACCTTGGCGTAGCGGCGCTGCTCGCTGCTCACCTGCGCCGCGTCCACACCAAACACCTCGGCCGCGGTGGCGCGGTGCACGTCGATGCCTTCGTGGAAGGCGCGCAAGAGTGCTTCGTCGCCACTGATGTGGGCCATGATGCGCAGCTCGATCTGCGAGTAGTCGGCGCTTGCAATCACGTGGCCGGCCGGGGCCACAAAGGCCTCGCGCACGCGCCTGCCTTCGGGCGTGCGGATGGGAATGTTCTGCAGGTTGGGGTCGTTGCTGGACAGGCGCCCGGTCACCGCCACGGCCTGGGCGTAGTGGGTGTGCACCCGGCCAGTCCTGGGATGGGCCAGTTGCGCGAGCTTGTCGGTGTAGGTGCCCTTGAGCTTGGAGAGGCCCCGGTGCTCCAGGATCCTGGCGGGCAACGGGTAGTCCTCGGCCAGCTTTTCCAGCACCTCTTCGTCGGTGCTGCGTGCGCCGGTGGCCGTTTTCTTGATCACGGGCAGGCCGAGCTTGTCGAAGAAGATTTCACCCAGTTGTTTGGGACTGCTCAGGTTGAACGGCTGGCCTGCGATCTCGTACGCCTCCTGCTCCAGCGCGTGGATGCGTGAACCGAGTTCATGGCTTTGTTTGGCGAGTGTGGGCGCGTCGATCAGCACACCGTTGCGCTCGATGCGGTAGAGCGCTTCGCTGCTGGCGATCTCGAGCTCGTAGATGAAACGCAATTTGTCATCGGCCTGCAGTTGCGGCCACAGCACGCGGTGCACATCCAGCGTCTGGTCGCTGTCCTCGCACGAGTACTCCGCCGCCTTGCCCACATCCACCTGCGCAAACGGAATCTGGTGCGCGCCCTTGCCGCACAGGTCTTCGTAGTTGATGCCCTGGCGACCCAGGTGGCGCAGCGCCAGGCTGGCCAGGCCATGCGGCTTGTGCACTTCGAGCACATAGCTCTGCAGCATGGTGTCGTGCACATAGCCCTGCACCTCGATGCCGTGGTTGGCGAACACGTGACGGTCGTACTTCACGTGCTGGCCGAGCTTGGCGTGTTTCGGGTCTTCCAGCCAGGGCTTGAGTCTGGCGAGCACCTCGTCAAACGGCAGCTGCACGGGCGCGTCGGGCCCGCTGTGGCGCAGCGGGATGTAGGCCGCTTCGCCCGGTGTCACGCTGAAGCTGATGCCCACGATTTCGGCGCGCATCTCGTCGAGCGAGGTGGTCTCGGTGTCCACGGCCACGAGGTCGGCGGCCTGCACGCGCTGGAGCCACTCGTCAAACGCGGCCCAGGTGAGGATGGTGTC
>NZ_JALHLX010000014.1:5470-14702 GCF_022844385.1 Hydrogenophaga sp. | reverse complement strand
CCCACGATTTCGGCGCGCATCTCGTCGAGCGAGGTGGTCTCGGTGTCCACGGCCACGAGGTCGGCGGCCTGCACGCGCTGGAGCCACTCGTCAAACGCGGCCCAGGTGAGGATGGTGTCGTACTTCAGGTTGGTGGTGCGCTCGGGGCTGCCGCTCAGATCGGGTTCATCGAACAGCCCGGGCGAGCCATCGCCAGCCCGGCCTTTGGTGTCTGCCTTGCTCTGGTGTTCTTCGATCCGCTCCGGCGGCACGTCGAGCTGCGTCAGTGTCTTCACCAGCCCCTTGAAGCCATACTTTTCGCCGAACGCCTTCAGGGCCTCGGAATCCTGCCCTCCGATGCCGATGGCCTCCAGCGAGGGCAGACCTTCCATGTGGTCCTTCAGGTCGCAATCGGTCTTGATGGTGAGCAACTCACGGCCCTTGGGCAGCCAGTCGAGCGCGTTGCGCAGGTTCTCGCCGGCCACGCCCTTGATCTCGTCCGCGCGCGCCACCAGCGCCTCCAGCGAACCGTATTCCTGCAGCCACTTCACGGCCGTCTTGGGGCCAACCTTGGGCACGCCGGGCACGTTGTCCACCTGGTCGCCCACCAGGGTCTGGTAGTCCAGCATCAGGCTGGGCGGCACGCCGAACTCCGAGGTCACGCCGGCCACGTCGCGCCGCCGGTCGTTCATGGTGTCGATCACCGTGATGTGCTCGTTCACCAGCTGGCTGAGGTCCTTGTCACCGCTGGAGATGATGCAGGTGATGCCCTGCTGCGCCGCCACATGGGCCAGCGTGCCGATCACGTCGTCGGCCTCCACGCCGGGCACGTCCAGCACCTTCCAGCCCAGCAGCTTCACCACCTCGTGGATCGGGGCGATCTGCGCGCGCAGATCGTCGGGCATGGGCGAGCGGTTGGCCTTGTAGTCCGGATACAGCGCATCCCGGAAGGTAGGCCCCTTGGCGTCGAACACGCAGGCGGCGTAGTCGGCGCGCACGTCCTTGCGCAGCTTCTGCATCATGTTGATCATGATGCGGATAGCGCCCGTTTTGAGCACGGTGCCGTCGGGCAGGGTCGTGCTCATGGCTTCGCCGCCAGCGAAGAAGGCGCGGTAGAGGTAGCTGGAGCCGTCAACCAGCAGCAGGGTGGGGGTGGGGGATGAAGCGTCGGACATGCGCGCATTGTCGGGGAGATCACGCCGCCCGCAGGTCCGACCGATGGCCCCGCCTGCGCCCGCAGGCCCCTGCCTGCCTACAATGAGGCATGAATGCCCACTCCCCACGCCTGCTGCCTGCCCTCGCCCTGCTCGCGGGTCTCGTCCTGGCCTCGACCTCGCAGGCACAGACCCCCCCGGTGGAGCAACCGCCGCAGCCGCTCTCGCCGCGCGACCGCATCGAGCGCATCACCAACGAAGACGCCCTCACCCGCATCGACGAAGTGCGCGTGGGCGGCGAAACCAAAAGCATTGATGTGCAACCCAAGAACGGCGCACCGGCCTACCAGATCAACCCGGATTCGAGCGGTTCGACCACGGGTGAGGTGGGCGGCAAGCGCACCGGCAACGCCGGTCGCAGCAGCTGGCGCATCCTGAATTTCTGATCGTCTGTTTCATGGCCGTTTACACCGAAGTCGCGTTTGCGGAAGCCGCTGCCCTGCTGCACACCCTGGACCTGGGGAACCTCACCGAACTCAGAGGCATCCAGGGCGGCATTGAAAACACCAACTATTTTGTGACCAGCGAGCGTGATGGCGCCACGCTGGAGCATGTGCTCACCGTGTTCGAACGCCTGGGTTTCGAGCAGTTGCCGTTCTATCTGCACCTCATGAAGCACCTGGCGCGCCAAGGCATCCCGGTGCCCGACCCGGCCGCCACCGCCAGCGGCGAGATCCTGCACACGGTGCAGGGCAAGCCCGCCGCCGTGGTGGACAAACTGCGGGGGAAGAGTGAGCTGGCGCCCGGCGTGGCGCACTGCGAGGCGGTGGGAGCCATGCTCGCGCGCATGCACCTGGCCGGTCGCGATTTCCCCATGAGCCAGCCCAACCTGCGCGGCCTGCACTGGTGGAACGAAACGGTGCCGGTGGTGCTGCCGTTTCTGAACGAGGAACAGGCCAGCCTGATCCGCACCGAACTCGCATACCAGAACCACGTGGCGGCCAGCCCGGCCTACGCCGCCCTGCCCTGTGGCACGATCCACGCCGACTTGTTTCGCGACAACGTGATGTTCGAAGACGGCCAGCTCACCGGTTTCTTCGACTTCTATTTCGCCGGCTGCGACACCTTCTTGTTCGACATCGCGGTCTGCCTGAACGACTGGTGTGTGCACCACCGCCAGGACGCCAGCGACGGCAGCCACGACGCCGGGCGCGCCCAGGCCATGCTCGCGGCCTACCAGGCGGTGCGCCCCCTGAGCGCGGCCGAGCGCAGCCTGCTGCCGGCGATGCTGCGCGCCGGCGCCCTGCGCTTCTGGATTTCCCGCCTGTGGGATCTGCACCTGCCGCGCGAAGCGGCCATGTTGCAGGCCCACGACCCCACCCATTTCGAACGTGTGCTGCGCGACCGCGCCATCCACGCTTTCCCCGTCGTGCTGCTGGACATCCCGGCGCCGGCAGCCACGCCCCAACCCGTGACCGCATGAAACTCCACCTCGTCCCCGCCAAAGTCGGCCTGCAATGGGTCAAACTGGGCGTGAAGACCTTCTTCCGCCAGCCGCTGGCCATGTCCGGCCTGTTCTTCATGTTCATGGCCACCGTCTCGGTGCTCTCGCTCATTCCGCTGCTGGGCACGGTCATCTCGCTGGTGCTGGTGCCGGTGGCCACGCTGGGCCTGATGGCCGCCACGCGCGAGGCCACACAAGGGCGTTTTCCCATGCCGTCCACCCTGATCTCGGGCCTGCGCGGCAAACCGGCGCAGACGAAAAACATGCTGATCCTGGGTGCCATGTATGCCGCCGGCCTGCTGCTGGTGCTGGGCGTGGCCACGCTGTTTGCCGGCGAAGCTGCGCCGCCGCTGGACCCCGCCGCGGGTGAGGTGTCGGCCGAGATGGTCCGCGCCTCGCTGGCCAACCAGGGCCTGCTGGCCGGCCTGGTGGTCTACCTGCCGGTGGTCATGGCTTTCTGGCATGCGCCGGCCCTGGTGCACTGGCACGGCGTGAGCCCCGGCAAGAGCCTGTTCTTCAGCTTCATGGCCTGCTGGGGCAACAAGGGCGCCATGCTGTTCTATGCCCTGGGCTGGGTCGGCGTGTTCATGCTGGTGGGCCTGTTCATGAGCTTGCTGGGCGCCTTGCTGGGTGGCCTGCAGGCACTCAACATCGTGCTGTACCCGGCCGTGTTGTTCATGGCCTCCATGTTCCACACCTCGATCTATTTCACCTTCCTTGACAGTTTCGATACCGCTGAAGAATCCACATCCACCACCACCGGAGAAGCTGCATGAGTCACCACACCCTGCAAGGCCGCGTCGAGAGCGAAGTGACCTGGTTCCAGCGCCGCGACACCCTGAAAGCCGCCGCCGCCTGGGTGGCCATGGGCGGGCTGCCGGCGGCCATGGCGCAGCAACGCAGCAACGTGGTGGAAATGGTGGGCGACGTGTTGCTCAATGGTCGGCGCATGGTGCCGCAGCAGACCATCCAGACCGGCGACGAGATCGCCACCGGCCCGGCGTCGCGACTCACCTTCGTGCTGGGCAACGCTGCCATGCACGTGCGGCAGAACTCCCGCCTCACCGTGGAGCGCGGCATCACGCTGCACACCGTGAGCCTGCTGCGCCTGCTCACCGGCGCCGTGGGCAGCGCATTTGGCCGGGGCCCCGGCCGCACCATCGTCACGCCCACGCTGACCGCCGGCATACGCGGTACCGGGGTCTACACCGAGGTCTTTCCCGAGCAGGGCAACCGCAGCTACTTCTGCAACTGCTACGGCACGGTGGACATGGAGGCTGGCGGCAACCGGGCCCTGTCGGTGTCGAGCTACCACCAGTCGTTCTGGGGCGAGGCTGAACCCAAGGCCGGGCGTTTCCTCACGCCGGCACCTGCGCTGAACCACACCGACGAGGAAATCGAATTCCTCTCCGGCCTGGTCAACCAGCGCACCGCCTGGCAGATCGCAGGACGCACCGGCGTGAAGGACGGACGCGGCTACATGGAGCAGCGTCCGCCCGAAGCGCACCCCGCCGTGGTGCGCTGAAGCGGCTCGCACGCGCCCGCTCAGAGCCTGGCGCCCGGGCCGGCGTGTGATGCGTTGCGAACCGATTCCAGGAACTGGTCCAGGCTGTCCAGCCAGTCGCGTATGGCGTCGGCCGTGGGCTGCAGGTCGAAATAGGCCACGCATTCACCCTGGCGGCAGTCCACCTTCATGCCACGCTTCTTGGCGATCGCCCTCACCACCGCGTTGTCGGCGTAGAAGTTCCATTCGATGCGCTTGTGTCCCTGCGCAACCAGGCGGGGGTACAACCAGTTCGCCATGCGTTGGCTCATGCCCCCGCGGGCCTCGGGCAGCGCACTCGATGCGGTCTCGATGGCATCGCTCGCCAGCGTGGCTTTGCCGTAGCTGCCCAGCATCAACAATCGTTCATGGGCAGCGTCCCAGAGTCCGAACACGCTGTTGATCTGCAGCAACCTGCGGGCGATCTTTTCGGCGTGTTCAGCGTCCTTCACCGGGGTGCCAAACCGCAAGGTCTGGTCGGCTTCGTCCAGCGCCTGGAGGTGAACGACGATGGCCGGCACGTCGTCGGGGGTGAGGTCCACAAACGTGGTGGCATCTTGGGCTGTCGATTGAGCGGTGGTTTGCGGCATGGGGTTCTCCTTGAACAAACGGGATGGGGGTCTGACCATCAGGTCAGAGCTTGGATGGCGGCTTGAGGAACTGGGCGATGGCGTTCTTGAACACCAGGATGCTGTCGGGACTGGCGGCGTTGAGCCCGGCCGCGTGCGTGAAGGTCGCAGGCATGCGCAGGGCCCTGGCATCGAAGCCGATCCAGGCCGCCATGCCCATGACACTGTCCACCGAGCCGATGTCCAGCAGGTCGTCGGCTTCGGTGGCGATCATCAGGATGCGGGTGGTGGCCAGCATTTCGTGGGCCGCGTCTGTCCTGTCGTCGATACCCTGCAGGTGGCGAATGAAGGGCGTTGACCTCTGCAGCGCTGCCTGAGGCTGGTAGGAGAGCACCGATCGAAGCTGCCACAGCAGCACGTTGTGATCGGTCTTTGCGCACAACCCCGTGAGGGTCTGTTTGTACAGCTTGACCCTGGGGTCACTGGCGTTGAGCGAGGCCAGCACAGTGTCGATGGTTTTGACGTCATTGGCATCCAGCGCATGGTGGGCCACAGCGACTTCGGCGCATTCGATGTCGTTCAGGTCGTAGAGCAGGCTGTGGTCCACCGGGAACTGGACCCGGTACCAGAAGTCGGACAGCACCTCCACCAGCGCCTTTTTCGGCTGCTTGTCCTTGGCCAGGCTGCCGTAGTCGCCACCGTGCCAGTCGGGGTCCTGCTCCAGCTTCTGAACCCACTGTTCGGTCAGCGTGCGCGTCTTCTGCGACAGTTCCAACCCGCCAGGCACCACCAACACCATGTTGGACACATAGCTGGGTTCGTGGGCCATGAAATGCCAGGCCTGCAACGACCCCATGGAAGCCCCCATGAGCACGTTCACATGGCCCACCCCCAGTTGCTTGAGTGCGAGTCGCTGGATCTGCGAGACATCGGCCAGGGTGAAGTTGGGGAAGGCGCCACCGTAAGGCTTCCGGGTGGCTGGATTGATGAGGCCCGGATGAAAGTGGTCGTTGATCAAGGGCTCGAAGCTGATGACGCGGTGGGTGTCGGTGTTGATCGGGGCGTCGGAACCCATGAGCGCGTCCCAGTAACCGGGTGCCACGCGTTTGTTGTCCTTGACGGACCTGTGACCGGCTGCATGGGCGCTTCCCAGGAAGAACGGCAAGATGGCAACCACCGGTTTGTCCTCGCCTTCCCTGGTTTTCGGGGCACCGTATTCCTCGTAGCTGATGGGCAGTTTGGAGAATGTGCCCTGGCCATCGTTGCAAGGTGCGGTGTCCAGCACGAGGGTCTGGGGTTTGACGATCTGGTCGTACATGAAATGTCCTAGGTTGGGAACTGGTGAACGCCTCTGACCCGACCTGTGATCGGCGAGGTGGTGCCACCCTAGTTCTCAATACACACGCCGGGACACGCCTGCGCCACAGACCGCAGGTCCTTGAAATCAGGCTGTGCACGCGATCGACAGAATCGTCAAAAGCTGAACCCCAAGGCCCGCCGGGGCCTTGGGGTTGGAGGGGCCGGCGACCGGGCTTGAGAGCCGATCAGCGTGTTGCCTTCGCCGGGCAGGCCGCGATGTGAAAAGACAAAGGGCCCCGAAGGGCCCCTTGTGTGATGCGCGAGTCCGCCGTGACTCAGGTGCCCACCTGGCCGCCGTTGTTCTTGGTGATCACCACCGTGGCCGAACGCGGACGGCTGCCGGCGCCGTAGCCCACGTTGCTGGGCCACTGGCTTCCGTACTGGCTGGGGTCCGCAATCACGGATGCCGGCGTGTTCTCGCCCGGGTGCTGGACGTTGATGAACATCGTCTTGCCGTCCGGCGTTTCACACAGACCCGTCACTTCACACTGAGCCGGACCAACGTAGAACCGCTTCAGGGTCGAAGCGGTCGGCTTTGCGCCGACGCGCGTGGTCACGGCCACACCACCGCTGTAGTTCAGCGTGGCCGTGGTGCCGTCGCCCACGGTGCCGGGGATGCTGGCGAGCAACATGCAGTTCGTCACATCGCGGTAAGCACCGTCGTCGGTCTGGATCCAGCACAACCCGCTGCTTTGCGTGAAAGCCAGGCCATCGGGACTTGAGAAGTCCTGGTCGGCGCTCAGGCCGGAGAGGTTGACGAGCGCCGGGTTGGAGCCCGCTTCGGCACCGAAGAGATACACGTCCCAGTTGAAGCTCGTGCCTTCAGGGCTGGCATCCTTGAAGCGAACGATGTGGCCGTTGACGTTGCCGGACTGCGTCGTGGTTCCACCAAAGATGTCGGAGTAGGCGCGCGGGTTGGCCGCATCGACCGGTGTCTGGCTGCCGGTGGGCGCGACCCTGCGGCTGCTGTTGTTGGTCATCGTGATGTACAGCTCGCCCGTGGTCGGGTGCACATCCACCCACTCGGGGCGGTCCATCTTGGTCGCACCCACGGCGTCGGCTGCAATGCGGGTGTGGATGCACATCTCGACCTGATCGGTGAAGCCGAACGAGGCACCCGCGATGGCGAGGTTGGTGATGTTCAGTTCAAGCCACTCACCGGTACCGTTGTCGTTGAACCTGGCCACGTACAGCTTGCCGTCGTCGAGGTACTTGTCGCCCATGCCCAGGCGATCCGCCGAGTTCGCATCGGAGGCCACCCAGTTTTGTGTCGAGACAAACTTGTACACGTATTCGTTCTGCGAGTCGCAGCCCATGTACACAGCCAGCGGTTTGCCTTCCACCGGCAGACCAAACGCGGCGTTCTCGTGCGCGAAGCGGCCCATGCCGGTGCGCTTTTTGACCACGGAGTTGGCGTTGTAGGGGTCGAGCTCGACCATGAAGCCCTGGCAGAACCACTCGTGGCGGTAGTCGTCGCTGCCATCCAGGCTGGTGCCGGTCTGGCTGGTGTTCCAACGCTCGTATTTGTCATCTGCGCCGGCGGTCTGCCAGCCGTAGCGGCTGTTGGCGGCGGTGGTGTTGTTCACGCTGCGGCCGTAGCGCGCGAACGAGGCATTGACTTTGGGAGTGCGCAGGTTTTGATCGCCCGCGGCACGGAAGTAGTAGCCCGACCAGTTTTCTTCGGTGGTGAGCAGCGTGCCCCAGGGGGTCTTGCCGTTGCCACAGTTGTTCATGGTGCCGCGGGTGCGGGTGCCATCCGTGGAGAACTTGGTGACGAACAGGGGATTGCCACGCGCCGGGCCCGACAACTCGATCGGCGTCATGCCGGTGACGCGACGGTTGAACGGCGAATTGACCACCGCGCCGAACACACCGGCGCCGTCCTTGATGATCTCGGCCACCATCAGACCATGGCAGTCGACCTCGATATCGACTTCGCTGGCGGGACGCGGGTTGGGCGTAGGCCCGCTCACGTGCAACATGAGCGGCTGGATGTACTCGTGGTTCATGGCGAGCAGCGCGCGGCTGCTGCTGTTGTCGTCGCGTTGTCCGCTGGCCGACAGGCCGAAATACTGCAACCCGTCGTGGTTGTCACCCACGCGCTGGTCGTAGCCCGTGTCGGTGCCATCGTTCTTGTAGGCAGGCACACCGGTGAACAGCGGATCGCCACAAGCGAGGATCACGCGCGCGGTGTAGCCGGCAGGCACGGAGTTGGTGTCGGCCAACGTTTTGGCTACCGCAGCAAAGCCCAGCAGGCTTTCAGGGGCGGCCGTCGGGGGGCCCGCCACAGGTGTGTCGTCACCGCCGCCGCCGCAAGCGGTCAGGGCAAGCGGCGCAAACATCGCCGCCATGGCGCCACCCAGGCCGCCACGCAGCACGCCGCGCCGGCTCAGGCCCGAACTCAGCACATCGGCGAAGTGGCGGTTGTTGGAAACGTTGTTTTCAAGGTCGTCGGGATCGGTGAACGGGGTCGTGGTGAGGTCGTGGTTTTTCATGGTCAGTTCTCCTGGGTTGTTGAACCTCGTCAGCATGCAAACAACTCATGTCATGCCCATGACAGTGAGGCCAAACGCACAGAGAAAAGAACCCCTCGCGTCATCCAGCTTTCACAACAGCGGAGCCGATCGCTGCGCCATGGCCGGGCGCAGCACTGTGTCCACCAACAGTGAAGCCCCTGCGGCCTGCAACATCAGTGCCTCCACCTGCATGGCGATCTGTTGCCAGTCGAGATGCGCCACGCGCGCACGCGCTTGCTCGCGGGCCTGCGCCAAAAGCGAAGGTGTTTGTGCAAGCGTCACCGCCACGCGAACGAACGCCGCTTCCTGACCTTCGGGCACCAGCCAGCCATTGGTGTGGCTGTGCACCCAGTCGCTGGCTGCGGCGGTGTCGAACGCGAGCACGGGCAAGCCACTGGCCAGCGCTTCGATGGTCACGTTGCCAAAGGTCTCGGTGAGACTGGGGAACACGAACAGATCGGCCGAGGCGTAGTAGCCCGCCAGCTCCTCGTGCCGGCGCATGCCGGCAAACACCGCTTGTGGGCAGCGCTGCTGCAGGCTCTCGCGCAGCGGCCCGTCGCCCACGAACACCAGCTTCACATCGGCGTGGTGCGCCTGCATGGCGGCGT
>NZ_JALHLX010000014.1:0-5370 GCF_022844385.1 Hydrogenophaga sp. | reverse complement strand
GGCATGCCGCGCATGAGCAGCTCTTCATAGCCACTGTGGCTCAGCGCCTGGTCCACCCGCGTCTGGCGTGGCCGGATCAGCTGCACCGGGTGGTTGCGCGCGCACAGTCCCTGCACCAGGCGCGAGAGCGTGAGCGACACGCCGTTGATCTCCGGTGGCCAGGTTTCGGTGACGACCGACAGGCGCAGGGAGGGCGTGCTGGCCGGGTATTCCTCGACCAGGATCTGTTCGGACGTCATGGTGTTCATGTGCCCATGTTCCAGCGCGTGTGCAACAAGTTGATGACAACACGCCACTGTCACCGTGTTTTCACATGTCAGGACAAGACTGCGCAGGTGTGTGACCTCCCCACACCCACCCTTGCATGGAGAAACCGTGAACGACTTTTTCAAGACACTGGAAACCCAACGCTGGGACGACCACCGCTATTACCACCACAGCCGCATCAACCAGACCCTGCACCTGATCAGCGCGATCAGCTTCGTGGTGGCCTATGCGCTGCTGTGGACCGACCCGGTGCTCTCCGCGCTGATCGCCTGGCTGGTCTCCATGACCAGCCGCCAGGCCGGCCACTTCTTCTTTGAGCCCAAGGGCTACGACCATGTGAACCAGGCCACGCACGAGCACAAGGAAGAGATCAAGGTCGGCTACAACCTGCAGCGCAAGGTGGTGCTGATGGCCTTGTGGGCCGGCACACCGATGCTGGTGGCGCTGGTGCCCGGCGTGTTCGGGTTGTTTGAGCCGCACACCGATGGTGAAAGCTTCATCCGCCAGGTCGGCGCGCTGTGGCTGGCGCTGGGTGTGGGCGGTTTGCTGTTCCGCACCGTGCACCTGTTCTTCATTGCCGATGTGCAGACCGGTCTGGCCTGGATGACCAAGATCCTCACCGACCCGTTTCACGACATCAAGCTGTACCACAAGGCACCGCTCTACCTGATGCGCGGCCAGCTCATCGATCCCGGCATCGGGGTGAAGTGATCTCCCCGGCGCACCTGCGGCATCACGCCCGCAGGTGCTGCCACATCTCGCGAACCACATTGCGCCGGATCGACTTGTGCGTTTGCTCTCCCCGCCACCACCATCCCTGGGCCTGCATCTGCTGTCCCGCGGCCACAAAGCGTTGCACCACCTCCTCGAACTCGGCATCGCTGAAGTGCAAGCCGAAGATGAATCGCCCCGTGCCCACCCAGCTCAGCGCCAGGCCTTGCCAGCGCAGCAGGTACTGGAACATCCAGTGATATCGACCCGGCTGGGTGTACATCAGCGTCCAGATGCTTTGCAGGTTGGCCACGCGCACCGGCAGGCCGTGCGCAGCCATGGTGTCGTTGAAGTGCTTCGCGCGGGCATCCCACTTCGCATCCTGGTCCTGGTACAAGGCCTGGATCTCCGGCGTGTCCAGCCGTTTCAGGAAGGCCGCCATGCCACCCATCACGTAAGGGTGGGCGTTGAAGGTGCCGCGCGCAAAACACACATCGGCCGGGCGCTTTTCGCGAAAGCGCTGCATCAGCTCGCGCCGCCCGCACACCACGCCCACCGGGTAACCGCCAGCCAGGGTCTTGCCGTAGGTGACCATGTCGGCCTGCACGCCGAAGTATTCCTGCGCGCCGCCGCGTGCCAGACGAAAACCCAGGAACACCTCGTCGAAGATCAGCACGATGCCGCGCTCGGTGCACACCTCGCGCAAGCGCTTGAGCCACGCGGTGTAGGCCGCGCGGTCATAGCCCGCGGTGCGGCTGCCGTCGACCAGCGTGGAGTCGCCTGGTGCGTTCTTGTTGGGGTGCAAGGCCTGCAGCGGGTTGACCAGCACACAGGCCACATCGCGCCGCGTGCGCAGCACCTGCAGGCTCTTCTCGCTCATGTCCTGCAGGGTGTAGGTCTCGCGCGGCGGCATCGGGTTGCCGGGGCCGGGCTGCACGTCTTCCCACCAGCCGTGGTACGCGCCGCAAAAGCGCACCAGGTGCTTGCGACCCGTGTGGTAGCGCGCCAGGCGCACGGCCTGCATCACCGCTTCGGTGCCGGACATGTGGAACGACACCTGGTCGTGCCCCGAGATGGCCTGCAGCTTCGCCACCACCTCGGCCACGCAGGGGTGGTAGGCGCCCAGTACCGGGCCCAGCGCCTGGCCGATCTGTGCGCCCTCGGCCATGCAGGCCTTGTAGAAGTCCACGCCGAACACGTTCACGCCGTAAGAGCCGGTGAGGTCGATGAAGGTGTTGCCGTCCAGATCGGTGAGGTGCACACCCTCGGCCGACTGCATGAAGGCACCCACCTTGAGCCGCGCGCGCACCAGCGGGCTGAACTGGAAGGGCACACGGTAAGCACCGGTGAACTGCAGATCGGCCAGGCCCTCGCGCGCCTGCGCGGTGAGCGCCAGGGTCTTGGCGTAACGCTCGGCGAAGCCGGCGCAGAGCAGATCAAAGGCCGCGCGGCGCTGCGCCACCACCTCGGCGGGCGCACCGTCGCAATCAAAAAACCGGTCCTCGTCAAAGGCGTAGCCCGGCAACCACTTCGCCAGCCGCTTGGCCATCTTCGAATGTCCAGCCAGCGACCGGTGTTTGGCGCGAGAGAGTTCGAGCCGCTGCTTGAGCAGCGGCAAGGCCAGGGCCAGCGAGCCCAGCGGAACAGCGTAAGAAAGGTAAGACATGCAGCAGGCGCTCCAGGGCGGTTGGTGTGTGTCTTTTGTAGGGCGTCCACATGACGAAGCCATGAAACTCCGATGAAACCCGCGATGAAAAACCAGAACATCCTGCAGCGCCTGGCGCTCAACGAAGACCTCAACTTCCTGCTCACCAACCGCGTGCCGCGCGCAGCGCTCACACGCTTCATGGGCTGGTTCAGCCGCATCCGCCACCCCTGGGTGCGCGATGCCTCCATGGCGGTGTGGCGCACCTTCACCGACATCGACCTGAGCGAAGCCAGGAAGACGTCGTTCAACAGCCTGCACGATTGTTTTGTGCGCGAACTCAAACCCGGTGCTCGCCCGCTGGACGCACGCGAACACGTGCTGGTGAGCCCCTGCGACGCCATCGTCGGCGCCTGCGGCCGCATTGGTGACGACCCCGGCGCGCAAGTGTTCCAGGCCAAAGGCTTCCCCTACCCGCTCACCGACCTGCTGGGCACCGACGCGCGCGGCCTGGCCACCATCGACACGCTGCGCGGCGGCAGCTACGTGACGCTGCGCCTGACCTCCAGCATGTACCACCGTTTCCATGCCCCGGCCGCGCTCACGCTCGACCATGTGACCTACATCAGCGGCGACACCTGGAACGTGAACCCGATCGCGCTGAAACGTATCGAGCGGCTGTTCTGCAAGAACGAACGTGCCGTGCTGCACACCCGCCTGGCCGACGGCACGCCGCTGCTGATCGTGCCGGTGGCCGCGATCCTGGTGGCCAGCATGCGGCTGCGCGCGGTGGACGTGGCACTCAACATCCGCTACCGCGGCCCCAACGAACTGCCCTGCCACGCCACCTACGAGAAGGGCGAGGAGATGGGGTGGTTCGAGCACGGCTCGACCATCCTGGTGTTCGCACCACCGGGCATCGCGTTGTGTCAGGGGCTTGCCTCAGGTCAACAGGTGCGCATGGGCGAGGCCATTTTGCGTCGCCATGTGCCCGCTGTACACAGGCCTTCCAACGCGGTTGCCGACACCCACCTCACTGCACTCGATCAACAGAAGGCTTCTTGAGCGACACGCCTCCTTCTCGAGCGAAGAGCGCTGGCAGGAAGCGCTCGAACTGCCCGACTTCCTCGATGTTGTGAAGGATCCAGGCGTGTGCACGTGAATGGTCAAAGGCGAAGCGGTAGTCCATGGCTGCAACCCGCAGGCCATGCCACTGCGGGCGATGCCCGAACCCTTGTTCGCCGAGCCTCACGATGTCGCTGAGCGCATCCACCTAGTGGCGGGGATTGCCGCCAAACATCTCGACGATGTGCAGCTAAGCACCGACCCCGACGCCACCGTCGGCGAGGCGCTGTGTGTACGTCACCTCGATGTCATCCACGGGATGCCACACACGGTACCGGGGCAGCCGTTGGCCCTCGAAGTCCATGTCGCCCTCGAGATGACGGAACCACCAGTCCAGCATGGACGGTGTGACGCCTTGCAATGTGTCGTGCTCGATCCAGCAACGCAGCCTGCCGTCCGGCAGCGTCTCGACGCCGCTGCGCGCACTGTCGAGTGGCTTGGGGTTCCAGGAAATGCTCATGGGCGGCCTCAAGGAAGTTGCAAGCTGATCTGACGGCTTTCCGAGAGACGGGAACGCAGGACCACCCCCGGCGCTCTATCCTGTGGCGTTCGCTGTACGCGTCACATGAAAGCCGCTCCATGAATCCCGAGTTCCCCCCCGAAGCCCTGCTGGGCGCTGTCCAGTCGTCATTGGGCACCGATGCCTTGTTGCTGCTCTTGTATGTGGTGCTGGCCTTGTTTTTCTCCTTTTTGTGCTCGGTCGCAGAGGCCTCGCTGCTGAGCATCACGCCCTCGTACATCGCGGGCCTGAAAGAGACTGAACCGAAAAAGGCCGAGGTGTTGCACCAACTCAGGGAGGTGAAGATCGACCAGTCGCTGGCGGCCATCCTCACCGTGAACACGATCGCGCACACGGTCGGCGCCATCGGGGCCGGGTCGAAGGCCACAGCGGTGTTTGGCGACGCCTGGTTCGGCGTTTTCTCCGCCGTGATGACGCTGCTCATCCTGTTCGCCTCCGAAATCATTCCCAAGACCCTGGGTGCCGTGTACTGGCGCCAGCTGGCAGGCTTTACCGCCATTTACGTGAACCTGCTCATCAAAAGCATGTACCCGCTGATCCTCGTATCCGAAAAACTGACCCAGCTCATCTCGGGCGGCAAGAAGGGTAACGACTTCAGTCGCGATGAATTTGTTGCCATGGCCGGCATCGGTCAGGCACAGGGACACATCAACGAACGCGAGTCCAAGATCATCAGCAACCTGTTTCACTTCAAGTCGATCGAGGCCAGCGACGTGATGACGCCGCGCATCGTGATGACGGCGCTGAAGCAGGACCTGACCGTGCGGCAGGCGCTCGCCACCGCGGAAAAGGCCTTGTTCTCCCGCTTGCCGATCTACCAGGGCTCCCTGGACAACGTGACCGGCTTCGTGCTGCGCGAAGACCTGCTGGTGGCCATGAACGCGGATCAGGGCGACCGCAAGGTGAGCGATTTCCGCCGCGAGTTGATGGCCGTCCCCGACACCACGACCCTGTCGCGCCTGATGGAAACGCTGCTGTCACAGCGCCAACACATCGCCATCGTGGTGGGCGAGTACGGCGAAACCAAGGGTCTGGTGACGCTGGAGGACGTGGTCGAGACCCTGCTGGGCAATGAAATTCTCGACGAGGGAGACAAGGTGGA
>NZ_JALHLX010000013.1:42624-55826 GCF_022844385.1 Hydrogenophaga sp. | reverse complement strand
GGGATGGTTTCAGGGTGTTCGTTGTGCATGTTGTGTGTGCCCCGGGGGGTTTCCTCGACTCCGCCGCAACCATAACGGAAAGCCCCTGCGTTGAAGCTGTGCGGTACGACCATTCAGCCCGCGCCACAGACCGCTGGCACCGAGGGGAAACGCAACGCGCCCCTAGAATGCCTTGATGAGCTCCAACACCCCCCCCAGCAAGCCCAACGCACCCGCAACAGACGCCCCCGCAGAGGGCGAACACAAGGTCAGCAACTTCCTGCGCCAGATCATCGAAAACGATCTGGACAAAGGCACCTACGCCAGCCGCCGCTGGGCCGGCACCCCGGGCGACGCCGCGCACCACGCCGCCGGCCAGCCCGACCCCGCCAAGATCCGCACCCGCTTCCCGCCCGAGCCCAACGGGTATCTGCATGTGGGCCACGCCAAGAGCATCTGCCTCAACTTTGGCCTGGCGCGCGACTACGGCGGCGTGTGCCACATGCGCTTTGACGACACCAACCCCGAGAAGGAAGACACCGAGTACGTCAACAGCATCCTCGACGCGGTGCAGTGGCTCGGCTTCAACTGGGAAGCCAATGGCCAAAGCCACCTGTTTCAAGCGAGCGACTACTTCGGTTTCATGTACCGCGCGGCCGAGTACCTCATTGAAGCCGGCCACGCGTATGTGGACGAACAGACCGCCGAACAAATGCGCCTGGCGCGTGGCGACTTCGGCAAGCCCGGCGTGGACAGCCCGTTTCGCAGCCGCACGCCCGCCGAGAACCTGGCGCGCTTTCGCGAAATGCGCGACGGCAAACACGAAGACGGCAGCATGGTGCTGCGCGCCAAGATCGACATGGCCTCGCCCAACATCAACCTGCGCGACCCCGCCATTTACCGCATTCGCCGCGCCACGCACCACAACACGGGCGACACCTGGTGCATCTACCCCATGTACACCTTTGCGCACCCCATTGAGGACGCACTGGAGCAGATCACCCACAGCATCTGCACGCTGGAGTTTGAAGACCAGCGCCCGTTTTACGACTGGCTGATGGACCGCCTGTGCGAAGGCGGCCTGCTCGCGCACCCCGCGCCGCACCAGTACGAATTTGCCCGGCTCAACCTCACCTATGTGATCACCAGCAAACGCAAGCTCGCGCAGCTGGTGTACGACCACAAGGTGAGCGGCTGGGACGACCCGCGCATGCCCACCATCGTCGGCCTGCGCCGGCGCGGCTACACGCCCGAGAGCATCCAGATGTTTGCCGAGCGCATCGGCGTGACCAAGAGCGACAGCTGGATCGACTACAGCACGCTCGAAGGCTGCCTGCGCGAAGACCTGGAAAACAAGGCCCACCGCGGCATGGCCGTGCTCGACCCCGTCAAGCTGGTGCTCACCAACTGGGCCGAGGCCTTTGGCTCTGACGGCTACACAGAAGACTGCACCCAGCCCGCCCTGCCCCACCACGCCGTGCCCGAGGGCCAGACCCCGCCGCCCGAGCGCGTGTTCAAGATCGGCGGCCAGGTGTGGATTGAGCGCGAAGACTTTGAAGAAGTGCCCCCCAAGGGCTACAAGCGCCTGTTCCCAGGCAACGTGGTGCGCCTCAAAGGCGGCTACGTGATCGAGTGCACCGGCTGCGAAAAAGACGCGAGCGGCACCGTGACCGCCGTGCACGCCAAGGTGATCCCCGGCACCAAGAGCGGCACCCCCGGCGCCGACAGCGTGAAAGCCAAAGCCGCCATCACCTGGGTGAGCGTGGCCGACGGCGTGCCCGCCGAAGTGCGCCTGTACGACCGCCTGTTCAGCGACCCCCAGCCCGACGCCGGTGGCAAAGACTTCATTGAAGCGCTGAACCCGAACAGCTTGAAGGTGGTGACGGCTTATGTGGAGCCGTCACTGGCTGCGGCGAAACCGGATGAGAAGTTCCAGTTCGAGCGGTTTGGGTACTTTGTGGCGGATCGGGTGGATCACGCGGCGGGGAGGCCGGTTTTTAATCGGGTTGCGGGGTTGAAGGATTCGTGGGGGAAATAGTTACCTACCCTCTAACTCGAACGCGTCATCTGCAATCCTTCTCGATAGTCATCCCAAGGAATACCCAAATGTACAATCAAGACTCAGCCCGCATTAAGGCGGCGATGGTCATCTACGCATTTGAACAAGATCTCGGGGAGTATGTTCATACGGAACATACGGAAATCAATGAAGATAGAACGGCCACACTGGTTGCGGCACGAATTCAAGAGGAGGCACTCGACAAAGGCGATGTCTCCTCCCGCCAGATCATAGAGGCTACGTTTCTCAGCGAAATATTCAATCTCGCACAATCTGCTGCATCCAAAACTGCTGATGGAGACCAGTTCAAGCGCTTGCGAAAGATATTTGACAGTCTTGAAATTACCGATATTAGGAACTCAGTAAGCCATCCAAATCGACCATTTGCCGAATCGTATTGGCATCGCGTAGCAGCACTTGCAACCGACCCGATTATAGAGAAAATTGGATTTGCAAGAACAATTAAGCAATATAGACTCGCATGCGAGGATAGGCTGACAGCCCCTCCCGAACAGTGGCTAGAAGTCAGACGCAGCTACATTAAGAACAATCTTCCCGACACAGTAGAACACGAGTTGACTGGTCTGATCGGGCGTGACAAAGACCTTAGCAAGCTAGAAACTGAGCTTCGCAGCGGACGAAATTCATTAGTAGCAATTATCGCAAGGGGTGGCACAGGAAAAACATCGCTGGTTCTTGAATGCCTCAGTAGAATTGTCCTTAAGCCAGAAACTGCAGATTGGGCAAATGCTGTAATTTTTTGCACACTAAAGCAGGAAGCACTTACAGCGACCGGGGTTGTTAGAATTAACTCCCCAGATTCACTCAACTCCTTGAAAAATGAACTTCTAGAATCACTGAACTTTGTTTTTCTTGAAGAGTTTGAAACAATTGAAGAGGCGCAAAAGCATAAAGAGAGCACAAGCATCTTGCTTGTAATTGACAACCTTGAGACGTTACTTCGAGACGAGCCAGAAATGGTAGGTGAATTTATCGACACACTGCCACATAAGTGGAAAGTGCTCGTAACCAGTCGCCTCCCAGTCGATGCTGCCAAAAACATTCCCCTCGAATCACTAACTCGGCAATCGTCCCTATTTCTGACGAGAAAGTATTTCACCAGCAGGGGACATTCGAATATAAATGCAGAAACTCTCGAAAAAATTGGGGATGCATCAAAGGACAATCCATTAGCGATACGACTGATTGCGGATTTATACATAGCCGGAAAAGATGTTGATTCCGCCATTACCGTTGCGGCAAATGAAATCACCAACTATTCATTCTCGAATCTAATCGATGCATTGTCTGCTGATGCGATCAAGCTGCTGGAAGGACTCTTTGCGCTGGGTCGCGCGAATCGCTCGCTTTTAATCGATTCTCTTGAACTGTCCCTTGACCGAATCGCAGCAGCAATCGCCCAGCTTGCTAAAACGAGTCTTCTGACTCGAACAACAGATGAGGCGCTTGAAGAAATTTATAGCATCGATGAATCGATACGAGATCTATTGCGCGTTTCACCGAAAAACATTGACGTAAGAAGACAGGTAAGTGCGAACATCAGTCGACTTCATGCTTTAAAGCAAGAGGTTGCTGAGGCTCAGTTTGAGCGTAAATGCACGGAACTCGACAGAGACTTTATACCTGGTGACACGCCGGTAGACTTAGTTCCGATAGTTGACAAACTAAACAAAGCCATAAGAGATAAAAATGCACTTCTAGTACGGGAGTTAGATCTTAAACTAAGGCAAATTGAAGATGTTCACTCGAACTCCACGTTCTTCTACAAGCAGCTGGTCAGGATTGCGTACTTCTTCAGCGATTTGAATTCGCAAGAAATTATGTTGCTAAAAATGCTTCAGATTGATAGCAGTGAACCATACGCTCTTCTTTCCTTGGGATATCTCTACAGGTCACAACAGAGACTAGACAAGGCGCTGGTAAGTTTTGAATTACTGATGAAGAATGGTTGGGGGGACATTACAAAATCTGGAAAGATTGCTGCCATATCGATTCACCAAGGCTATCTTTCGGCTTTAGTCTTCCTCGAAGATTGCCAGAGAGTTCTCGATTTGACCAACAGTTGGAAGGCGAAAGCGGAATTCAGGATGGTTTATGGGGTTGCTCGGGCAGCAGCATTTCGGCATTTGACATCGCAAAATATGGCTTCCGAACCGATGCTCGCTCGTGAATATCTCGATATTGCAGTATCGACGCTCGGCGATCTTACAAATCTTGAAGGAAGCCCAAGCCCCGTTCTGCAAGAGCAAGCGAAAGTTATTGCACTTTCTCCATTGGCTCTGCTGAAAATCAATGAGAATAGCGCCAAGGATCGACAATCTTCTCTGAGAATCTTGAGCTACTGCCACCAATACATCGATGCATTGCAAGGGCGTTTGGAAGGCAGAGCTGAATCAATAAGAAGTCGACTTAGCGGAATACAATTGTCAGGAAACCCCTTTCTTCCGACCGTTCAGAAAAATCAGTCACCTGAAGCTCAAATCGAGGAAATCTCTCCCAGTATTCCTGCAGGATTTGAACTTGTTGAGATTTATCACATTCCCAACTCCTCTTCTTTTCCAACATATATGTTCGGCAGAGATGTTAACAAACGGGAATACTTCCTGTCTGTCGAGTATTTTCAAAACGGTGATTGGGCAAATTGGCTTTTATTGAAAACTGGCTCTAAAGTTGCTGTGACATCAATACCTTCTAAGAACGCCTCCACCGACTACCGCGCTACCAAGATCATTTCCATTTGATTTTTATGATTATCGAATTAGCCAGTTGATCTTTCAATACGTACAGGATGGGCAAAAAAATTCGCCCGATACACCGCTCCCATGCTCGCCAACCTCACCCCCTTCCTCCTCCACTGGGCCATCACCGCCCTCGCCCTGTGGGTGGCGAGCCATTTGTTCAAGGGCATCCAGTTCGGCAGCACCTCGGCGCTGGTGGTCTCGGCCCTGCTGCTGGGGCTGGCCAATGCGGTGGTGAGGCCGCTGCTGGTGGTGCTCACGCTGCCCTTGACGCTGCTGAGCTTTGGCCTGTTCCTGCTGGTGATCAACGCGCTGATGCTGTTGCTGGTGGCCAAGCTGGTCGAAGGATTCAAGGTCGACGGCTTCTGGACGGCGTTCTGGGCCAGCCTTTTCATCTCGCTGCTCAGCCTGGTGCTCGGCGCCTTCGTGCTGGGCGGCTCGCCCGACTTCACCATCGAAACCAGCCCGGCGCCGGGGTCGGTGTGGCTGTGAGGGCTTGCACCTCCGGTTGTTTTGCCCGTTGCGGCCGCCTACACTCGTTCCTATGCGCCCTTCCCAAGCCCTTGACCTGCACCGTTCGGAAATCCGCGAGATTGCGCTGCGCCACCGTGTGTCCGGGGTCAGCGTTTTTGGCTCGGCCATCCACGGCACCGACGTAGAGGGCAGCGACTTGGACCTGCTGGTGGAGCCCACGTCGGCAACCACCTTGCTGGACATTGGCGCCATTCGCCACGAGCTGAAGGCGCTGCTGGGCATGGACGTGGATGTGCTGACGCCCAACGGCTTGCCCGCGAGCTTTCGCGAACAAGTGCTTCGCGAGGCGGTTCAGCTGTGACCCGGACCAAGCCGCTGCGCACCACGGACTACCTTCAGCACATTGGCGAAGCCATGCTCAGCCAATGTGTTTCTCAAAATAAACAAGCTGGCTGCTCTGTACAGAATGAGAAACAAAAGCCGGCCTGAGCCGCACTCAGTGCAGCGTGTTCGACATGATCTGGTGCACTTCCTGCTCCAGACCCTTTGACGGTATGACCACCATCTGCTTGCCGCCGATTTCGGCCGAGTAGCGCGGCGATTCGCTGGCGTGTTGATAAGCCTCGCCAAGGCGGTAGATCAACTCGCCGACCTTGACATCCGACAGGTGGTGTTCCTTGACGAAGTCGTTGAGGCTGGTGACCTTGCCGTCGTGAATCCAGGCCAGGCCGAAGTTCTCCGGTGGTTTGCCGAGGAAGACAAAGGCTTCGTGCTCTGCCGGCACCACTTGCAGGCGGTCATGCACCTTGTGCGCCAGCTCTTCCAGCGGTGCCTTGATCTCGTCGAGCTTGCCCATGGCCTCGCTGTCGGGCGGCAGCGGCGGATACGACACCTTGCTGCCAAAAAACTTGTCGAGCAGTCCCATGTTGTTCTCCTTTCAGAAGAAAAATAAGAGAGCCTGACAACTGCCCACGGGCTGGGTGCGTGGACGACGAAACGTCGCCAGGCACTTTGACCATAGACCATCGAGGCGATCAATACAAATCGGATCGATGAAGCGCGGGCAGCTCACCCGGCGGCGCTGGCCTCGGGCAGCTTCGCAATCACCTTGATTTCAAAGTCAAAACCGTAGAGCCAGGTCACACCCACGCCGGTGAGCGTGGGGTACGGTGCGTCGCCCCAGTGCTGGGTGAGCTCTGTCCAGATGGTTTCAAACTTGGGTTCGGGGTCGACGATGAACACGGTCACGTCCACCACGTCTTTGAAGGTGCAGCCGGCGGCCGAGAGGATCGCGTTGAGGTTGTCGAACGCGAGCTTCACCTGGGCTTGCAGGTCGGGCTCGGGCGAGCCATCGGGCCGGCTGCCCACCTGGCCCGAGACGAACAGAAAACCGTTGGAGCGGATGGCTGGGGAGTAGCGGTTTTTTTCATAGAGCGCCTGGCGCCCGGCGGGGAACACAACATCACGTGCAGACATGCAAATACCTCTGGGTGGGTGGGGAGTGGGTTCACTCTAGGCATTCACGGCCTGCGGATAAACAGGCCAGTCGCACAATGACTGTTTGGCATTTCCAAACAATCGACGGGTGCGAGGAACCGAGATGGACCGTTTCGATGCGATGCAGGCCTTTGCCCGCGTGGTGGAAGCCGGCAGCTTCACCAAGGCGGCGCAGACGCTGCACATGAGCAAGACCACCGTGACGCAACTGGTGCAGCAGCTGGAGGCGCGGCTGCGCGTGAAGCTGCTGAACCGCACCACGCGGCAGGTGAAGGTGACGGCCGATGGCGCCGCGTACTACGAGCGCGTGGTGCGCCTGCTGGCCGACATGGAGGACGCGGACACCAGCCTCTCCAGCGCCGTGGCCTCGCCGCGCGGGCGCCTGCGGGTGGACGTACCCAGCCCGCTGGCCCGCCTGATCCTGATGCCGGCCCTGCCGGCGTTTCACGCGCGTTACCCCGAGATCGAGCTGCACATGGGCGTGAGCGACCGCATGGTGGACCTGATCGGCGACAACGTGGACTGCGTGCTGCGCGGCGGCGAAATCACCGACCCGTCGTTGATCGCGCGCCATGTGGGCGACCTGCAGATCGGCGTGTACGCCGCACCCAGCTACCTGGAGCGCGTTGGCACACCGCTGCACCCGGGTGAGCTGGAAGCCTCGCACCACCGCACGGTGGGCTATCTGCGCGCGCGCAGCGGCACGGTGGCGCCCATGGGCCTGCAGCGCGATGGCGAACGCATCGAAGTGCAGGGGCGCCATGTGGTGGCGGTGGACGACGGCAACGCCTACCTCGCGGCCGGTGTGGCGGGCATGGGTGTGCTGTGGCTGCCGCAGTACATGGCGAAAGTCCATGCGGCGCGCGGCGAACTGGTGCCGCTGTTCGACGGCTGGCACGTCGATGCCATGCCGATGTACGTGGCGTTCCCGCCCAACCGCCATGTGAGTGCGAAACTGCGGGCCTTCATCGACTGGGTGGTGGAGCTGATGGCGGTGCATGCGCCACTGGCTTCGCGGCCTGCCAAACCCCAATCTTGACCAGCACCATGGACGCATCTGAATCCACTGCACTCATCTCTTTGCTGCGCTCGCAGCCCGTGGCTTCGCTGGCCACGCTGCACAAAGGCGCACCGGCCGTGTCGATGGTGCCTTTTGCCTTGCTGCCCGACGGCACAGGCTTCGTCATTCACGTGAGCCAACTGGCCACCCACACGCAAGACATGGTTCAGAACCCGGCTGTGGCACTGCTGGTGACGGCACCGCTGGCCGCTGCAGATTCACCGCTGGCTTTGCCCCGCGCGAGCGTTCAAGGCTCGGCGCGGCCGTGTCCTCCCGAGTCGCCCGGGTATGAAGCAGCACGACACGCCTACCTGGCCAAACTGCCCGACGCAGAATCGCTGTTTTCGTTTGGGGACTTTTCGCTCTTCGTCATCGAACCCGAAGCGATCCGCTGGGTGGCGGGCTTCGGGCGGGCCATGTCGTTGGTGGGTGCGCGCATGCACGAGGTCCTGGGTCAAACGGCCTGAGCCTCCCCTGTGCCCTCACCCGCCAAACGGCCCGGTGCACCACTGCTGCTCACACGGAATCCCGTCTCCATCGCCGTCCATCTTCATGCCGGGGCAGTTCTTCAGAAACAGCTTGGCCTCGCGGCAGGAAGTCATTTCTGAACAATGCTGGCGGCCGTCGCACTGGAAGGCGCTGGGTACAGGCCGCGCCGCCTCGGGCGCCGGGGCAACGATGAGTTCCTGATGGCTGGATTGCGCGGCCGCCACCCGGTCGCCGTACTGGGCATAGGCGTACCAGCCCAGGCCCGCTGCGATGAGCAATCCAATGAAACGCGTGACCCACGCAGAACCGTCTGAACCGCTGGATGGGCTGCGCCGGCTGTGCGGCATCTGGCGGTCCCGGTGCGTGGCGGTGTGGCGCTCTGCGCCCGGGCGGCGCACCCGCACAGCGCGCTTGCGGCCGTCTTTGTCGAGCTCGATTTCAAACGACAGCGCCTCACCCGCGGTGGGCACACGGCCGTCGCGAGCAAAGGCGGACACGTGCACAAAGATCTCCTGGTCGCCATGCTCGGCCACCACAAAACCAAAGCCACGATCGGCGTTCCACTTCTTGAGTTGGCCGTTGAAACGGCTGCTGCTTGCATTCATTGTTGGGCTCCCTCCCCGTAGTGCGTGGGCGAACCACATCATGCCGAAGTGGGTGAATGGGAGCCAGCATTCGAAGAACCCCAAATTGGGTTCCATCGAACCCAATCTGGGTACGAAGGCACACTACCGGCAAGATGGCCCGCCGCCCCCACCACCACGTCTACGTCATCGAGCTGCACAAGGACGTGCTGCTGGAAGCGCGCTTCCGCAAGAACAACCCGGGTTACGTCGAGAGCAAGCCCTGTGTTTACGTGGGCATGACCGGGCTGGACCCGGACGTGCGGTTCGACAAGCACAAGGCGGGCATCCAGTCGAACGCGTATGTGATGAAGTACGGCCTGCGTCTGCTGCCCGACCTGTACGAGGGCTTCAACCCGATGAAGTACGCGGACGCGGTGGACAAGGAGATCGAGGTCGGCATCGACCTGCGCTCGGCGGGCTTCGGGGTCTGGCAGGCCTGAGGAGGCCGTGGCTCAGTCTGTGGCGCCAGCGCCCAGCGCGGTGTCCTGCTTGACCGCCATCGCGCAGCGCACCGCCAGCCTGAGCCCACGCACGATCTCGTCCAGCGGCATGTTGGGTGTGCCCTGCTCGGGCAGCCAGGGCACGTGGATGAAACCACCGCGTGTGTGCTTCAACGCGCGCCGCGTGGCGAGTTCGTGCATGAGCCCATAAAACACGTGGTTGCAGACGAAGGTGCCGGCGGTTTGCGATACCTCCACAGCGATGCCTTCGGTTTGCAGCGCGGTCAGCATGGCCTTGATGGGCAGGCTGGTGAAATGGGCCGCGGGCGCGCCCGGCTTCACCGGCGTGTCCACGGGCTGGCCGCCCGCGTTGTCGGCGATGGGCGCGTCGTTCACGTTGATCGCCACGCGCTCCAGCGATATGGCCTTGCGACCACCCGCCTGACCCACGCAAATGACGAGAGCGGGCTGGTGCTGCTTCAGCAGCGCATTCAGCGTTTTCAGCGAGGCGTCGAACACGGTGGGCAGCTGCGCGGCCACCACCGTGTGGCCAAGGATCTGCCGGCCGTGCAGCTCTTTCACGGCAAGCCAGCTGGGGTTGAGCGAGGCGCCACCGAAGGCGTCAAAACCGGTGAGCAGGATTTTTTTGTTCATGTTGTGAGTCAGCGGTGTTCAACCGCGCAGCGTGCCGGGCGCAAGGCCTTGCAGCGAATGCGGCCCGATGGCCGCGCGGATGAGCCGCAGCGTGGGGTGGCCGACGGCGGCGGTCATGCGGCGCACCTGGCGGTTGCGCCCCTCGGTGATCACCAGCTCCAGCCAGCTGGTGGGGATGGACTGGCGAACGCGCACGGGTGGGTTGCGCTCCCACAAATCATCGGGTTCGGGCATGGCGCGCGCGCGGGCCGGCCGCGTGGGGCCGTCGTTGAGTTGCACCCCATGGCGCAGCGCTTCCAGTGCAGCCTCGTCGGGCACACCTTCCACTTGCACCCAATAGGTTTTCTCCATCTTGTGGCGCGGGTCGCTGATGCGGGCCTGCAGCTGGCCGTCGTCGGTGAGCAGCAGCAGGCCTTCGCTGTCGGCATCGAGCCGGCCGGCCACGTACACGCCGGGGATGTCGATGAAGTCCTTGAGCCCGCGCCAGCGGCCCTCGGGCGTGAATTGGCTCAACACGCCATAGGGCTTGTTGAAGCAGATCAAACGGCTCATGGGTGCATCAGATCGCGCAGCCGCTGGTGGGGCTCGTCGTCGCGGTCGAGCACCACGCTGCGTTTGGCGCTGAGGTAATGGGTGGTGAACACATCAAGCCACGCGGCCAGGCTCTGGGCGGCATGCGTTTCGCCGGCCATCGCCAGGCACAGCGCCGCCACTTCCGAGGTGCAGAAATGGCTCTCGCGCGCCGATCGGCGCAGGCGGTAGTTGGACACCTGGTCGGGGTGCAGGCTGAGCACGGGCAGCGTGTCGAGGTAGGGGCTCTTGCGGAACATCTTGCGGGCTTCGGACCAGGTGCCGTCGAGCAACACGAACAGCGGCTTCTTGCCGTCTTCTCCGCGGGGCGGCAGCCCGGTCACCACGCGCCCGGGCGGCACGAACTCGCCGGGAAACACCAGATACGGCTGCCACTGCGGATCGGCCAGCAGGGCCAGCAGGCCCGGGTCCACCGCGGTGCGCGACCAGCCGAAGGCCCAGGTGTCGGCCACCACGTCGGCCACCAGCCAGCCGGTGTTGCTGGGTTTGAGCGCCTCGATGTCGCCCATGACCAGGCACATGCCGGCCTGGGTGGCCACCAGCGGACGCAGGGCGCACACGCAATGGCTGGCCACCAGGCGGCAGCCCGCGCAGCGCCCACCGCCCGAGCCGCGGGCCACAAAGGGCTTGGCGCTGGCGGCCAGGCGCGCCAGGCGCAGGCGCGAAACGGCGTGGCCGGGCACATGGGAAGGTGGCGGGGTGATCACAAGATGCATGGTCTGGACTGTAGGCGCTTCGCTCACCGCAGCTCGCGGGGTGGTGTGCGCGAGACACGCACATCGGGCGATGCACGGCCCGGGTATGCAACGTGACAAATGTCGCAGGTCTTTCGCCAGCGGCCCACCACAATCCGCCGCATGCCCGTTTCTGAAATTGCAATCTGGTCGGCGATGCTGGGAGGCTTGTTGACGCTGTCGGCGGTCGCGCTGGGCGACGCACTGAGCAGCCGTTCGCTTGCGTCGGTGCGCAATGTGGTCTTCCTGCTGATCGCAGGCACCAGTTGCGTGGTCATGACGGGCCTGCCCGAGGTTTTTTTCCCCGCGCTGCCCGGGCGCTTGATGATGGTGCTCAAGGCCGGCCTGGGGCCGTTGGCCGGCGCCATGGGCTTGTACTACCTGAGCAACTGGCTGGGTGGCGTGCGCGAAGACTCGCTGGTGCACCGCTTCACGGTCATGGGTGGTGCGGTGCTGCTGCTGGCGGCGCTGGCGCTGGCGGCGGTGGCCACCCGCGTGGCGCCGGCCAACTTCCGCGACCTGCTGATGCTGGCCGCTGCGGTGAACATGGTGCCGGTGCTGCTGGCCCTGCTGGCGGTGCGCCGCGCCCACCAGCTGGGAGACCCGCTGGCACGCTGGATGGCGGTGGGCATCGTGTGCCTGGCGGCCACCACAGCGGGCCTGTATGCGCGCGGCCTGAGCCTGCCCGGCCTGGGACTGGGCACCTGGTTGGTCACGGCCTTGGTCACCGTGTCCTATTTCCTGATTGCCTCGGTGCTGGCCTTGCTGCGCAACCAGCACAACCGCCAGCTCGCACGCCTTTCCCGGCTGAACCAGGGTGCCGAGCCCGCCACCGGCCTGCCCACGGGCGCAGCCTTGCTCACCGAGGTGGAACACGTGTTCTGGCGCACCGCGCGACGTGGCGGGGTCTGCACGGTGGTGTGCCTGCACATCAGCAACCTGTACGAACTGACGGACGAGCCGGGACACGGCACCGAACACCAGATCCTCACCACGCTGGCTGCCCGCGTGCGCCGTGCAGCGGGCTTTCGGTGTGTGGTGGGCCTGTACCACCCGCGCTGTTTTGTGGTGGTGATCACGAGCGACAAGCTCACCGAGGCCACGCTGGAAGTGGTCACCCGTTTGCGCGCCACCGTGCCGATGCCCTTGAGCGTGATGGACGCAAAACAGGTCTACCTGCCGTTCTCTCCGCAAGTGGGCATGGGTGTGGTCACGCTGGAGCCCGACGGCGTCACCCCGATGGAGGTGATCAACCAGGCCGAACGCCGCGCGCTGGCTTCGGTGGGCGAGCAACATCCGATGTCCGAACACGACATTGCGACCACGCCCGCAGCGCTCGAATGAGCGTTGCCGCACACAGACATTTCACCCATAAGTCCTCACGTCTGCAGACGGGTTAGGCCAAAGCAACTCCCCCTGTTGTGAGGCTTGCACGGTCAGCCGGCCAGTCGGCGGTTTCGTCGGTCTGCGACACCGCCGGGCCCGCATTCAGGGCACGATGCACAGGCATGCCAAAAGAACAGGACCTCAAGCGCAAGGCGACACCGTCGTCGCGCAAACCCAACCGCCGCAAACACGACCCCATGCTCATCAACGGGGTGAGCGCCTTGCTGGCGGGTGGTGGTTTGTGGGTGCTGTCGCTGGTGATGGACCACCAGGCCAACTTCCACGTGGCGGCCAGGGCCTTGCTGGCACCGGCCTGGATGGCCCTGGCGGTGGGCGCAGCCCTGCTGTTGCTGCACGTGGTCATCAAGCGTCGCACCCGGTTCGAAGCGGCCATGCTGCTGCGCCAGCACTCCACCTTTCACGAACCCATGCCACCGGTGCTCGCCACGCCCAA
>NZ_JALHLX010000013.1:0-42524 GCF_022844385.1 Hydrogenophaga sp. | reverse complement strand
GCAGCCCTGCTGTTGCTGCACGTGGTCATCAAGCGTCGCACCCGGTTCGAAGCGGCCATGCTGCTGCGCCAGCACTCCACCTTTCACGAACCCATGCCACCGGTGCTCGCCACGCCCAAACGGGATGTGCGAAGGCCGGCCGAGCCAAAGAAGCGCCCCTCGCCGGTCAGCGTCGACTGAGCGCGCTTCCAAACCTCACTTCTGTATGGGATTTGCCGTGAGCAGCGCGGCCGAATACGCCCGCATGAACTCGCGCGCCTTCTCCGGGTGGGGCGCGGTGAGCCAGGCACTGTAGGCGCCCTCGTTCAAGATCGCCGGCATGCGCTTTTCGCTGCCGGGTTGGCCATAGCGGTGCATCAGCGCGTGGGCGTTGGCATTTACCGTGAGCAGGCAGAAGCTCACAATCTCCTCGTCGCCCGCCCCTTTCCAGCGCTCCCACAAACCCGCCACGCCCATGGGCTTGCCGTCCACGCGGGTGATGCGCGTGGGCACGGGTTTGCCGCTGCGCAGGTCGTCTTCCTGAAACGACATCATGGGCACGATGCAGCGCTGCGCGCCCAGCCATGCGTCGCGGAAGTTGTTGGAGGTGGTCACGATCTCGCAGCGCGCATTGACCAGCTTGGTCGAGCGCAGCTTGGCGTCCGAGGCCGACTTGACCCAGGTCGGCACCAGGCCAAACTGGCCGCTGGCGAGTTCGAATGCGGGCTTCACGGGCTCGGCGCCCTCAGCGGCAGGCTCGGTGGCCACCAGGCGCACAAACACGCCGGGTTTGCGCGGCCACACGTCACGACCGGCCGGTTTCTCGGGCGCGGGCACGTTGAAGGCGTCGGGGTACAGGCTGGCGAGCTGAAGGCTCTCGTATTGGGTGCTCATCGGGTCATGCTAGCTGATGGGTGCCACGCACGCGGCCAGGGTGGCGGTGCGGTGCGTGTGTGGCGGCGTGCGTGGGCTCCTTTTCGAAGCGCGAGGCCAGCGGAAACAGCCGCTGCAGCACCGCGCGCACCTTGGCCAGACGGGGGTCGTGACCATGGGCGTCGTCGGTGGTGTCGTTGATGCAGAAAAAGTCCAGCGTACCGGCGGCATCGATCAGCGCGTCGAGCTGCTGCGCCTGGTCGTCGCAGCCGGTGGTCACGTGCAGGTGCGCGCACTCGCGCATGCGCAGCTCGCCGTGTGCGAGCGCCCGGCGCAGCACGAAGTCCGAGACCAGCGTGGGGCTGGCCCAGGTGCGGAAGGTGGTGGAGCGCACCCGCTCGAACAGCTCGGGCGCTTCGGCCTCGGCGGCTTGCAGCAGCGACTTGAGCAGGGGGCGGGGCGAATGGGCAAAGGTGCGCGGCGTGTGCCGGTAGTCGGGCAGGCCGCTCAGCCACTGGGCCGAAAGGCGGCTGGCGTTTTCCAGTGCGTTTTCATCGGAGCGCAGGGCGATGCCCTCCACCAGCGGGTCGTCGGACCAGGTGGCGTATACACCGCCGGGCCAGAACCAGTCGTCGATCTGCACCGGTGCCCCAAAGAACACGTCGTCGTTGAAATAGAAGAAACGCTCCGACAGCCCCGGGATACGGTGCACATACGACTCGATGTGGGCGGAGTCGAACGTGGGCAACTGGCTCGCAGGGATCAGCTCGCGGTGGTCCACGAGCGTGAGGCCGCTGGCGGGGCGCAGCCACGGCGGCGTCTGGCCGTCGGTGACAACGTACACATGACCGTGATCGGGAAAGTGGCGTTCCAGCGCACGCAGGCTGTAGCGCAGTTCGTCGTTGTCGCGAAAGCGCCCTTCCACATTGCCGTAGAGCGCCATGGCGCCCGGGTCGATCGCCCCGTGCTGCCGCGCGGCCTGATGGCGCCTGGCACGCCATGTCGGGTCGTTGCCGTCGACCCAGAGGTAAACGATGTCGATGCGGGCGTCGGCGGGAGCAGAAAGGAGGGACATGTCGGCGAAGGGTGCAGGGCTCTGAGGCACTGGTCTCCCACGCCGAACGAGCGCGCAATCTATCACGAGGCTCCCACTGGGCAGGCACACGGCGCCGAAAACCCCTGTTTTGTCGGGATCGGGCGCGGGCTGGACCACAATGCCCCCATGACCGCCCTGCCCGCCAGCCCCGCCGCCGACCGCAACAAGCAGCCGATCCTGGAGACCTTGCAGCGGGTGCTGCCCGAGCGCGGCATGGCGCTGGAGATCGCCTCCGGCACCGGCCAGCACGCCACCTGGTTCGCCGCCGGGCTGCCCGGCTGGCAGTGGCAACCCACCGACCTGCAGGCCAGCGCCATGGCCACCATCGCCGCCTGGACCGAACAATCGGGTGTGCGCAACGTCTTGCCACCCATGCGACTGGACGTGACCTCGGCCCAGTGGCCCGACGAGGGTGATCTGTTCGGCGAGGCCTTTGGCGAGACCTTCGATGCGGTCTACTGCGCCAACATGCTGCACATCGCGCCTTGGGCTGCGTGCGCCGGGCTCATGCAGGGCGCAGCCCGGGTGCTCACGCCCGAAGGCCTGCTGGTGACCTACGGCCCCTACCTTGAAGACGGCGTGCCCACCTCAGCCGGCAACCTCGCGTTTGACGAGAGCCTGCGCAACACCCACCCGGAGTGGGGCATCCGCCAGCTGACCGACGTGGCGGCTGAGGCGTTGCGCGCGGGTTTGCACCTGCGCGAACGCCACACCATGCCGGCCAACAACCTGCTGCTGGTGTGGGGCCGGGAACCACCCGCGCAGGCCTGAGCTCCATCCCGCACTCTTTCACTGCCGAACCCCACACCCATGCTCAGAAACCTCAAAGACCTGTTCGACAACCTCGCCGCCAGCCTCAGCGCACCGGCCGGTGCCCAGCTGCCCGCCGAAGGGGCGCACACCCTGCAGCTGTCCACCGCAGTGCTGCTGGTGGAGGTGATGCGGGCCGAGCCCGACCTGCAGGACAGCGAACGCGACGCGGTCATCACCGCGCTGAGGCGCAAGTTCGACCTCAGCGACGACGAGATCGACCGGCTGATGGAACTGGCCCACGAAACCGCACGCACCGCCTACGACTACCAGCGCTTCACCGGCCTGATGAACGAGCGATTCACACAAGCGCAAAAGATCAGCGTGGTCGAGGCGATGTGGGAAGTGGCCTTTGCCGACAACCAGCTGGATGCGAACGAGCACCACGTGATCAGCAAGGTGGCCGGCCTGCTGCATGTGACCCACGGCGAATACATCGCCGCCAAGCTGCACGCCCAGGCTGCGGCCCAGGGTTGAGGCCCGGGGGCGCCGCACAAGCCGCTACCGAACTTTGCCTGCCTCGCGCGGCACGTTCACCGGGCAGATACACGGCGGGCACACCATGAAGGCTCACCAACCCCCAAGGAGTCCACTCCATGAAACCCCGAAACATCGTTGTGTATGCCATCGCCGCCGCCACGCTGAGCATCAGCTCCCTGTCTTTTGCACAGGGCAACCCGCACGGTGGACGATTTGAAGCACCGACCCTGCAGCGGGTGGACGATCGGCGCGATGACCGGCGTGACCACCGCGCGGACCGCCGGGATGACCGGCGCGACTTCCGCCAGGAGCGCCGCGAAGACCGTCGGGACTTCAGGCACGACCGCCGCGCCGACCGCCACGACTACCGCCATGGCCCGCAAGTGCGCTACTACCAGGCACGCGGTCCCCAGTTCCAGCGTGGCCGATACATCCCGCAGGAATACCGCGGTCGTCAATACGTGGTGGTGAACCACCATCAGCACCGCCTGTACGCGCCGCCTCGCGGTCAGCAATGGGTTCAGGTCGGCAGCGACTATGTGCTGGTCGCCATCGCCACTGGCCTGATCGTCAACCTGATCCTGAACAACTGACCTGCATCTTCCACGCCCTGCCCCAGGCGCAGAACATCCCGAAGGGTGCTCTGCGTCTTTTCATTCCGGGGTGGGGTCTGCGATGATCCGGGCCTCGGCCCACCCTGCACTGCCCACCATGAAATACAGACACTTCGCCCTGCCGCTGCTGGCCTCGCTGACCCTGCTGACGGCCTGCTCGAAAGAAGAGACCAGCGCCCCCTCAGCCCCCACAGCAGCCGTCACCACCCCGATCGAAGCCGCGCAGGCGCTGGACGTGCTCGCAGCGCAAGGCAAGGGTTTTGCCGCCGGCAAGATCCTCAGCGCCAACGCCGTGTATGTGCTGTTCGACCCACAGTGCCCGCACTGCGCGCGCCTGTGGGAAGCGTCCATGCCGCTGCACACCAGCGTCAAGTTCGTCTGGTTGCCGGTGGCCATCATGAACGCCAAAAGCGCACCCCAGGGCGCGGCGATCATGACCGCCACCAACCCGGTGCAAGCCATGACGGCGCACGAAACCTCGTTGCTGGCCGGCAGCGGCGGCACCGCGGCATCGGCCGATATCGCGCCCGACGTGCTGGCTGCCATCAAGACCAACACCGCCTTGCTGGAACGCCTGGGCGCCACCTCGGTGCCCTACATCGTGGCGCGCCACCAGCGCAGCAACCAGGTGGTGATGCAGGCCGGCGCCAACGACACCCAGTCCCTCGCCACTTTCCTGGGCCTGTGACAGCCTTGACACGCTGTTTTGTCGCTTACCATCGCGCAGTCGAGCCGCCTTCGCGGCTGTTGAACGGAGGCCCCCATGGGCAAAGAGCAGCGCAACGAAAAACTGTCCAAGAAACCCAAAAAGGACACATCCGCACCCAAGGGACCGGCCACGTCCGACCGCCCCATGCCACCCGTGACGGCGGTGCTGCCGCGCGGCAAGGAAAAGAACAAGTGAGCCTGGCATGAAGGCCACCTGGAACGGCGCAGTGATCGCCGAGAGCGACGAAACCGTGGTGCTGGAAGGCAACCACTACTTTCCCGAGAGCTCGCTCAACCGCGACTTTGTGACCTTCAGCAACCACCGAACCAGCTGCCCCTGGAAGGGCCAGGCGAGTTATTACTCGCTGCTGGTCAACGGTGAACTCAACACCGACGCGGCCTGGTACTACCCCGATCCCAAGCCCGAAGCCGACGAAATCCGGGGGCGCGTCGCCTTCTGGAAGGGCGTGAAAGTCACTCCCTGATGATCAGGCACGCCGGGGTCGCAATGACCCCGGCCGGTACTGGGCGACTGCCCATGCGGCGGCGCCCCGGGGCGTATCCTGAGCGGCACAACAACCACTCCAGGAGACACCCATGAACACTTCCCAACGCTTTGCGCGGCTCGGCCTTGTCGGCGTCGCCGTGCTCGTGCTGGCCGGCTGCGCCCGGCACAACCACGCGGCCATGCACGCCATGCACCACGGCGGCATGCACCAGGGCGGCATGATGGGCACCGCAGCCCCCACCACGCCCGCCAGGCTCACCACGAGCACACCCACCCTGTCCTCGGGCTACAAGAAGGTGGCAGCCCCGGCGCAGGCCAAGGTTTATTTCACCAACCTGCGCAACGGCTCTGTGGTCAGCAACCCTGTGAAGGTCGGCTTTGGTCTGAGCGGCATGGGCGTGGCGCCCGCCGGTGTCGAGAAGGAAGGCACCGGTCACCACCACCTGCTGATCGATGTGGCCGAAGTGGATGCCAACGCTCCGTTGCCGGCCAACGACCAGTTCCGCCACTTCGGCATGGGCCAGACAGAGACGACGGTGGAACTCAAGCCGGGCACGCACACCCTGCAGCTCGTGCTGGGTGACCAGAACCACATTCCGCACCACCCGGTGGTGATCAGCGAGCGCATCACCATCACGGTGAAGTGATGCCGTGAGGATTCTCAAAAAGGCGAATCTGTAAGGTGCGGCGGCGCCAGCCGACACACCTTGCATGAAACTCCTCAAATCTCAACCACGTTGCCACCCTCTTCAAGAGGGTGGCCATTTTTTTGGGGCTGCTGCAACTGCGGTGGCCCTCTCCTTGATGTTCCTCGGAATCGGCGGTGCCCAGGCCATGGCTCTGTCGGTCAAGGCCGCCGATGCACAGTGTGCAGACGCTGCGGCAACGACAGCCCCAGCGCCCCCAGAAGCCGAAAACCGCCTGCCACAAAGTCAGGCGGTGGCAGGAACGAAGGACATCGCGTGGGTGTGGCTGGCCTCACCCACGCGGCGCTATCCCCACGGTGCTCTGGGCTCCCCTGTGCATGCGGGAAGCGTGCACGCGTTGGCGCTGGCACCGGGGGGCAAATTGCAGGCCGTCAGCCTCTCTTTGCCGCTCAACCGGGTCTTTGAAGACAGGGTGCCGCGCGTCATCGACCTCGACGGGGACGGCAGCGAGGAAATCGTGCTGATCGAAGCCGACACACTGCGCGGCGCTTCGCTGGTTGTGTTTGGCCTGCAATGGCAACAGGGCAATGCCCGCTTGGTGGAGCGCGCCCGCGGCCCTTTCGCTGGCTCGACTTTTCGCTGGCTGAACCCGGTGGGCTTTGCCGACTTCGATGGCGACGGCAAACTCGATGTGGCCAGTGTGACCACTCCGCACATTGGCGGCGTCCTGACCCTGCATCACTTTCAGCCGCCGGAACTCCTGCCGTTTGCCAAGGCAATGGACGTCTCCAACCACCGCATGGGAGCTCTGGAACAGCGCTTGGCCGTGATCGTGCAGCGACCCGGGCTGCGCCCAACCATCATTGTTCCCGACATGACGCGCCAGGCATTGCACGCACTGCGCTGGGAGGCCCCCGGACAATGGCATGAACTGGCCGATCTGATGCCCCTGCCCGGCACGGTGGAGCGGCTCACACCGGCACCCGATGGCGCCTGCGCCGTGCTGGCCGACGGCCGTGCCTTTCGGATCACCTTGAATCCCTGAAGGAGGATTGCAGATGGAATTCAGCTGGCTTGCGCGCCCAGTTTGCGCAGCTTTTTCAACCAGCGCTCGACGCCTTCGGAGCCCAAGGTGTCCACTGAACCAATCAGCGTCTCGTGGATGGGCGCGAAGCCCACAAAGCCGAGGATGTTGCGCTCCAGCGATTTGACGCTGTGCGCGCGAAAGTACCAGCGGTAGGCCAACGCAGGCATGCCCATGGTGACCACCACGCGCGCCGAACGCCCGCTCAGCGGCTTGCGGCCAAACGGTTTGGGGCCTTCGGGACCCACCGCAAAACCCGGGCGCGCCACCTGCTCCAGAAAAGCTTTGAGCAGCGCGGGCATGTCACCGAGCCAGAGCGGGAAAAAGATCACCACGTGTTCGGCCCAGGCCATGCCGTCTTGCGACGCTTGCAGGCTGGGCGGCAAGGCGCCGTGGTTCCACGCCTCGGCGGTTTTGAGCAGGGGAAAGTCGAGCGTGCCCACCGCGATGCGCCGCACCTCATGTCCGGCCTGCCGGGCGCCGTCGGCATACGCATCGACCAGTGCGTGGTTGAGCCGTTCTGCACTCGGGTCGGGGTGGCCTTCGATCAGCAGGATGCGGCGAGAGGGTGTCATGGCGAACTCCATCGAACGGGGAAGTGCCATGTTGCGGCTGCGCCGCGCGTTGAGGTTTGACGCGGATCAAGTCCGCTGCCACTGCGGACCCTTCAACGCCGGTCGGGCTTGCGCGCCTTGGGCTTGTTGGCGCGCTCTTTTTTCTTGTTCTGGCGCTCGGCGTCGGCCTGCTGGCCGGCCGCGAGCCACTGCAGAAACTGCTCCGGGGTTTCGAGCGTGATGCGTCCGAGCACACCGCTGCGGAAGTCGGCGATCAGCAGCTCGGCGACCTTCTGCCAGTGGATGCTCCCGCCGGTGCCGATGGCGCCGCGCTTGCGTGCGATGGCGGCCATCAACTCTTCGTCGGGCAGGCTGGCCACCGTGTCCAGCGGCAGGCCGAGCTTGTAGCGCGCTTCGAGCTGTGCGCCGTAGCTGGCCTTGAGTTTGGACAGCAGCTCCAGCGCCACTTCCTGGTCGTCGTAGGCGTTGCGGCCCACCGCGCCGCTGGCGGCCAGGTTGTAGCCGCTCTCGGGCACCACGATGCGCGGCCACAGCATGCCGGGGGTGTCAAACAAGTAGAAATCGTCGGCCAGCACCAGGCGCTGTTCGGTGCGTGTGATGCCGGCCTCGTCACCGGTCTTGGCCGAGCGTTTGCCCAGCAAGGTGTTGATCAGCGTGCTTTTGCCCACGTTGGGAATGCCGCAGATCAGCACCCGCATGGGTTTGACCATGCCGCCGCGCAAGGGCGCAAGCTCGAAGCACGACGCGATGATGGCGCGCGCCGGCGCGGTGATGCTGGCATCCAGCGCAATGGCGCGCGTGTTGGGTTGGGCGTTGTAGTGCGCGAGCCAGAGCGCGGTGCGCTCGGGGTCGGCCATGTCCTGCTTGTTGACCACCTTGAGCGTGGGCCGCCCGGCCGTGAGTTCGGCCAGCAGCGGGTTGGCACTCGACCCGGGCAGGCGCGCGTCGAGCATTTCGATCACGACGTCGATTTCCTTCGCGCGCTCGGTGATGGCCTTGCGCGTGAGGTGCATGTGCCCGGGGAACCACTGGATGCTCATGGAGAACGGTCTTGAAGAGAGATGGGGAGCGGGGATTGTGCCTTGGTGTATCTCCCGGGGTGCGGACATAGCAGCCCTGCCTACAATGAATTTCCACCACAACAACCCCTTGAGGAGCGCCATGGCCATCACCGTGAAAATCGATCTGGGCTACGAATTCGATGTCAAGGCCAAGCCAGCCGAGGTGTTCGAAGTGCTCTCCGATGTGCCCGAATCGGTCAGCCATTTCCCCAAGGTGGAGAAACTCACCGACCTCGGCGGCGGTGTGTACCAGTGGGAGATGGAGAAGGTCGGCACCGCTCAGGTGAACATCCAGACGATCTACGCCAGCAAGTACGTGAGCGACAAGGCCAAGGGCACGGTGAAGTGGACGCCGGTCAAGGGCATCGGCAACGCGCAGGTGGGCGGCAACTGGAAGATCGTCGACAACAAGAAGTCCACCAACGTCACCCTGGCGATTCAGGGCGAGATCGAGGTGCCGCTGCCGGGCCTGATGAAGATGGTGGTGGCGCCCGTCGTTGAAGGCGAGTTCGAGAAGCTGGTCGAAAAATACATCGACAACCTGATCAAACGCTTCGGCGGCGAAGCCTGAAGGGCCGCCGCCGGCGGGCCTTCAGCCCGTCAGTCGTTCCTTGAAAAACGCCATGGTGCGGTCCCACGACAACTTCGCGGCGGCGGCATCAAAACGGGGGGTGGTGTCGTTGTTGAAACCGTGCTGCGTGCCCGGATACAGGTGGGCGGTGTAGCGGGCTCCGGCGGCTTTGAGCGCAGCTTCATAGGCCGGCCATGCGGCGTTGATGCGTTCGTCGACCGCAGCGAAATGGATCAGCAGCGGTGCCTTGACCTTGGCAGCGTCTTCCACCGGCGGGTGGTTGCCGTAGTACGGCACGGCCGCGGCCAGATCGGGCAATTGCGTGGACAGCATGTGGGCAATGCCGCCGCCGTAGCAAAAGCCCACCACGCCCACGCGGCCGTTGCTGTCTGCGCGGGCCTTGAGCGTTGCCGCTGCAGCCAGCATGTCCTGCCGGGTCCTGGTCTGGTCGAGGGTGGCGAACAGCGCGCGCGCCTTGTCTTCGTCGCCGGGATAGCCTCCCAGCGGCGTGAGCGCGTCGGGTGCCAGAGTCAGGTAACCGTCGAGCGCAATGCGGCGGGTGATGTCTTCGATGTGCGGATTCAGGCCCCGGTTCTCGTGAACGACAAGCACACTGGGCAGTTTGCCGGTGGCGTTGGCCGGTTTGGCCACATAGGCCCTGATGGTGCCGTAACCCGACGGTGAAGGCACATCCACCACCTCGGTCTTCAGGCGCGCATCGTCCTTGGGGACCATTTGCGCTGCCGCAAAGTTGGGGCTGAGTGCGGCCAGCAGGCCGGCGGCCGTCATGCCGCCCACCGCGAACTTGCTGGCGCGGTCGAGGAAACCCCGGCGGTCCAGATCACCGTGCACATAGGCGTCAAACAGGATCAACAACTCTTGATCGAAGTCGGCGGCGGTGAGGCGGGTCATGGTCGTCCCCTGAGGCAAAACGTGCAGGATAGACGCGACCCGCGCCGAATGCGCATTCACGACCCGGGCGTGCGGGTTTGGATTTGGAAGGCAGCGGCGTGCCGCTGCCGTGCTTCAGGCCGTGACGGCGGTGGCTTGTGTCTGCGGCCGGCCGAGGCGCGAGGGCGAGACGTATTCCTGCCGGTAGATCTCGAACGGCATGGTGTCCGCCGCCTCGATGGCGCGCTGGTCTTCGACCGACTTGGCCGCCATGGCCTCGAAGCGGGCCTGTTGTTTGCTGCTCCATTCGAGCGAGAGCAGGTGCTGGTGCGTGACACGCGACTGGGCACGTGCAAAACCCACGAACGAGTCGTCGTGGTGCGCATGCATGGCCTGCAGCACACGGGCAGACGGCAGCAGCTCGGGCGACTGCAGGTGGGCGATGGCCAGTGCCACGGCGTTGGCGTGATCGATGCCGCCGTGCGCCAGGTCGAGCGCCTCGGCAATCGGCACCAACTCGGCAAGGATCTCGTCGGCCCATTGCATGAGCGGCACGGCCTGGCCTTCGCGCATGAGGTTCAGGCCTGGCTCGCGGCCGCGTGCGGCGGTGAGGTGCTGGTTGTGCGCGAGTTCGCGAATCTCGGCCGGCGTGTCGGGTGGGCTGTCGGACAGCATGCAGTGCAGCAGAAACACGTCGAGGAAACGCAGCGTGCTCGCGCCGATACCGATGGGCTCGAAGGGGTTGAGGTCCATCAGGCGGACCTCGATGTACTCCACACCGCGCTCGCGCAGCGCGTGCAGCGGGCGCTCTCCGGGGTAGATCACGCGTTTGGGGCGGATGGTGCCGTAGAACTCATTTTCAATCTGCAGCAGCGTGGTGGCGAGCTGGTTGTAATCGCCACCCGGGTTGCGGATACCCACCGCTTCGTACGCCGGCCAGGGCCGTGTGAGCGCGTCGTGCAGCGAGGCGGCATAACCTTCGAGGCCGTTGTAGCTCACGGCCAGCGTGGCCTGTGCCTCGCTCTGATAACCCAGGCGGCCCATGCGCAACGAGGTGCCGTGGGGCATGTACAGCGTGCGCTCGCTGAGTTTCTGCAGCTCGTGTTCGCGGCCTTCCACAAACGACGAACACACGGCTGGCGACGCGCCGAACAGTGTGAGTAGCAAGAAAGCGTGGCGACGGAAATTGCGGATGGTGGCGAAGTACTCGTCGCTGCTCACACCCGGCAGCGACCAGTTGTAGTGGATGCCCGAGATGGTCTGCATGCGCCGGCCGTAGCGGTGGCCCAGGCCCATGCGGTAGACGCTCTTGGCGCGGCCCACGTTGGACGAACCGTAGCGGCCCAGCGGAATGGTCTCGTCGGTGGGCAGGCCGCACGGCATGCTGGAGGCCCACATCATCTCGTCGCCCACGGCGCGCATGCTGCGCACTGTGTACTGATGCACTTCGGTGAGTTCGGCCAGGCACGACTCCACCGATTCGTGCACGCCGGTGATCAGCTCCAGCTGCGACTCGCTGTAGTCGGTGGTGATGTGCGGGTGGGTCAGCGCACTGCCCAGGGCGGCGGGATGCGGCGTGAGCGCGAGCTTGCCGTCGGGTTGGGAGCGCAGGCTCTCTTTTTCAAGGCCGCGGCGCATGCCGCGCAGGCGGTCCTCCGAGAGGGCGTCCAGCCGGTGATTGAGAGAGGTCATACAGGGGTCGTGTTGCAGGTCCGGGGGCGGAAGTTAACACGGCTGGGCCATTTCTGCTGGCGGCTCAACCATCGGCACCGTTTCAACCGTGACCAAGGCCACCGCGGCCACCGCACGGCCCAGCCAGGCCTCGATGTCCACCGGCTCGTGCAGCAGGCGAAGTTCGTCGTACGCCTGCTGCGCCTCGGGGTAACGCTTGCGCAGGTAGTTGAGCCATTGCTTCAATCGGCCGGCGCGGTGGCGGCGCTCCACGCGCGCGCTCACTTGCTGCCAGAAGATCTGAAGCAGCGGTGGCAAGACCTCCCACGGCACATTGCCCTGTCCTTTGATGGCCAGGGCCAGACCGGGGTCGGTGACCATGCCGCGCCCGATCATGAGGTGTTCGCAGCCGGTGACTTCGCGGCAACGCACGGCATCGGCCGCGGTCCATATTTCGCCGTTGGCGATCACCGGCAGGCGCATGTGGGTTGGCAAGGACTCGCGCACTTCGGCCAGCCGGTCCCAGTACGCAGGAGGCCGGTAGCCGTGGGCCTTGGTGCGCGCGTGGATCACGAGTTCATCGGCCCCGGCCTCGGCGATGGCGTGGGCGCAGTCTTCGGCGCGCGCGTCGTCGTTGAAACCGAGCCGCATCTTGGCCGACACCGGCACATGGGCCGGCACGGCGCGGCGCACCGCCGCCACGATGCGGCCGATGAGCTCGGGTTCGTCGAGCAGCACAGCGCCGCCGCGGCTCTGGTTGACGGTCTTGGCGGGGCAGCCAAAATTGAGGTCGATGCCGTGCGGGCCCAGGCCGGCGAGGCGCTGGGCGTTTTCGGCCAGGCAGTTGGGGTCGGAGCCCAGCAGTTGTGCGCGCACCGGCACGCCCGCGCGGGTGCGGCCACCGTTGAGCAGTTCGGGCACCACGCGCACGAACACGCGCTCGGGGAGCAGCATGTCGGTGACGCGGATGAATTCGCTCACGCAGCGATCAATGCCACCGGTGCGCGTGAGCACATCGCGCAGGGTGGCGTCGAGCAGACCTTCCATGGGGGCGAGCAACAGCATGGGGGGTATTGTCCTTTGCCTGGACAATGCGTTTCATGGCTTGCTTTCATTCTCTTTCTCCGGTTGGTCCGGTCATCGGCGACCGGGCGGAACGGTTGCGCGCCTGCATCACTTCAGGCTCGCGGGCGCACGGCGCTCTGCGCAGCGAAATAAAGGAGGAGACCCGGCGCAGCCGGGGCGGGGGACATTCGCGGAGCAGAGCGCCGTGCGTCCGCGAGCCCGCGAGGTCAATGTGAGCGATGTCTGTTGGGTCCTCGAAGACCCACACCTCCTCGTACTGGAAAAACCCGCAGGCCTGCTGGCCGTTCCAGGCAAAGGCCCAGACAAACAGGACTGCCTCAGCACCAGAGCCCAAACACGATGGCCCGACGCCCTCGTGGTCCACCGCCTCGACATGGCCACCTCCGGCCTCGTGGTCATGGCCCGCGGCATCGAAGCACAACGCAACCTGAGTCTCGCGTTTGAAGAACGCCGCGTGCACAAACGCTACACCGCCGTGGTGACGGGTGAACTCGTCAACACCCAACCCGACAACGGCTGGAACACCATCGACCTGCCGCTGATGGCCGACTGGCCCAACCGGCCGCGGCAAAAGGTGAACCACGAACACGGCAAACCCAGCACCAGCCGATGGCGCATCGCACCGGGCACAACAGCCCCCGGCACCACCCGGCTGGAACTCGAACCCGTGACCGGTCGCACCCACCAGCTGCGCGTGCACCTGCAAGCCCTTGGACACCCCATGGTTGGCGATGCGTTGTACGCTGCGCCCGACGCCGTTTCCATGGCTCCTCGCCTGCTGCTGCACGCCCACTGTCTCTCGCTCCCGCACCCCTTCCATGGCCAGACCATGGAGTTCCACAGCCCCTGCCCTTTCTGAACACACCATGACGCCACAACACCTCACCATCCTCACCGGCGCCTCGCGCGGCATGGGCCTGGCCATGGCCCGCCAACTGCTCGGCCCCGGCCGCCACCTGCTGTGCATTTCGCGAAAGGTCAACGACGAACTGACCGCCGAGGCCAAGGCAGCAGACGCCCCGCTCACGCAGTGGTCGCAAGACCTGGCCGACACCACCGGTGCGGCGAACCGCCTGCAAGCGTTTCTGGAAAGCCAACCCGCCAGGACCTGGACGAGCGCCACGCTCATCAACAACGCCGGTGTGATCCCGCGCATCGGGCCGCTGGATCACTGCCCGCCCGACGACCTGGCCAACGCGCTGCGCGTGGGTCTCGAAGCCCCCATGCAGCTCACCGCCGCCTTCCTGCGCGCCACCACCGCCTGGGTGGATGCGGGCTGGCGCGGCCCGCGCAAGGTGCTGAACATCTCGTCGGGCCTGGGCCGCAGCGCCATGGCTGCTCAAGCGCCCTACTGCGCGGCCAAGGCCGGCATGGACCACTTCACCCGTTGCAGCGCGCTCGACGAGGCGCAGCGCGACCACGGCGCGCGTCTGGTCTCGCTGGCGCCGGGCGTGATCGACACCGACATGCAGGTGCAATTGCGCGCGGGCGATCCGGCGGCCTTTCCCGACCGCAGCCGCTTCGTGGAACTTCAGCGCCAGGGCCAGCTCACATCGCCCACCGAAGCCGCTGCCCGCGTGCTCGCCTTTCTGGACCGCGCCGATTTCGGCGAACAACCGGTGGCGGATGTGCGCGGCTGAGACCCCGATCCAACGGAGCGATAGATGAATCGACGCGAATTTGCGCTGACCTCCGCCGTGAGCCTGGGCAGCCCCGCCCTGCCCGCCTTTGCCCAGGCCCCGGGCTTCTGGACCTTGCTGCGCGAAGGCGGCTGCGTGGTGCTCATGCGCCATGCGTTGACCGACCCCGGGGTGGGCGACCCGCCCAACTTCAAGCTCGGCGAATGCGGTACACAACGCAACCTGAGTGCGGCCGGGCGCGAACAGGCGCGGCGCGTGGGCGCGGCCTTTCTGCGCGAACAGGTGAAGCTTGACCAGGTGCGCTCCAGCGCCTGGTGCCGCTGCGTGGATACCGCCATGCTGGCCTTCAAACAGAACACCGTGTGGCCGCCGATCAACTCGTTCTTTGGTGCCGGCGGGCAGGACGAGCAGACCCGGGCGGTGCTGGACGCGGTTGAAGGCTGGCAGGCGCCACGCAACCTGATGCTGGTGACGCACCAGGTCAACATCTCCGCCCTCACCGGCGACTATCTGGCCATGGGCGAGGTCTTGGTGACGCGTCCCGGCGCCCAGGGCAGCAAGCTCAACCGCCTGCGCGTGCTCGCCCGACAGACCTTCTGACGCAGGTCAACGCCGGGTCAGGTTCGCGGACTACGATAGTGCTCACCCCAAAACCAGGAGACTCCCCATGAGCAGAGAAGTTGTTGTTGTCAGCGCCGTGCGCACCGCCATTGGCACCTTTGGTGGCAGCCTGAAAGACCAGCCACCCACCGAACTCGGCGCGCTCGTGGTGCGCGAGTCGCTGGCCCGCGCTGGCGTGGACGGCAAGGATGTCGGCCATGTGGTGTTTGGACACGTGGTCAACACCGAACCCAAGGACATGTACCTCTCGCGCGTGGCGGCCATCAACGGCGGCTGCGCCGAGGGCACGCCCGCCTTCAACGTCAACCGGCTCTGCGGCTCGGGCCTGCAGGCCATCGTCTCGGCCTCACAAAGCATCCTGCTGGGCGACACCGACGTGGCCATTGGCGGCGGGGCAGAAAACATGAGCCGCGCCCCGTTTGCCAGCCTCAACATGCGCTGGGGTGCCCGCATGGGCGACACCAAGATGGTCGACATGATGGTCGGCGCGCTGCACGACCCCTTCCACACCATCCACATGGGTGTGACGGCCGAGAACATCGCGGCCAAGTGGGGCATCACGCGCGAAGACCAGGACAAGCTGGCGGTGGAAAGCCACAACCGCGCGCAACGGGCCACCACCGAAGGCCGTTTCAAGGACCAGATCGTGCCGGTGGTGCTCAAGAGCCGCAAGGGCGACGTGTCCTGGGCGACCGACGAACACTTCCGCCCCGACTGCACGCTGGACGACATGGCCAAGCTCAAGCCGGTGTTCCTGAAAGAGAACGGCACCGTGACCGCCGGCAACGCCTCGGGCCTGAACGATGCGGCAGCCGCCGTAGTGCTCATGGAAGCGAGTGCCGCCAAGGCACGCGGCGCAAAACCACTGGCGCGTCTGGTGGCTTATGCCCATGCCGGCGTGGACCCCAAGTACATGGGCATCGGCCCGGTGCCGGCGACCAAGATTGCGCTGGAAAAAGCCGGCCTGACCGTGAAAGACCTGGACGTGATCGAGGCCAACGAGGCGTTTGCCGCGCAGGCCTGCGCCGTCACGCGCGACCTCGGTCTGGACCCGGCCAAGGTCAACCCCAACGGCTCGGGCATTTCGCTGGGCCACCCCATCGGCGCCACCGGCGCGCTGATCACGGTGAAGGCGATCCACGAACTGCACCGCGTGCAAGGTCGTTACGCGCTGGTGACCATGTGCATCGGTGGTGGTCAGGGGATTGCGGCCATTTTTGAGCGCATTTGAAGGCCCGGCGGCAGAATCACCGCCATGCCTCACAACGCGTCTGCCCCACACAGCACGTGGGCGCCCGCCCTGGCCGAACTCGAACGTGGCCTGCTGCAGCGCGACGTGGCCGCCCGTGCGCTGCTGCTCGCTGCGCTGGCCGGTGAACACGTGCTGCTGCTCGGCCCGCCGGGCACCGCCAAGAGCGAACTCGCGCGCCGGCTGCAGCGCCTGCTGCCCGGCGCCCACTACTTCGAACGCCTGCTCACGCGTTTCACCGTGCCCGAAGAACTGTTCGGCCCGCTGTCATTGCGCGCGCTCGAGGACGACCGCTACGAACGCCTGACCGAGGGTTACCTGCCCAGCGCCGAAGTGGCGTTTCTCGACGAGGTGTTCAAGGCCAACTCGGCCATCCTCAACACCTTGCTCGGCCTGCTGCACGAACGCCAGTTCGACAACGGCAGCCAGCGCCTGCCGGTGCCCCTGGTGTGTCTGGTGGGTGCGAGCAACGAGCAGCCGCAGGACGAGAGCCTGCTCGCCTTCCACGACCGCTTTCTGCTGCGCGTGCCGGTGCAGCCGGTGGACGACGCGCACTTTGCGGCGCTGCTGCAAACCAGCGTTGCCAGCCCGGCGGCACCACCCGCAGAAGCACTGATCGACCGCCCCCGGCTCGATGTCCTGCGCGAGCAGGCAGCGCACATCACCTTGGGCGACACCGTGCTTGGGCTGTTGCTGCAGGCACGCCAGCACGCCACCCGGACCGGGCAATCGGTGTCGGACCGGCGCTGGCGCCAACTGGTGGAACTCCTCAAGCTGCAAGCCGCCAGCCGCAATGCAACTGAAGTGTCCGAATGGGACTTGTGGCTGCTGCCCTTTGTGCTCGCGGCCGAACCCGCGCACGGTCCGGGCTGGACCGACTTCTTCATGCACCACGTGGCGCAGACCGCACCCCTGCCACTGGACGGTCTGGAACGCGCCGTCACCGCATTTGAGCAACAGCTCGACATCGAACGCCGCGCCCCGGCCGATGCGCAGGACGACAGCGCCGGCAAGGTGGCCCTCGCCAAATCCATCGCAGGGCCCACCGCTGGCGAGAGCGAGATGGTGCGCATCACCAGCGAGCGCGCTCAGCGGCGTTACAGCCCGGTGCACATCGCCGCGCGTGTGGCGCAGACCGACGAACTGCTCGCCCGCCTGCAAGGTCTGCACGTCGAGCTCGTGACCATGGCGCACTCGGTGCTGGGAGCCGCGCGTGCGCACGACTGGCTGCCGCCGTCGTGGCTGGCGCAGATTGAATCGGTGCACCTGGGCCGCTGCACCGGTGTCGCTTCGCTGCTGGCGCAACTCCAGACCACGCGCGAAGGATTCGCGGGCTTGCCGGTGGATGAAACGAAAGTGGATCGGCCTGCGCCAGTGACCTGGCAAGACGCCTGATCCCCTGGAGGGCGCCATGGTGCCGACCACCTCAGCCCCTTACCACCACCTCGATACCCTGCCCCGCGAGCTCTGGCGCTGGGCCGTGGTGTGCAGCAGTGGGCTGCCTGCCGCGCGCCTGCCCCACATGGCCCGCTGGATGAACGCGCTGATGGCCGGCGCCCTGCCCGATACAGCGGACGACTTCGGCGATGCCGCCGCCACGCAGGCGCTGCGCCCGCTGCTCGTGGAACTGGAACTGCTGACCCTCACCCAAGGCAGCGCACCGCTCACCCGGCAGGTGATGCAAAGCCTGCTGTGGCACCTGGACAGCCTGATCGACCGCCCGGCCAACGAACCACGCGACCAGGCCATCGCGCGCATGAAAGGTGAATTCCGCGAGACCTGGGACGTGCAGCGCCAGGGCTGGGACGAGGTGCTGTCGCTGCTGCAGTCGCTGGGCGATCTGGCCCACCTGCGCTGGGACGATCTGCAAGGCCACCTGAACCGGCGTGAATGGGGCGAGGCGCGGCGCATCGGTGAATTGCTGCAGCGTCTGCCGCAGCTCGCGCGCTTCATTGACGGCGTGGGCCGGCGTGAACAGGCGCAGCACCCACCCGCCACCACCACCCTGCCCGATGCGCGCCAGCACATGCCCGCAGCCCGCCACCCGGCCGACGAAGAAGAGCGCCGACCGGAACCCACCTCGGTGGACGGCGTGCGCCGCTCGCGCACGCTGGCGCGCATGACCGGTGGCGAAAGCCTCAACCTCACCCACCCGGTGCTGCGCCGCCTGTGGCGCGCGCGGTTTGCCGAAGCGCAGTTGCTCACCTACGACGACCGCGCACGCGAACAGTCGCGCCGCCCGTTGCCGCAGCCCGAACCACAAGCCCTGCGCCGATCCACCAGCCATGCGGGGCGCGGCCCGCTGATCGTGTGTCTGGACACCTCAGGCTCGATGCGCGGCGCGCCGGAAAACGTGGCCAAGGCCTGCGTGCTGCAGGCCCTGCGCAGCGCCCACGCCGGCCGCCGCGCCTGCCGCCTGCTGGCGTTTGGCGGACCCGACGAACTGCTGGAGCGCGACATGGCCATGGACGCTGAGGGCCTGTCGCACCTGCTCGACCTCATGGGCCAGAGTTTCGACGGCGGCACCGACGTGCAGACGCCGATGGAGCGCGCCGTCGAACTGGTGCACACGGCCGAGTGGCAAGAGGCCGACCTGCTGATCGTGAGCGACGGCGAGTTCGGCGTGACCCACCAGACCCTGGCGCTGTTGCGCGACGCCAAGCAGCGACTGGCGCTGCGCGTACATGGCATCCTGATCGGCGATCGCGAGACCGTGGGACTGGCCGAGGTGTGCGACCAACTGCACTGGGTGCGCGAATGGCGCCGCTACGGCAGTGGCGCCACGGTGCTGGCCGACAATTTCTCACCGGTGCACAGCCGCAGCCTCACGGCGCTGTATTTTCCCAACGCGATCCGCCGCTGAATCCGCAACGTGCAGCCACGCTGCGCGCGCTTTCCATCCAGTGCGGGTCCGGGCGGGTCAGAGCCTGTTCAGTCGCCCTGAAACCCGCCGGCGCGGCAGGTCACCACCAGCGTGTCGCGCCAGCCCAGGGCGTCGCTTTCCAGCGGCTGGATGGGTGTGCTCTCGTGGATCACGCGCGCGTCGTCCAGCAGCAGCAGCGACCACGGTTCGCGCAAGGTGAAGCGTTGGCCGCCCGGTCCGTTGGCTTCAAACACGCGGCTCTCGCCACCCTTGATGCCCTGGCGGTCCACCATGAACACGGCCACCAGGTCCACCCCGTCGCGGTGCGCGCCTTCGGGTGTGGGCCGGCCGATGCCGTCGGTGGTGTCGATGCGGAACGGGTGCGCCTCCACAAACCAGGGCTGCTGGCCACGCAACGCGCTGGCGGCCTCACCCAGGCGCGTGAGCAAACGGCCCCAGACCGGCTGCGCCACCACGGCCGGCTCCATGGGCTCGAACCAGCGCTGCATGCCGCCGTGCAGGGCGTTGTATTCCAGCGGCTGCCAGTGCGCGCGGTGAGGCGCCTGTTGCACCCGCTCACCGTCGACCACAAAGCAGCTGTGGCGCCGGCTGCGGTAGCGCCCGCCGTCCTTCAGGTAGGCGTCGGCCGGCAGGTGGTCCCAGCCCGCGTGCAGGGCCCGCAGTTCGGCCTGATTGGCGGGCAGCCATTCGGCAACGCTGGCCGCGCTGAGCAGCGCAAACCCGACGGTCTTGAGGGACGTGTCGAGCTGTTGAAGGGGAAGGTAGGGGGGCTGGAATTCGCTGGTCATGGAGCGGCAGTTTACTGGTCGGCTCCAGGTGGTCCGATGCCGTCTGAAGCGTTTTCATGCGCTGGATCAAATCGCTTTCGCGCCGCGCGGTGCAAGCTGCGCCCACACCAGTTGGTATCTGGTCATGGAGACAACGATGCAAGCCTTGAAATGGACACCTGCGCTGTGGCTGGGGTTCGAGCCCATGGACGGGATGAACCGGGAATTCATGGAACTGCTGGGCCGCGCGCAGGCCGCGTCCGACGACGACCTGGTCGACGCCTGGCAGGCGCTGGTGCAGCACACGGCAACGCATTTCGGCACGGAAGACACCTGGATGCGCAGCGAGGCCTTTGCCACCACCGAACAGCACACCCTGGAGCACCGGGTGGTGCTCAACCTGTTGCGCGAGGGGCTGGGAAAGGCGCAGCGCGGTGACCTTGCACCGGTGCGGCAGATGGCGGCCGAGCTGGGGGCTTGGTTCAGCCGGCATTCGCAGTCACTGGACGCCGCGCTGGCCCTGCACATGCGCCGCATCACGACACCCGTCGCGACAGCGGCCTGACCTGGCGGTTGGTGGTTCAATCAACAACCACAGAGGAGACCGCCATGGCCGATGCCACGCCCGCCAACGACAGCCCGACCGAGCCGCCACGCCCGCCGTCGGTGTTCGACCTGAAGATCACCACGCTGCGCGCAAGCGATCCGCTGCGCTGGTTGCGCCTGGGTTGGGCAGACTTCGCGCGCTGCCCGCGCATCGGACTCTTCTACGGCCTGTGTTTTTTCCTCATGGGCCACGCCTTGCTGGCCATGTTTCGCGCCGCGCCGGCCTATGTGCTGGCGCTGAGCGCAGGCTTCCTGCTGATGGGGCCATTCCTCTGTCTGGGTCTGTATGAGGCCAGCCGCTCGCTGCAGGTTGGCCAGCGGCCGTCGCTGCGCGCCTCGCTGCTCGCGTGGCGGCCCACCCAAGGCACCATGGCCATCTTTGCGGGCGTGCTGCTGATCCTGGAGATGCTGTGGGGCCGCGCCTCGCTCGTGGTGTTTGCGGTGACCTTCAACACCATGCCCTCCACCGCGAACTTGCTGACCCAGCTGTTCAATCCCGACAACCTGTCGTTCCTCATCACCTACTCGGTGGTGGGTGGTGTCTTTGCCGGTCTGATCTTCGTCACCAGCGTGATCTCCATTCCCATGATCCTGGACCGGCGCGTGGACGCGATCTCGGCGGGTCTGACCAGCATCCGCGCCTGCCTGCAGAACCCGGGCGTCATGCTGCTGTGGGGCGCATGCATCACGCTGCTGGTGGGCCTGGCGATGCTGCCGTATTTTGTGGGTCTGTTGGTCGCGGGACCGGTGGTGGGCCACGCCACGTGGCACGCCTACCGGGGCACGGTGAGCGGCCCGTCCTGAAAGCCTTCAGCGGCCGGGCGGCGTGTCACCGCGCTGGCCGCCGCCGCGCCGGCCGGGGCGCTTGCCCAGCAGCGAGGGCTCGATGCTGTCTTCGAACAGCGGCCACAGTGCCTGCACGCTTTCGAGCGCAGCCTCTTCTCCCATCGACCGGCACAGGCGCTGGTGCAGTTCCACCCGCAAAAACCACAGGCTTTTCGGGTCGACGGCCACCAGCAGCCGGTGCCGCAAGCGTTCGTCTTCCCAACCGGCATCGTTGGGCATGAGGTCGATCATGGCGCGGCGGATGCGGGACAGTGCCGCTGGGTCGTGGCGCGTGGACTCGCTCATCAGGCGCTGCGCGACGGTGTCCAGGATGGTGGTGAAGATGCGCATGGATTCGGAATATGTCCCCGGCAAAGATGCCACTGGTCAAGACAACGCGTCAAAAAGGCGTGTATTCCGCCCTACCCCCCCGGGTTTGTAACACGCCGCGGGAACTTTCCTCAGCAATTCACGTCCACGACCAGCCGACCGCGCACCCGACCGGCCAGGATGTCGCTGGCCGAGGCGATGGCTTCGGCCAGTCCGATCTCGGTGGTGATGGCGGCGAGCCGTGTGCGGTTCAGGGTTTTCGCCAATGTTTCCCAGGCGGCTTCGCGCCGGGCCATCGGGGCCATCACGCTGTCGACGCCGTACAGCGTGACGCCGCGCAGGATGAAGGGCGCCACGCTGGCGGGCAGGTCCATGCCCTGGGCCAGGCCACAGGCGGCCACGGCGCCGCCGTAGCGCGTGCTCGCGCAGGCGTTGGCCAGGGTGTGGCTGCCCACCGAATCCACCACACCGATCCAGCGCTCCTTTTGCAGCGGTTTGCCAGGCGCGCTCAACTCGCTGCGGTCGATCACTGTTGCGGCCCCCAGGGACTTGAGGTAGTCCGCTTCTTGTGGGCGCCCTGTCGACGCCACCACGGTGTGACCCAGGCCTGCCAGCAGCGATATGGCCACACTGCCCACGCCGCCGTTGGCACCGGTCACCAGCACCTCGCCGCTGCCCGGGGCCACGCCAGCCTCCAGCCAGTGCCGCTGCAGCGCCATCACGCACAGCATGGCGGTGTAGCCCGCCGTGCCCACCGCCATGGCGTCACGTTCGCTCAGTGTCTCGGGCAAGGCCACCAGCCAGTCGCCCTTGACGCGTGCCATCTGCGCCAGGCCGCCCCAGTGGGTTTCACCCACGCCAAAACCGTTGAGCAGCACACGGTCACCCACTTTCCACTTCGGGTGATCACTCTGCGTGACCGAGCCTGCGAAGTCGATACCGGGCACCATGGGAAAACTGCGCACCACGGGCGACTTGCCGGTGATGGCCAGGCCGTCCTTGTAGTTCAGCGTCGAGTACGCCACGCGCACCGTCACGTCACCGCTGGCGGGCAGTTGCGCCTCGTCCAGTTCGGTGAGGTCGCAGCGGTAACCGGTCTCGGGTTTGGTGATGACGAGGGCTTTGAACATGGAGATTCCCTAAGCAGGTGTGTCGGGGGGACGGTTCGGATCGGTCTCGCGCCACAGGCGCACGGTGAGCCACCAGCCGATGAGGGAATTCGCGAGAGCAAACAGGCTGACCACCAGGCGGATACCCATCGGCGGATCGTTCAACTGCAGGAAGCCGATCATGAAACTGGAGAGCGCGTTGAACCCGAGCATGAGCCAGAACAGGCTGCGGCGCGGTTGCCAGAGGCGGTGGAAGATGTGGGCAATGGAGGGCATACCGTCATTGTGCCGGCGCTGACTTGCGAGCTTCCTGCTCCTGCAGCAAGCGCCACATCACCTTGCCGCTGCCGCTTTTGGGCAGGGCAGCCACAAACTCCACAGTACGCGGGCACTTGTAGACCGCCATGTGTTCCCTGCACCAGTCCAGGATGTCCTGCTCGGTGGTGGTGGCCCGGTGCGACTCGCGCAGCACCACCACGGCCTTCACGCTCTCCCCGCGGTAAGCGTCGTTGGTGGCGATCACGCAGGCTTCGGCAATGGCCGGGTGCTTGAACATCAACACCTCCACCTCGGCCGGCCAGACCTTGAAGCCGCTCGCGTTGATCATGCGTTTAAGCCGGTCGGTGATGAAGTAGTAGCCGTCTTCGTCGATGCGGCCGAGGTCGCCCGAGCGGAAGAAGCGTTTGCCATCCATGTTGATGAACGCGGCCTCGGTGGCCTCGGGGCGTTTCCAGTAGCCGTCGAACACCTCGGGCCCGCAGATGATGATCTCGCCGGCCTCACCCTGTGGCATCTCTTCCAGCGTGATCGGGTCGACCACACGAGCTTCGGTGCTCAGGAAGGGAATGCCCAAGCACTGCTGCTTTGGGTGGTCGGGCGGATTGTTGTGCGAGGGTGCGGCGGTCTCGGTCAGGCCATAACCTTCCGAGTAGCGCAGGCCGTACTGCTCCAGCAGCCGCTGCGCCACCGCCTGGGGCATGGCCGCACCCCCGCCGCCCACCAGCACCAGACTGGAGAGGTCGTACTGGTCGAAGCGCGGGCTCGCGAGCAGGTCGATGATCATGGTGGGGATGTTGGTCCAGTGGGTCACGCGCCAGCGCGAGATGAGCTGGCCGGCAAGGTCGCGGTCCCAGCGCGGCATCACCACCATGGTCGCCCCGGCATACACAGCCGCGTGCATGCCCGCCACCATGCCGGTGATGTGGAACATGGGCACCACCAGCAGGCCCACGTTTTCCACCGTGCTGTTGGTCCACAGGCCCACGGCCACCGCGTTGTGCATCACCGTGCGGTGCGGGTGCATGCAGCCTTTGGGCAGCCCGGTGGTGCCGCTGGTGTAGGGCAACACGGCGAGGTCGTCCGGGCCCCGGTTGTGGGCGGGCACCGCGCCGGTGCAGGCCAGTGCATCGGCCCAGTCGTGCGCGGTGCCACCGGGCAGCGTGGGCACCGCGTGGCGCGCACCCAGCCAGTCGGACCAGGCTGGAGGCACCTCGGCCTGCGCACCGAAGGCATCGCTGTAGTGCGACACGATCAGGTGGCGCAGGCGAGCGGCTTCGGGAACTTCGGCGTTCGCCTTGATCAGCTCGTCAGCGAGGTCGGCCGCGGCAATGGCCACGCGCGCATCGGGGTCGGTGATGTAGTGCTGCAGCTCGTCGCTGCGGTTCATCGGGTTGACCGGCACCACCACCGCATTGGCCCGCAGGATCGCGAAGTGCGCCACCACCCACTGCGGGCAGTTCTGCATCAGCAGGATCACGCGGTCGCCGTCCTGCACGCCTTGCTCGCGCAGGTGCGCGGCCAGCCGCTCGGCTTGATCGAAGAGTTGGCCGTAGGTGAGCACCTGGTCAAAGAACACCAGCGCGGTTTTGTCCGGGTAGCGCAGCGCGCTCACCGCGAGGTTGTGCCACAGCGAAGTGGCCGGCGGCGTGATCCGGTGCGGCAGGCGCTGGGGCCAGAAGCGGTGGTGCGGCGCGGTCAAGCCCGCTTCGGCCGTGTTGCTGTTGCTCATGCGCTGGTCTCCGTTGTTCTATGGGCGAGGCACAGGATACGGGTCAGATCCTTCGAACAAAAACACAACTTGTCGCCGGAGAGACCACCAGCTCAGGCGCTGCAATGGCACGGAACCTGCGTACCCGAAGCCTCGGGTGTGTATGTGCAGCCGACACGATGTTGTCATGTTCGTTTTGCATGGCTTTCCCACGTAAACCCCGATCCCGGGCCGAAAACCCCGGGGATACATTCAGTTGCGGTCGCGGTGTGCACCCAACAGGTGCGCACTGAATGCCGACGAAATCCTTTCAAACACAACGGAGAGACCTGATGAAGACGACAACCCTGAAACTGGCGGCCCTGGGCCTGAGCGCCGCGGCCACCCTGGCCAGCATGCCTGCCCACGCGGGCAAGGACCTGGATGCCATCAAGAAACGAGGCGAGCTGATCTGTGGGGTCAACACCGCACTGCCCGGCTTCTCGGCGGCCGACAGCCAGGGCAAATGGAGCGGCATGGACGTGGACGTGTGCCGCTCGGTGGCAGCGGCCGTGCTCAACGACCCCAACAAGGTGCGCTATGTGCCCCTGACCGCCCAACAGCGTTTCACGGCGCTGCAATCCGGTGAGATCGACATGCTGGCGCGCAACACCACCTGGACCCTGACGCGCGACGCCTCCCTGGGCCTGACCTTCACCGGCGTGAACTTCTACGACGGCCAGGGTTTCATGGTGCCCAAGAAGCTCAATGTGAAGAGCGCCAAGCAGCTCAAGGGCGCCACGGTGTGCGTGCAGTCCGGCACCACCACCGAGCTCAACCTCACCGACTACTCGCGCGCCAACAAGCTCAACATCAAACCCGTGGTGTTCGAGAAGCTGGAAGCCGCACTGGCCGCCTACTCCGCCGGCCGCTGCCAGGCCTACACCACCGACGCCTCCGGCCTGGCCTCCAGCCGCGCCAAGGACATGGCCAAGCCCGACGACCACGTGATCCTGCCCGAGCTGATCTCCAAGGAACCCCTCGGCCCGGCCGTGCGCCGCGGTGACGACGAGTGGGCTGCGATCGTGCGGTGGGTGGGCTTTGCCCTGCTGGAAGCCGAAGAGTACGAAGTGACCCAGGCGAATGTCGACCAGATGAAGGCCAGCAGCACCAACCCGGGCGTGATGCGCCTGCTGGGTGCGGGCACCGAAGACACCGGAAAGCTGCTGGGCCTGGACAAGGAGTGGGCCTACCGTGCCATCAAGGCCACCGGCAACTACGGTGAAATCTTCGAGCGCCATGTGGGTCCGAAGACCGCCATCGGTCTGCCGCGCGGCGTCAACAACCTGTGGAGCAAGGGTGGCGTGATGTACGCCCCGCCTGTTCGCTGATGCAAAGAGCCGCCGCGCAATGCGGCGGCATGACAGTCGAGAGCACCAGAGCGAAAGCCTGGTGCTTCTTTACACCCACTTGCGGGTTCACATACATCCGAGGCTGTCTTGAAATCCCTTCCTCCCCCTGTTCCGAAGCGCCAGTGGTCGCTCAACAGCCGGGCCACGCGTGGCCTGCTGTTCCAGTTCGTCGCACTGGTCCTCATCGCGCTGGGCATCTGGTTTCTCGCTCACAACACGCAGCGCAACATGGCAGCGCGCGGCATCCAGAGCGGCTTTGATTTCCTCGGCGCCAGTGCCGGCTTCGACATCGGCGAAACCGTCATCGCCTACGACCCCAGCGAAAGCTATGGCAAAGCCATCTGGGTCGGGGTGCTCAACACCTTGAAGGTCGCGGCCCTGGGCATCGTGTTCACCACCATCCTCGGTGTGCTGCTCGGCGTGGGCCGCTTCTCCCGCAACGGCCTGGTGCGCGGCCTCTGCTACGGCTACGTCGAGCTGTTCCGCAACGTCCCGATCCTGCTGCAACTGCTGATGTGGTACCTCGTTTTCATCGAGATCCTGCCGCCGTCCAACGAGGCCTGGAATGTCGCCGACCTGTTCTTCCTGAGCAAAGGCGGATTCTCTTTTCCCTACCCGACTGCGGGCCTGGGCGCCGTGGTGGCCGGAGCCGCCGTCGGCCTGGTGGCGGGCTGGGGGTGGCTGCAATGGGTGCAGAAGCGGTTTGAAGCGACCGGGCGCGACGGCGACCGGCTCTGGACGCCGATTGCGCTGATCGCTGCGTTTGCCGTGATCGGCTGGGTCGTCTCGGGCATGCCGAGCGAGTGGAACGTGCCCGAACAACTGGTGTTCATGGTCGACGGTGGTGTGGCCGCCACGCCGGAATTCATGACCATCCTGGTCGGGCTGGTGATGTACACGTCCGCCTTCGTGGCCGAGGTGGTGCGCAGCGGCATCCAGTCGGTCAGCCGCGGGCAGGACGAAGCGGCCGCCGCGCTGGGCCTGAATCCGCGCCAGAAAATGAAGCTCGTGGTGCTGCCACAGGCCATGCGGGTGATCGTGCCGCCCCTGACCAACCAGTACCTCAACCTGACCAAGAACTCGTCACTGGCGGTGGCCATCGGCTACCCCGACGTGGTGTCGATCGCCAACACCACCATCAACCAGAGTGGCCGTGCGGTGGAATGCATCGCCATCATCATGCTGGTCTATCTCACCACCTCGCTCAGCACTTCGCTGCTGATGAACTGGTACAACCAGCGCGTGGCGATCAAGGAGCGATGAACATGTCCGACACGTTCACACCCATCGCCCCCCGGCCCTCCCCGGTCAAAACTTCGGGCCTCATCCCCTGGATGCGGCGCAACCTCTTTGCCGACGTGCGCAGCACCGTGGTCACGGTGTTTGTGCTGGGCCTGCTGGCCTGGGTGCTGCCGGGCTTCATCCGCTGGTTCTTCATCGACGCCGTGGTGCGCGCCGATGCCGACGCCTGCCAGGCCGCGCGCGGCATCGGCGCCTGCTGGGGCGTGGTGACCGAGAAGTACCGCATCATCCTGTTTGGCCGCTATCCGTTCGACGAACAGTGGCGTCCGCTGGTGGCCACTTCGCTCATGATGGGCGGCCTCGTTTTGAGTTGCGTGCGCTTCTTCTGGAAGCCTTGGCTGGCCATCATGTGGGTCGTCATCCTGGCGCTGTTCTTCACCCTCATGGGCGGCGGCGTGTTCGGCCTGTCCGATGTGCGCACCGACCTCTGGGGCGGCCTGCCGCTCACCGTGATGCTGGCGACGTTGTCCATCTTCTTCGCCTTCCCGCTGGCGGTGGTGGTGGCGCTGGGACGGCGCGGGCGGCTGCCCGCCATCCGCACCGCCTGCATCGTCTACATCGAGCTCATCCGCGGTGTGCCGCTGATCTCGGTGCTGTTCATGGCCTCGTTCATGTTCCCGCTGTTCATGCCTCAAGGGGTGACGCTGGACGTGCTGGTGCGCGTGATCGCCGGCATCACCCTGTTTGCCGCGGCCTACATGGCCGAGATCATCCGCGGCGGCTTGCAGGCGATCCCCAAAGGGCAGCTGGAGGCGGCCGACACGCTGGGCCTGACCTACTGGCAGACGCAACGCAAGATCGTGCTGCCGCAGGCGCTGGCCATGGTGGTGCCCAGCATCATGAACACCTTCATCTCGCTGTTCAAGGACACCTCGCTGGTCACCATCGTCTCGCTCTACGAACTCACCGGTGCCCTGGCACTGGCGCTGAACGCCGACGTGAACTGGCGCCCGTTCAAGCTCGAGGCCTACCTGTTCATCACCCTCATCTACTTCATCGTCTGCTTCGCCATGTCCCGCTACAGCCTGTGGGTCGAGAAACAACTCTCCGCCAGCAAGGCGCGCTGAAAGAACAACATGACAGAACCCATCATCCGTTTCGACAAAGTCAACAAGTGGTACGGCAATGATTTCCACGTGCTGCGCGACATCGACCTCGACGTGGCCAAGGGCGAGCGCATCGTGGTGTGCGGGCCGTCCGGCTCGGGCAAGTCCACGCTGATCCGCTGCATCAACCGGCTCGAAGAACACCAGCAGGGCCATCTGTTCGTTGACGGCATCGAGCTCACCGACGACATCAAGGCGATCGACCAGGTGCGCAAGAACGTGGGCATGGTGTTCCAGCAGTTCAACCTTTTTCCGCACCTCACCGTGCTGGAGAACCTCACGCTCTCGCCCATGTGGGTGGGCAAGATGCCGAAGAAAGAGGCCGAGGAAAGGGCCATGGTGCAGCTGGAGCGCGTGCGCATTGCCGAGCAGGCCGGCAAGTACCCCTTGCAACTCTCTGGCGGCCAGCAGCAACGCGTGGCGATTGCGCGCGCGCTGTGCCTCACGCCCAAGATCATGCTGTTCGACGAGCCCACTTCGGCGCTCGACCCGGAGATGATCAAGGAGGTGCTCGACGTGATGGTGGAACTCGCCAACCTGGGCATCACCATGATCTGCGTGACGCACGAAATGGGTTTTGCCAAGGCCGTGGCCGACCGCGTGATCTTCATGGACCAGGGTCAGATCGTGGAGCAGAACACGCCCACCGAATTCTTCAACAATCCGCAGAACGAGCGCAGCCGGGACTTCCTCTCCAAGATCCTCGGCCATTGATTCACAAGGCTTCTTTTCACAGCAGGGTTTTTGACTTGTGAGGGTCATGTGGCGCTGAGACAATGCGCGGGTTTGCAAGGAGGCCCCACATGACCACATCACCCCCGTTCACCGTTCAACGGCTCTCCTGGCTGCGCTGGAGTTGCACCACCGCGCTGGGCCTGTCGATGTGGTGTGCCGGTGCTGCGCTGGCGTTTGACGCGCAGGGTCACCGCGGTGCCCGAGGGCTGGCGCCCGAGAATACGCTCGCGGGCATCGAGCAGGCGCTGTCGATCGGCGTGACCACGCTCGAATTCGACGTGGTGCTCAGCGCCGAAGGCGTGCCCGTGGTTTCGCACGACACCACCCCGAATCCCGACATCACGCGCGACGCCAGCGGCCAGTGGCTGCAGGCCCGCGGCAAGCCTTTCAACCAGTTGAGCCTTGATGAAATCTCCGGCCTGGATGTGGGCCGCATCAATCCGTCGAGCCGATACGCACGCGACTTCGCCAACCAGTCACCGGCCGATGGTGAACGCATTCCCACGCTGGCGTCCGTGTTCGAACGGATCAAGCGGCTGGGGGCGAACCATGTGCGCTTCAACATCGAGCTCAAGCGCCATCCGCTGCGTCCAGCCGAATCACCCGCGCCTGAAGCCTTCGTGCGAGCCGTCATGGCCGTGATCAACACCCACGGCATGGGTTCGCGCACAACGCTGCAGAGCTTCGACTGGCGCGTCCTCAAGGCAGGTCAGGCCCTCGCTCCCCATCTGCCGCTGTCCTTCCTGTCAGCCCAGCTTCCGCGCTTCAACACGCTCGCAGACGGCGCATGGACCTCCGGCCTGAAGCTCGGCGATTTTGACGACGCACCGAGCATGGTCGCCGCCGCAGGCGGCAAGTTGTGGTCTCCCCATTTCAGCGATCTGAGCCAAGCCACGCTGTCACGTGCCAGGGCACTCAACCTGCGCGTGATCCCGTGGACGGTGAACGACATCAGCGACATGGCACGGCTGATCGACTGGGGCGTGGACGGCCTGATCACCGACTACCCGGACCGGCTGCGCGCCGTCATGCAGGAACGCGGCATGGTCTTGCCACCTGCGGTGTCCACGCCGGTCAGGTCTGCAAGCATGGTGGCGCCGGCGCAGCAGCCAGAGCCAGTTCGTTTCGGCGTTGCCCCTGACATCCGCTGAAACCGCCGCTGCGACCCCATCCCGTTGCCTCCCGTCGGTTCGCCTGCAAGCCCGCTGGGACGGGCTAGAGCAGCCGCCATCTCTCATCTGAAGATGGCCATGCCTTCAGCCTCGGCGCCTGCCCTGCACTTGCGCCGGGACGGCCAGGTGCTCACTGCAACGATTGCATCCGTCCCCGGCACCGATGTCGCAGGCTACTGGGCAGTGCTGACGCAACCGCTGCAGGCGCTGGTGCTGCAATGCCCCACCTGAAAACGTGCCATCCACCGCCCTGGATGGAACCAACGCCCTGCTGTCCGTATCATTCATGTCCATGCGCCACTGGTTCCTCGTCCTCATGATTGCCTTGCTGCCCCTGCGCGGCTGGGTGGGCGACGCCATGGCGGTTGAGATGCTCACCATGCCTGTCCACGCATCCGTGGCGATGGACGAACACGGTGCCGATCACGATCAATGCGCCTGCGACGAGCACGCCCAGCATGAAGGCGGCAGCGCAGATCACCAGCACAACGCCTGCGATGTCTGCAACGTGCCTGCCCTGGCCACCGCAGTGCCTGCACTGCAGTCAATGCCCGGCGTGCACCGCCAGCTGACCCCACCCGCCGAGCGTTTTGCCAGCAGCGAGGCCCAACGGGGCATCAAACCACCCATTTCCTGAGTTCACACACCACAGGTGCGTCCGCAGCGGCCCGATCAGGCTGCGTCAGCGGGCGCCGGTCCGTGATTTCAGGAGATTCCCATGATGGTTTTGCGGCGGTTGTCACCGCCTTTGAAGAGCACCCCCGGTCGCCTGGCCGCCTTGAGCCTTGCGTTGTCAACGGCCTGCTGGCCGGCGCTGGCGCTAACAGCTGGCGCCTTGCAGGCCGCCAATCCGGCAACCCCCTCATCGGCACCAGCACCGATGACCCTGCCCGCCGCCGGCGCAACGGCGGCACCGGAACGCCCGGCCGACCTTGCCCGGGCGCGCGAGATCTGGCAACGCGCCAACGAGCGTGTGGCCGAATTTCCGCGCGGTCATATCGACCTTCTGCGTTGGGAGGCCAGCAACCCCGGTGAAATGGTCACGCCGGGCCCAGACGCCGCCGCCAAGGCGGAACCACTGGATGTGGCGCAGGCCTTGCGCCTGTCCCTGCGCCAGCGGCCCGACCTGTTCACCCGGGCCGGCATGAACGCGCTGGAAGCAGGCGCCGTGCAGGTGGCCTACGCGAAACATGTGCGCGACCTGCAGCGCGCCTGGGTGGATGCCGTGAGCGCCCGCCAGAGCTGGCGCCAGACGGGCGAGATGTGGGACGCCACCCGCACCGGCAGTGAGCTCGGTCGTCGCATGGTGGTGGCCGGCAACTGGAGCCAGGCCCGGCTGATGCGCGAGCAGCTGACAGAAGCCAGCGCATGGCAGGCCAGCGTGAACGCGCAAGCGGCGGCCCTGGCCGCCCGGGAACGGCTGGCGCAACTGCTGGGCATGTGGGACGCGGCAACCGTGGCGCAGCTCGGTGAGCGCCTGCCCGCCAGCCTGCCTCCCGTGCCATCGCGCGCCACGCCGGGCGAAGGCCTGAGCGAAGCCACGCTGGAAGCGGCCGTGCTGCGCGCTGACCCGTTGCTGGCGCAGCAACAGATCGAAGCACAACGCGGGCTGGCCGCCCTGACCCCTGGTCGCCGGCAAGACTGGCAAACCGCCGTGGAGGCCGCGCTGGCAGCGATGCCCGCGCCTGGCACCAGGCCAACCCCGCCGCACATCGACAACCTGTCGCTGCTGCGTGACCACACGCTGGAACGCTCGATCGACGCCGAAGCCCGGTTGCTGCGTGCAGCGAGTGAACGACGTTCCATGGCTCGCCAGGCCTGGGCCAACCTGCAGGCGCGCCACGCCAGCGCGCTGCACGCGCAAGGCGTGGTCGCACAACTGCAAGCTGCGCTGGAGCAGGAAACCCTGCTGCGCTACAACGGCATGCTCCAAAGCAGTTGGGAGTTGCTGGCCAGCGCGCGCGAACGCATGCAGTCGCTCGACGCTGCACTGCAGGCCCGGCGCGACTACTGGCGCGCCCAGGCCGACTGGCAAGCCCTTCTCGCCGGCGCCGACTACGCTGGCCCCGACACCGCTTCCAACACCGGCGCAGGCGCCGCCAAAGCCCCGGCAGGACACTGACATGAACAAAACCATGAACCGCAGAAACTGGCTGACCGGCGCCGCCGTGGGCGCAGTGGCCGCCACCAGCGTGAGCCGCGTGGCCCTGGCCGCCATCCCCGAGCCGGTGCAACAAACCTCAGCCAACACCGCACCGCCCTGGATGCCCCCGGGCGTGACCGGTGCTGGCCGACCCTACAACCCGGTGGTCACGCTCAACGGCTGGACCGCACCCTGGCGCATGAACGCGGGCGTGAAGGAATTCCATCTCGTGGCCGAGCCCGTGGTGCGCGAAATGGCGCCCGGCTTCATGGTCAACATGTGGGGCTACAACGGCCAGAGCCCGGGTCCCACCATCGAGGTGGTCGAAGGCGACCAGGTGCGCATCTACGTGACCAACCGCCTGCCCGAGCACACCACCATCCACTGGCACGGCCAGCGCCTGCCCAACGGCATGGACGGTGTGGGCGGTTTGAACCAGCCGCAGATCCCGGTGGGCAAGACCTTTGTGTACGAGTTCACCGCGCGCCGCCCCGGCACCTTCATGTACCACCCGCACGCCGACGAAATGGTGCAGATGGCCATGGGCATGATGGGCTTCTGGGTCACGCACCCGAAGGCGAAGCACCCGCTCATTGAAGACGTGCAGCGCGACTACTGCTTCCTGCTGAACGCCTTCGACGTGGAGCCCGGCAGCATGACGCCGCAGGTCAACACCATGCTCGACCAAAACATCTGGAGCTGGAACAGCCGCGTGTTTCCGGGCATCACGCCGCTGGTGGCCAAACTGGGCGAACGTGTGCGGGTGCGCGTGGGCAACCTCACCATGACCAACCACCCGATCCACATCCACGGCATCGAGTTCGAGGTGAGTGGCACCGACGGAGGTCCCACGCCCAAAGGATCGCGCTGGCCCGAGGTGACGGCGGACGTGGCCGTGGGCCAGATGCGCCAGCTGGAATTCATCGCCGACGAGCCGGGCGACTGGGCCATGCACTGCCACAAGAGCCACCACACCATGGGCGCCATGGGCCACAGCGTGCCCACCATGATCGGCGTGGACCACCGGGGTCTGGTGGCGCCGCTGCAGCGCGCCGTGCCCGACTACATGGTGATGGGCGAACGCGGCATGGCGGACATGGGCGAAATGGAAATGGAGCTGCCCGCCAACACCTTCCCCATGATGACCGGCACCGGCCCCTACGGCCCCATCGAGATGGGCGGCATGTTCACCACCCTCAAGGTGCGCGCCGACCAGAAGGCCGGCGACTACACCGACCCCGGTGTCTACCCGATGCCGCCCGGCACGCAGGCGCGGCTGGTGGACACCGGCACCGCGCCCACAGCCGCCCGACCTGCTGCGCCCACCTCAACGACGGCACCCGCTGCCACCGTGCGCAAGCCTGCGGGCGGCCACGGCAACCACTGAACTTTTTTCCGGAGAACACAGATGACCTTCAACACACGACGCTCCCTGCTCACCCTGCCCCTGCTGCTGGCCCTGCCGCGCGCCTTCGCCCACGGCGAACAACACGGCAAAGCCGCTGGACCGGTGGTGAAAGAACAGAAGCCCTGGGGCATCGCCGGCGAGCCAGCCCAGGCCCGCCGAACCGTGGACATCCGCATGACAGACGACATGAAGATGAGCCCGAACCACATCGACGTGCGCGAAGGCGAGACACTGCGCATCCGCGCCATCAACGCCGGCAAGGTGCTGCACGAGATCGTGATCGGCACCGCCGACGAGCTCAAGGTCCACGCCGAGATGATGAAAAAGTTTCCCAACATGGAGCACGACGAGCCCTACATGGCGCACGTGTCACCCGGCAAGCGCGGCGAGATCGTCTGGACCTTCAACCGCCCGGGCAACTTTGAATTCGCCTGCCTGATCGCCGGCCACTTCGAAGCCGGCATGCGCGGCACCATCCGCGTCGCCCCCAAAGCCTGATTCCACTGGAGACCACCATGCAACGACGCTCCCTCATCAGCGCTGCCGCCGCCTTCACCGCAGCCGTGGCCTTGCCCACCTGGGCACAAACACCCGCCGCCCTGCCGGTGCTTCAAGTCTGGAAAGACCCCAACTGCGGCTGCTGCCAGGACTGGGTGAACTACCTGCAGGCCGACGGCTTCCAGGTGCAGGTGTTCGACACCGGCAACACGGCGGTGCGCAAGCGCCTGGGCTTGCCGGAAAAGTTCGGCTCCTGCCACACCGGCCTCATCGGTGGCTACGTGATCGAAGGCCACGTGAATGCGCGCGAGATCCGCCGCCTGCTGGCCGAAAAACCCAAGGCTATCGGCCTGGCCGTGCCCGGCATGCCGGTGGGCAGCCCCGGCATGGACGGACCGGTGTACGGCGAACGCCGCGATGCCTACGACGTGGTGCTGGTGCAGTCCGACGGCACCAGCCGCGTGTACCAGCACTACGCGGGCAACACGGGTTTCAAGCGCACATCCACCGCGGCCGATGGCCTGCCCATGGCCGAGGCCGAGGTGCGCAGGGTGGATACCGCCGCCGGCAAGATTTCGCTCAAGCACGGCGAGATCAAGAACCTCGATATGCCGCCCATGACCATGGTGTTCCAGGTGAGCGACCCGGCGCTGCTGGGCAAGGTGAAGGCGGGCGACAAGGTGCGCTTCACCGCCACGCAAGTCAACGGCGCCTACACCGTGATGAGCATCGAACCGATGCGCTGAGCGCGCCCCGGGCGCTGCGCTGCAACAGGTTTTTACAAGGGGCCGTGCTAAGGTCCCGGCATGCCCAAAACCCTTCGCTACACGCTCATTTCGCTGCGCGAGATGGCGGCGTCATTCGGCCCATTTGCCCTGCTCACCATCGCCTTGCTGGGCGCGGCCTACTGGTGGCTCAACCCCAACCCGCCCAAGCGGGTGGTGCTGGCCACCGGCCCCGAGCAAAGCGCCTACGCGGAGTTCGGCAAACGGTATGCCGAGGCGCTGGCGCGCTACGGCATCACCGTTGAGCTGTTGTCGTCCGAGGGCTCGTCGGCCAACCTCGAACTGCTGCGCACCGGCCGCGCGGACCTCGGCTTTGTGCAGGGCGGCACAGCCGACATCGGCTACGACGAGGAAGACACCATCACCTCACTGGGCAGCTTGTTTGTGGAGCCGCTGTGGCTCTTCTACCGGGAAGATTCGGCCAAACGCCTGCGCAAGTCCCCCGTGGTGAACAACCTCGCTGAATTCAGCGGCTGGCGCGTCAACGTGGGCACCGCCGGCAGCGGTGTGCCGCGCCTGTTCGCCACACTGCTGGACGTGAACCGGCTGGACGCGAAACAGATGACGCTCACAGAACTGGAGCAAACCCCCGCCACGGTGGCGTTTCTGGGTGGCGAGATCGACGCCCTGGTGTTCGCCTCGGCGCCCGAATCGCTGATGGTGCAGATGCTGCTGCAGACCCCGGGTGTGAGGCTGCTCGACTTCGCGCAGAGCGAAGCCTATTCCCGGCGTTTTGGCTACCTCACGCCGGTGGTGATGCCGCAGGGTGTGGTGGACCTCGCACGCAACATTCCCGCCCGGGATGTGCGGCTGGTCGCCTCCACCACCAGCCTGCTCGCGCACAGCGACACCCACCCCGCCATCCTGCAGCTGTTTGCACAAACGGCCACCAGTCTGCATGGCGGTTCGGGCTGGTTCAGCAAGGCGCGCGAGTACCCCAGCCTGGAACACAGCGAAGTACCGATTTCGCCCGAAGCCACACGCGCCATCCAGAGCGGCGCTCCGTTCCTGCAGCGCTACCTGCCCTTCTGGCTGGCCAACCTGATCGAACGCATGTGGCTGGCCATGGGCCTGATCCTGGCACTCGCCCTGCCGCTCTCGCGCATCGTCCCCCCGCTCTACACCTTCCGCATCCGCAAGCGGATCTTCCGCTGGTACGCCGAATTGCGCGATGTGGAGCAGCGCTTCGAAGCCGGCACCGACCCAGCCGCCGACCTGGTCGAACAGCTCGACGCGATGGAATCCAAAGTGGAGAAAGTGGTGGTGCCCCTGTCGTACACCGACGAGCTCTATGCCCTGCGCAACAACATCCACCTGGTGCGCAAGAAGCTGTTGCGGAAGGTTTGACGTTTTGCCGCCGGGCCGCCCCAAGGCAAAACAGCCCCCTCGGGGGGCAGCGACCCGCGCAGCGGCGGAGCGTGGGGGCCTAGATTCCAGAAGCCTTGATGCTGTTCAGCCACGCCTGGCGTGTCACTTCGTCCAGCGCTTCGTTGACCACGCCGTGGTCCGCCACCACACGCAACTTGTCCTGCTCGATCAAACGGTCCAACCCGCGGCGGGTCATGGACAGCGAGCGGCCATGCGGGCCTGCGAAGAGGAACAGCGTGCCGTGCGGGCTGGCCCAGGTGATCTGGCAGCGCACGGCCTGGCCCTCCTGCCACATGTCGACCCAGGTGCCCACGCTCAGTTGTGAGACCGGCTGCTGCGCCGCCATCTCGGCCTTGAGCTCCACCCAGTCCCGCTGCAGGGGCTGCGTGTCGACAAACGAAGGCTGGGTGTCGGGCTGGGACTCGGGAGCGATGTCGTCCATGAAGCCGGTGTCGCGCGCCTCGGCGGGCTGCATCCAGGGCTCCAGATCGAAGTCGCCCTGCTGGCTGGGCGGTGAGTCTTGCGGTGGCTCGGCACGCTGGGTCTTGTAGGCGGCTTCGTGCAAGCCCATCAGGGCCTGGAAAAAGGACTCCGCCTGTTCCCTTGGATAGTCGATCGAGTCCAGGCCTTCGCGCAGCGTGCGCAAGACGCCGGGAATGATCTTGACCAGGCGCGGGCGGTTCAGGCTGGCCAACGCCAGCTGGCTCGACCACAGCAGGTCGGGCAGGATGTCGGTGTAGCGCAAGGCCGGCACCTCGGCGGTGTCCATGCCCGTGGCGTTGGAGACTTCCAGACGCGCCTGCGCCACCACCTGCGCCCAGGGGCCGGTGAGGAAGCGACGCACCACGCCGGGCGAACGCGCGAAGTCGTTGCGCGATCGGAATTCGGCCGCCACACGTTCGGCCAGCAGGTTGCGCTGCTCGACCCGCACCAGCGTCTTGACCGCCAGGCCGCGCGCCTGCACCTGCTCGGGCGCCATGGCCTCGGTTTGCGAACGGTTGAAGCCCTGCAGCAAGCCTGAGAATCTGTCGGTCAGGTCGCCACCGGGTTTTTGCAGTGCGTCGATGATGCTGCGCACCTGGCGCGAAAATCCGGCGTATCCACGATCCTGCTCGTTCGTGTAAGCGAGGCTGTGTTCGGTGATGGCATCGAGCAGGCGGCGTGCGGGGTTCTGCCGGTCGGCAAAGAAGCGCGGTTCGGTGCGGGCCACCTGCAGCAACGCCGGCTTCATGTCCTGCAGCATTTCGCGCACCGGCAGCAGCAGTCGCTCGTCGGCAGATATCTGCTTGAGCATGAGGGAGACCACTTCGCTGGCCAGCGTGCGCACCATGGCATTGCCTGCGCCGGCGCTGCCGGGCGCATGCGTTCCCTCTTCGCCGGATTGATCGAGGTTGCCCACCAGCAGCTGGTGCAGGTGGTCCAGGGTCAACAAAGCTTCAGAGCCGGGCGCCGCTTCGTCCTGCGGTGCTCCGCCACGGCGAACCGGCACATCGCCGGTGAACGGGCGCGAGTCGGGCGACTGCACCACGGCATAGCCTGCCGCCTGCACCCCCATGCGGTCGAGCAAGGCGCTCAGCCGTGTGTAGAGACCCTGCAGTTCGTTGCCCAGCAAGATGGCGCCGGTCTGCAGCCAGCGAGAGCGCACAGCAGGGCCCAGATGCAGTCCCTTGAGTGTCTTCATCAAGGCCCCCACCACCACATCGGAGCGCAAAGGGTTGGCGTCTGGATTCACCACCTGCATGCCCTGCGCCGTGCACAAGCGGGCCGTCAGCTCCACGATCTCGTGGTCCACCGTCATGCTCACGATCTGCTGCACACGGGCGAGTTCCACCGTCTCCTGCACCTGGTCGTCAGCCATGAGCTCAAGCTCATCAAAGCTCACGGTTTTGGCCGGACGCCCAAGGGTGTCGGTTGCCGGCAAGGAGTTGCCTACCGCATCCGCGAGCGATTCGATGAATTTGACAGCGATCAGGTCGCGGTGGGATTCGAGCGCGGTGCGCGCCTCGACCAGGCCTTGTTTGTCGTTCAGATGCCTTGCCGACAGCTCCTTTTCCTTGAGCGCGGCGTGCAGCTTGTCCAGCCAACGGGGCACCCACTCGCGCGTCTGGACGAGGGCCTCCTTGAGGCAGGCGTCAAAGGCCTGAGGCTGGGCATCCATGCGGGCGATCTCTTTCGATGAAGTGGGCCGAAGTGAGGTTCGGACCATTGTGACGAAGCCCAACCCTGTTCACAACGTGGAAAAGACGCCCAAAGCGCCGCCAGTTCAAGCCTTCTGCATCAAGGCGCGCCAGCCCTCGACGCCGAGATCGCGCAGGGTCTGCAGGTTGCGCTCCACGATGGCGTCGGCATCACCGCCTTCGCTGGCCACGGCGCGCTCCACGCTTTCTTCTCGCAGCAGGTGCAGCGTGGGAAAGGGGGCGCGGTTGGTGCAGTTGGTCACGTCGTCGGGCTCGGTGCCCTCGAACTGAAACAAGGGATGAAACGGTGCGACCTGGATCACACCCTCGAGCTCGTGCTCGGCCACCACGTCGTCCACCACGTTCAGGAAGTCGTTGAACACCTCGAAGTCGGGGAACAGCGTGGCGTGCACCAGCAGTGTGGTGTCGGTCTCTTCGGCGGGCGTGTTCACGAGCAAGGTGAGCTCGCGGTCGAGATCGTCCAGAAACGCGTCGAGGTGGCGCGCCTGGCTCACCACGATGCGCACCTGATTCTTCACATAGACCGCCCGCGCGAACGGGCACAGGTTCAGGCCGATCACGGCCTTTTCCAGCCAGTGGCGCGTGGCTGCTTCAACGTCCTGCATCACTTCAATGCCTTGAATCTCATCCGTTTTGGTTTCGCGCCCTCTTCACCCAAACGTTTCTTCTTGTCGGCTTCGTACTCTTGGTAGTTGCCGTTGAAGAACACCCACTGGCTGTCGCCTTCGGCGGCCAGGATGTGCGTGGCGATGCGGTCAAGGAACCAGCGATCGTGGCTGATGACGAGCGCGCAACCGGCGAATTCGAGCAGTGCGTCTTCCAGTGCGCGCAGGGTTTCCACGTCCAGATCGTTCGAAGGTTCGTCCAGCAGCAACACGTTGCCACCTTCGGCCAGGGTCTTGGCCAGGTGCAGGCGTCCGCGTTCACCGCCCGAGAGGCTGCCCACGCGTTTTTGCTGGTCGCCGCCGGAGAAGTTGAAGCGGCCGCAGTACGCGCGGCTGGGCATCTGGAACTTGCCCACAGTGATCATGTCCAGACCGCCCGAGACGTCTTCCCACACGGTCTTTTCGTTCTGCAAGTCGTCGCGGCTCTGGTCCACCACGGCCATGCGCACGGTCTGGCCAATCTTCACTTCGCCGCTGTCGGGCTGCTCCTTGCCGGAGATCAGCTTGAACAGCGTGGACTTGCCCGCGCCGTTGGGGCCGATGATGCCGACGATGGCACCCGCTGGAATCTGGAAGCTCAGGTTGTCGATGAGCAGGCGGTCGCCGAAGCTCTTGCTGACGTTCTTGAACTCGAACACTTCGTTGCCCAGGCGCTCGGCCACGGGGATGAAGATCTCGTTGGTCTCGTTGCGCTTCTGGTAGTCCACATCGCTGAGCTCTTCAAAGCGCGCCAGACGCGCCTTGCTCTTGGCCTGGCGGCCCTTGGGGTTCTGGCGCACCCACTCCAGTTCTTTCTTCATGGCCTTGGTGCGCGCGTCTTCGGTGCGCTGCTCCTGCTCCAGTCGGGCTTCTTTCTGCTCCAGCCAGGTGGAGTAATTGCCCTTGTACGGAATGCCGTGGCCGCGGTCGAGTTCCAGAATCCACTCGGCCGCGTTGTCCAGGAAATAACGATCGTGGGTGATGGCCACCACGGTGCCGGGGAAGCGCTTGAGGAACTGCTCCAGCCAGTCCACCGACTCGGCGTCCAGGTGGTTGGTGGGCTCGTCGAGCAGCAGCATGTCGGGCTTGGACAGCAACATGCAGCACAGTGCCACGCGGCGTTTTTCACCACCGGAGAGCACGCCCACTTTCGCATCCCATGGGGGCAGGCGCAGCGCGTCGGCCGCGATTTCCAGCTGGTGTTCACCGTCGGTGCCCGAGGTGGAGATGACCGCTTCCAGCTGCGCCTGCTCGGCGGCCAGCGCGTCGAAGTCGGCGTCTTCGTCGGCGTAGGCGGCGTACACCTCTTCCAGGCGTTTCTGCGCGGCGCGCACGCCGCTCATGCTGTTTTCCACCGCTTCACGCACGGTCTGTTCGGGGTCGAGATGGGGCTCCTGCGGCAAATAACCGATGCGGATGCCCGGCATCGGAATGGCTTCGCCTTCGATTTCCTTGTCGATGCCGGCCATGATCTTGAGCAGTGTGGACTTGCCCGAGCCGTTGGTGCCCAGCACGCCGATCTTGGCGCCGGGAAAGAAAGAGAGCGAAATGTCCTTGAGGATCTGACGCTTGGGCGGCACGATTTTGCCGACCTTGTTCATGGAAAAGACGTATTGAGCCATTGCTGTGTGCCTGAGGAATCTGCAGCCAGGACGGCCGCGCAACCCTGGATTATCCCAGCATGCGACAATACGGCTCGTTGGGCACTTCAGTTGGCTCAACACCAGCCTTTCGCTGGGGTGCTCGCCAACCACTGGTGGCACCAAACCCCTGAATCCATCTGCCCCAGACTGGCCGGCTCCCGCTTCCAACAACAAAGCGGTTTCCGGAGTGGCCGATGCCCCCAGCGCCCTGGACGGGCGCCTCCAAAAAAATGACCTTTGACGATCTGAATCTGGCCCCGGCCATCGTGCAAGCCGTGCGTGAGCATGGTTACGAAACCCCCACCCCCATTCAAGTGGAAGCGATCCCCGCCGTGCTGGCCGGGCGCGACCTGCTCGGTGGCGCCCAGACGGGCACCGGCAAAACCGCCGCCTTCACCCTGCCCATGCTGCAGCGCCTGGCCGATGGTGAACGCGCCAAGAACCGCTTCGGTGGCGTGGCCATCCGCGCGCTGGTGCTCACCCCCACCCGCGAACTCGCGGCGCAGGTTGAAGAGTCGGTGCGCACCTACGGCAAACACCTCACGCTGACCTCCACCGTCGTCTTCGGCGGTGTGGGCATGAACCCGCAGATCAACGCCATGAAACGCGGCGTCGACATTCTGGTGGCCACCCCCGGCCGCCTGCTCGACCTGCAGCAGCAAGGTTTCCTCGACCTCTCCGGCGTGCAGATGCTGGTGCTCGACGAGGCCGACCGCATGCTCGACATGGGCTTCATCCACGACGTGAAGAAGATCCTGGCGCTGGTGCCCAAAGAAAAGCAGAGCCTGCTGTTCTCAGCCACCTTCAGCGACGAAATCCGTGACCTGGCCAGTGCGTTGTTGAAAGACCCGCTGCACATCCAGGTGACCCCGCGCAACACCACGGTGCAGCGCATCACGCAGGTGATCCACCCGGTGGGCCGGGGCAAGAAAAAGGCCCTGCTGGTGCACATCATCAACCAGCACAACTGGAGCCAGGTGCTGGTGTTCACGCGCACCAAGTTCGGCGCCAACAACGTGGCCGAGTTCCTCACGAAGAACGGCATCCAGGCGATGGCGCTGCACGGCAACAAGAGCCAGGGTGCCCGCACCCAGGCGCTGGCCGGCTTCAAGAGCGGCGACATCCGGGCCCTGGTGGCCACCGATATCGCAGCCCGCGGCATCGACATTGATGAGCTGCCGCACGTGGTGAACTACGAAATCCCGAACGTCAGCGAAGACTACGTGCACCGCATCGGCCGCACCGGCCGCGCGGGCAACGACGGCGCCGCGGTGAACCTCGTGAGCCTGGACGAAGAAGGTTTCATGATGGAGATCGAGCGCTTCACCAAGCAGCGCATTCCCGTGCAGATGTTCCCCGAGTTCATGCCCGAGCCGGGTGAGAAGGCCGAGCCCATCGCCATGGGCCGCCAGACCATCTGGGGCGGTGCCGGCAAGCCGCCGAGCCGCGACGTGATGGC